>JANQQW010000029.1 GCA_028284885.1 Planctomycetaceae bacterium
GTCGCTCGGTCTCTCTGCCGACGGCACCCGCATCGCCAGCGGCAGCTTCGACCGGACCGTGCTAGTTTGGGACGCTGGAAGACTGCCCGATCCGCTCGCGGACGCCCCCGCTCCGACGGACGCCGCCCTCGACCAACTCTGGACCGACCTCGGCTCCACCGAACCGGCCAAGGCCTACCGGGCCGTCGGACTGCTCCGGGCCCGTCCGAAGACCGTCGTCGTCGCGGTCGCCGGCCGCGTGCACGGCACCCTCGTCCCGGCCGAGAACGACCGCATCCGCGAACTCGTCGTCGATCTCGACGACCCGGACTTCCGCGTCCGCCACCGGGCGACGACGGAACTCGAGAAGCTCCGCGGCATCGCCCGGCCGATCCTCGTGAAGACCTACCAGACCAGCTTCTCCGAAGAGGTCCGCAACCGCATCCGCCGCATCCTGAAGGGGGACGAGAACGTCCCCCGCTACGACGAGACCGACCGCCGCCGCATGCTCCGCATCGTCCACGCCGCCGAAGCCGTCGCCACCGAGACGACCGGTACGACGAAGGATGCCGCCGTGGACGTGATCAAGGAGATCGTCGCCGAGTTCCCGGACGAGAAAGTCGTCGCGGAGGCGAAACGGATCTTGGCTCAACTCGCGAAGTGACTTCGATCCGTCCGAGCCGCTCGCTCCTGCCTCACCGCTCCACGCTTCGCCCGCTCTCGCGGATCTCCGTCAACTTCGCCGTCAGCCGTTCGACGATCTCCGGGTGCGCGGCGGCGACGTTCTTCTTCTCGGCGACGTCGGACTCCAGGTCGTACAGTTCGTACGGCTTGGCGAACGGCTTGCCTCGGGGGGCCTGGCGGCCGCCGGAGCCGTTGCCGGCCACGAGTTTCCAGCGGCCGTCGCGGATGGCGAACACGCCGGACGCGGAGTGGTGAATCACCGGAGCCCCGCGTTCGGTCGTCTTGCCGTGCAGCAGACCGACGAGCGACGCACTGTCCTCCGCCGCGTCGTTCGCGAGTTTCACACTGACGATCTCCGCACACGTTGCCAGGATGTCAACGTGGCAGATCGGCGTCGCGCAGCGGCTCCCCTTCTCGATCTTCCCCGGCCAGCGGACGAAGAACGGCACGTGGTGGCCGCCCTCCCAGACGTCCGCCTTCGTCCCGCGGAACGGCCCGTTCGCCCGGTGACGACCGACGCGGTAGCCCTGCACGGTCGAGTCGTCCACGTGGTCCGGCCGGTCGTCCTCGTAGGCGTACATGTAGCTGCCGTTGTCGGACGTGAAGAAGACGAGCGTGTCGTCGGCGACGCCCGCCGCGTCCAGCGACTTCAGGATGCGGCCCACCGTGTCGTCCGTCTGCATCACGAAGTCGCCGTACTCGCCGAGCTTCGTCTTCCCGCGGAACCGTTCGTGCGGCTGCGTCGGCTTGTGCGGCGCCGTCAGCGGGACGTACAGGAAGAACGGCTTCTCCGCCTTCGCCGCCTTCTCGACGAACGCGATCGACTCGTCCGCGATGCGGTCGAGCACTTCGTCGATCACGAAGTCCTCCGCCCGCGGGCCGCTGCGGACGAAGTGCGGGAACCGCACGGCCTTCTGCTGCATCGTCGGCTGCATCGTGAAGCCGTCGTTCCGGATGAAGACGTAGGGGGCCATGTCGAGCGAGGCGGAGACGTTGAAGCACTCGTCGAACCCGTGCTGCAGCGGGCCGTCGGTGATCTTCCCGGCGAAGTCGACCCCCGGGTCGCCGTCCCACTTCGACGAGTTGACCTCCTTCCCCGCGAGCATCGGCAGCGTCATGCCGAGGTGCCACTTGCCGACGACTCCGGTGTGGTAGCCGTTCGCCTTGAGGACCGACGCGACCGTCGCCCGGCCCGGCTCCAGCAGCGGCGGGCTGTACCCCCCGAGTACGCCTCGCTTCAGCTTCGACCGCCAGCAGTAGCGTCCGGTGACGAGCCCGTACCGCGTCGGCGTGCAGACGGCCGACGGCGAGTGGGCGTCGGTGAACGTCATCCCCTCCGCCGCGAGCTTGTCGAGGTGCGGCGTCGGAATCGTCGACTTCGGACTCAGCGCGTGGACGTCCCCGTAGCCCATGTCGTCCGCGAGGATCACGAGCACGTTCGGCGTCTCGGCCGCGCGGGCGACGACTGCGCACGAGACGACGAGAGCGGCCAGGGCCGACGACAACGGCAGCGAAGATCTCATGGCAGGTGGTCTCGGTGGGGGGGAACGTTCACGTGCGAGTGCGGAGGCACGGCTCCAAGTGAGCAGTACGAGCCGAGGAACTCGAACGCCACCCTACCGACTCCTCGGATCGGTGACGACGATGCCGGCCGCGACGTGCCGAGTCAGTTGCTTCTTGCTCCCCGTCCGAATCCTCCGTAGCCTCGTCGAGTATTCACGTGATCACACACCTTGGGACGACGATGAACCACGCGCGCTCGCCGCAGCAACGGCACTCGCTCTTCCTGCCGACGCTCTCGACCTGCACGGTCCTCGTTGGTCTCGGACTCGTCCTTCGCTCCGAGGCCGGTGAACCGCATCCGGGAGCAGAGAAACGCTCGACGTTCGTTGCGTTCGACGACTTCGACGGCAAACCGATGCTCCGGTGGAAGCCGGTGCGACACGACCCGACGCACGTCTCGTTCACGAAGCACCCCGGCAGCCTCACGATCACCACTCAGCGCGGCACCATTCACCGCGACGAGGGCAACGACGATCCGAACGAGACGATCAAGGCGAAGAACATCTTCCTGATCGACAATCCGTTGGCGCCCGATGCGGACTTCGTCGTGACCACCTGCGTGTCGGGATTCACTCCGCAGACGACCTACCAGCAGGCAGGGCTCGTCCTCTACCACGACGACGACAACTACCTGAAGTGGGGCTACGAATACAACTGGCCGAACCGCGGCGGCCAGGCCTTCTGCATTCTGTCGGAGACCGACGCGAACTCCCGATTCACCTACGTGGACTCGCCGAGCGGGCTCGACAGGTACTGGGTTCGCCTGACGAAGCGTGGCAACACGTACGAGTACTCCTTCAGCACGGACGGCAACACCTTCACGGTCCGCGGAGAACGGGAGTGGAGCGACGGTGGGCCGAAGAGGTTGGGCCTCCTCGCGAAGAACGGCGGAAGCGGCGATCCGAACGCCGGTGAACTCGATGCCCGGTTCGAGTTCTTCGAACTACGCTCCCCGATCCCGGCCGAAGCCCAGCCGGAACCCGCGCCGCCAGTCCGCCGCGGCTGCATCCCGTGCTGCGGCAAGCGGCGGTCACCCGCGACTTCGGCACCCGCGACCCGCGCCGGCCAGATCCTCGTGCCACTAGGCGGCAGCCCGCACGTCGTTCGCCCCGTCCTCCGGGAACTCGACGATCTCCGGTTCGGCGGCGGCGGCCCGTTGCATCTCTCGGGATCGCGAGACGACGCACCGCGTGACGGCCAGCAGGCAGATCATGGTGCACCACGTTAGCGAGCCGTACGCCAGCACGCGGTCGCCGAGTTCCTTCCCGAGCAGGTCCTTCGACGTGAGCGTGCCCATGCAGAACACGGCGAGGATCGCTCCGCCGACGAGCAGGTCCCGCCGACGGTAGAGGAAGTCGGCCAGGACGAAGGCGATCGGCAGGGCGAGTGTGCAGAAGTGGGCCTTGCTGCTCATCGGCGAGAGGAGCAGCATCGCGCACAGCACCGCACCCCCCTGCCCCAGCCGCAGGATGGATCGCTCGCGGTCGGAGACGTCCTTCACCCATCCGGGCCAGGTGACCAGCACGATCGTCCCGAGGACGAACAGCTGAACGCCGACGGTGACCAGCTTCAACGACCGCCCCGCGAGCGACCAGAGGCTGACGTCGAAGAGGTGCTGCGTCGACACGTCGACCGGCGTGGAAATGCGGTACATGGTCCCGGCGAGACTCTGGTTGAGCATGTTCCACGAGATCCACGCTCCGCGGGCGTCGGCCGCCTCGCCGACCTCGACCTTCGAGACGAAGGCGTGGTACCAGGTGACGACCCAGGACCGGCCGTCGTTCGCGGGATACAGCAGGTCCGGCAGCAGCGTGGCCCCGACGGCGACGATGCCGAAGACCCCGACGGCTCGCCACTGTCGGTTCCAGAGGAACACGGGGAGGAAGAGCGCGGGCGTCGCCTTCGTCGCGGCCCCCAGCCCGGTCCAGAACCCGGCCCGCCCGGACCGGTCGCGACTCCAGGCGACGATGCCCAGCAGCGACAACAGGAACACGATCTGGTCGTGCCCCTGGTACTCCAGTGGGGAGATCAGGAACCGCAGCGTGAGGACCGTCGTCAGCGTGACGCACACCCACGAGGGGGGGCCGTCCGTGCGGAACATCGGGTCGAGGGCACGGCACAACAGCCAGCTGACCCCCGCCAGCATGGCGAAGTTCGCAAGGTACCAGACGCCCCGCCGGGTCGGCTCGTCGAGCCCCGTCATCGGCATGAAGTACATCACGCAGAACGGCGGGTAGGTGAAGGCCCGCACCTGGTCCGGTCGGTAGAACTGCTCGCCCCGCTCCGCCCGTTCGGACGCGAGCGCATAGACCTCCTGGTCGCCGGGCGTGTCGCTCGCGTACGGGACGACGAACGCCGTCACGACGGCCGCGATGGCTCCGACGACGACGAGGCCGACCACCACGGGTCGCGGGAGCCGCGAGGAGATCAACGTCATGTTGGGTCTCTGTTGCACGAGGGGGCGGGAATCTAGGTCGGAACGTCGAATCGCGGCAAGGCGAGTCCGCCGTTCGTTCTCCGTTGACCCCCTCGCGCCGACAGCGCTAGAATCTCGCCCGAGCGAGAGCGACTCTCGCCTCGCCAGAGCGGCCAGATGAAGGAGCATCGATGCCGACCCAGCGCGCCCTCGTCACCGGGATCACCGGACAGGACGGTTCCTACCTCGCCGAGTTCCTCCTCTCGAAGGGGTACGAGGTGCACGGCATCGTCCGCCGGACGAGTTCGCCGAAGACGGAGCGGCTCGAACACCTCGAGGACCGGCTGCACCTCCACTCCGGCGACCTGACCGACCTCGCCTCCCTGGTCGAGGTCGTCGAACAGGTTCGGCCGGCCGAGGTCTACAACCTGGCCGCCCAGAGTTTCGTCGGTTCCAGCTGGCGGCAGCCGCTGCTCACGAGCGAGGTCACGGCCCTCGGCACCACGCGGTTGCTCGAGGCGATCCGCCTGGTCGACACCTCGATTCGCTTCTACCAGGCGAGCTCCAGCGAGATGTTCGGGAAGGTCGTCGAGTCGCCCCAGCGGGAGACGACCCCGTTTCACCCCCGCAGCCCCTACGGCGTGGCCAAGGTCTACGCCCACTACATGACGGTCAACTACCGCGAGAGCCACGACCTCTACGCCTGCTCGGGGATCCTGTTCAACCACGAGTCGCCGCGGCGGGGCATCGAGTTCGTCACCCGGAAGATCACGGACGGCGTTGCCCGCATTCGCTGCGGCCTGCAGAAGGAGCTGGCCCTCGGGAATCTCGCCGCCCGTCGCGACTGGGGCTTCGCCGGCGACTACGTCCGGGCCATGTGGGCCATGCTGCAGCAGGACGAGCCGGAGGACTTCGTCGTCGGGACCGGCGTCTGCCACAGCGTGGAGGAGTTCGTCAGCATCGCCTTCGAGCGAGTCGGGCTCGAATGGCGGAACCACGTCGTCGTCGATCCGCGGTTCTTCCGGCCGGCCGAGGTCGACCTGCTGATGGCGGACTCGTCGCTCGCGAAGGAGCGGCTCGGTTGGGAGCCCGAGGTCGGCTTCCGGGAACTCGTCGAACGGATGGTCGACGCCGATCTCGCCCGGCTACGCGGCGAACCGCTCGTCGAAGCCGCCTGAGGGGGTGTTGAGGATCGGGATTCCGCGTTGCATCTCGGAGTGAGCCGCCGTCCTCGCGTCCCGGCTGCGTCGAGGCCGGTGGCGATCGAGCGGGGCGTTCCCTACGATCTCGGCTCGACGAGGCGGTCCCCGCGTTCCAACCGGCCCGGTCATGCTCAGGCTCGAAGGCGTTTCCAAGTCCTACGGAGGGACCACGGTCCTCCCCCGGACCGACCTCGAACTGCAGTCCGGCCGCGTCACCGTGCTGATCGGCCAGAGCGGCTGCGGCAAGTCGACCCTGCTGCGGCTGCTGATGGGACTCGTCGAACCCGACGAGGGGACCGTGTGGTTCGGCGACGAACAGGTGGCCGGCGACCAGGTGCTCGAACTCCGCCGCCGGATGGGCTACGTCATCCAGGACGGCGGCCTGTTCCCGCACATGACGGCCCGCGGGAACGTCGAGCTGATGCCCCGGTTCCTGGAGTGGTCGCCCGACCGACTCCGAGACCGAGTGGCCGAGCTCGCCGCCCTGGTCGACTTGCCGGTCGAGACCCTGGAACGCTACCCGGCCCAGCTCTCCGGCGGGCAGCGACAGCGCGTCAGCCTGATGCGAGCCCTCGTCCTCGATCCCGAGGTGATGCTGATGGACGAGCCCCTCGGCGCGCTCGACCCGATGATCCGCGCGGAACTGCAGCGAGACCTCCGCGAGATCTTCCGGCGACTCGAGAAGACGGTCGTGCTCGTCACGCACGACATGAACGAGGCGGCCTTCTTCGGTGACGACGTGATTCTGATGCGCGACGGGCACGTCGAACAACGGGGGCCGATCTCCGAGTTGCTCGAACGTCCGGCCACCGACTTCGTTCGCGAGTTCACGACCGCCCAGCGGGCCGTGCTGGGGGTGACCTCGTGAGGCGTGTCCACCGTCTTGCTCTGTTGTCGCTCCTGGCGGTGCTGACCGGTTGCGGTCGCTCCGACGTCGTCGTGGGGTCCAAGGACTTCAACGAGAGCACGATTCTCGGGGAGGTCGTCGCCTACTACGTCGAGTCGAACGGGGCCTCGGTCGAGCACCGACAGCGGCTCGGCGGGAGTCCGGTCGTCTGGAACGCGTTGCTGTCCGGCGAGATCGACGTCTATCCCGACTACACCGGCACGCTCCGCCAGGAACTCCTCAGCGAACTGAAGCTGAAGGACGACGACGAGCTTCGCGAGGCTCTCGAGGAACGCGGGCTGCGGATGACGCGGTCGCTCGGGTTCGACAATTCCTACGAGATCGGGATTCCGAACAAGCCGACGGCCGAGGCCGCCAGACGGTTCGGGACCGACGACCTCTCGGACATCCGGACCATCTCGGACCTCCGGCGTTACCCGAACCTCAAGTGCGGGTTCGCAAACGAGTTCGTCAAGCGGTCCGACGGGTGGGAGCCCTTGAAACGCGTGTACGCCCTGCCCCAGGACGACGTGCTGCCGCTCGAGCACGACTTCGCGTACATCGGTCTCGCCAACGGCGACATCGACGTGATGGACGTCTACGCGACGGATGCCAAGGTCAAGGTCTACGACGTTCGGGTCCTCGTCGATGACGAGAACTTCTTCCCGGAGTACGAGGCCGTCCTCGTGTACCGGGCCGACCTCGAGGAGCGGGCGCCCGAGGTCGTCTCGGCGATTCGACGGCTCGAGGGGAAGATCGACGTCGACACGATGACCACGCTGAACGCGCGGACGATGCTGGGGGGGGAGGAGGCCGCCCGCGTGGCCGCCGACTTCCTCAACACGACCTTCGGCTTGGAGATCGTCCCCAAGGTCCCCAGCATTTTCGAGCGACTTGCCCGGTACACTTGGCAGCACCTTCTGCTCGTCGCAACGTCGCTGTCCGCAGCGATCGTGGTCGCGATCCCGGTCGGCATTCTCGCCGCCAAGCAGCGGCAGTTCGGTCAGGTCCTGCTCGCCGCCATCGGGCTCTTGCAGACCATCCCGTCGCTGGCGCTGTTCGTCGTGTTGATCCCGCTGTGTGGCCTCGGGGCGTTGCCGGCGATCGTGGCGCTGTTCCTCTACAGCCTGCTGCCGATCGTTCGCAACACCTGCACGGGCCTGACCGACATCCCGGCCGGGATCCACGAGTCAGCCCAGGCGATCGGGCTCCCGCTTTTCGTCCGACTTTGGAAGATCGAACTTCCGCTGGCAGCTCGCTCGATTCTGGCCGGCATCAAGACGGCGGCCGTGATCAACGTCGGAACCGCCACGCTCGGTGGCTTCATCGCCGCCGGTGGCTACGGCGTGCCCATCTTCTCCGGTCTGCGGCTCGGTCAGCCGTACGAGATGCTGGAGGGAGCCGTGCCCGCGGCACTGATGGCACTGGCGGCGCAAGGGGTCTTCGAGTTGGCGGAACTGGTCTGTGTGCCCCGTGGGCTGCGTTTGAAGCCGGCCGACTGAGGTTCCCCGATCCGTCGTTGAATCCCCGGTTCCCGTCGGGCAGAATCGGGACTCGAGACTTGCCCACCCAGGCCTCGTCGGGACCTCCGCAACTGCCCGGCGAGGCCTTCTGTGTTCGTGGTTCGCCTTACTCGTGTTCCGCCGTCATCCTGACGGCCAACACGGCTTGGCTCATGTGCGCTTCGCTCGTGGACTTCGTGTCCACTTGCTGCACGAAGAGCGGTGTTGCAACAACCGTACGAGGTCGCGTTGGACTTGCGGCCCGTTTCGACCGTCAGTGTCGCGAGACTTCAACCCTCGGCGACGCGGACGCGTCGTCCGTCGATCCGCAGGCGGCCCTTGGCGAACAGGCGAATCGCCTCGGGGTAGGCCTCGCACTCGGTCTCGAAGACGCGGGCCGCGAGCGCGTCCGGGGTGTCGTCCTCACGGACCGGCACGCACCGCTGGAGGACGACCGGGCCCGTGTCGTACTGGTCGTCGGCGAAGTGGACCGTGCAGCCGCTGACCTTGGCCCCGTACTCCAGCACGGCCTCGTGGACGTGGTGCCCGTAGAAGCCGGCCCCGCAAAAGGCCGGAATCAGCCCGGGGTGGATGTTCATCACGCGTAGTCGGAAGTCCTCCGGCACGACGACCAGAGAGAGGAATCCGCTGAGCACGACGAGATCGACGTCGGCTTCGCGGACGGACGCGAACACGGCCTCGCTGAAGGACTCGACGTCCGCGTGCTCTCGCCGGGGCACCACCATGGCCCGCACGCCGGCCTCGGCAGCGATCGACGTCCCACGGCAGGAACGGCTCGCGACGACCAGTTCGACCGACGCGTCGAGCTCCCCGGCGGCGATCTTCGCGAGGAAGTTCGCCAGCGTGGTCCCGCCGCCGGAGATCAGCACGGCGAGTCGCACCGGCCGCCCCAGCGGTTCGGTCGGCGGTCCGGTCCGTGACCAGTTCGTGTCGTCGTTCGACGTCATGCGTCCGTTTCCTCGAGATTCGGCAGGGGCGGGTCGTCCAGCCCCTCGAACGAGGGGGCCTCGACCTCGTCGAGTCGTCGCCGAGCGCGGTCCCGCCCCGCCCGGTCGCGAAGCGTGATCCAACCGACGACGGCGATCAAGCCTGCGATGCCGCCGACCGACACCCAGTAGACCCACTCGGGGATGCGCGTCACTTCCGAGGCCGGCGGCCGCCAACTCACCGTCCGGGCGACGACGATCGGGATCTTTCGGCCTTGGTTCTGCTGGTCGTGGTACTTCCCCATCTTGAAGAAGAAACCGGTCACCTCGAGCCCGTCGATCCGCTCGTCAAGGTGCCCCGACGTGGGCAGCCCCTCCGGCAGTTCCGTGCAGACGACGGTTGCGGCGTTCGTCTGCGAGTTCGGCGTGTAGAGCTGAATCTGGTAGACCGCCTTGATGCCGTACTCGGCCTCGTCCCCCTCACTCGGCGCGAAGGCGGGGATCCTCGTGATCGACCAGGTGTGGCCGCGCAGCGTCACCGGCCGCCCGAGGTAACGGTCCCGGTGCTTGAAGAGATCGACGAACGTGGGGAACTCGTCCGGGTCGTCGAACCGGAACTTCGCGGCTCGTTCGTCGCGGAACTCGCGGGCCAGCCGTCGCAGCCGGTCGGTCTCCGCCATGCGTGCCTGGACGATCGTCGTGAAGTACGCGTCTCGCTCCGCCGGCTGCAGGGTCTCCTCGTGCTCGACGACCCCGAGCACGTCGACGTCGACCCGGTCTCCCAGCACGTCGAACCGGACGGCGTAGAAGGTCGGCCGCCGGTCGGAGTCGAACGTGAGGAAGAAGCCGATGCCGACGAACGGGTCTCCTTCGACCGGGGGCGTTTTGCCAGCCTGCACGATGACGCGAAGCGGCTGCCGGTCATCGTCGTGGAAGTTCGCGTCGAGTGTGGTGAAGCCCTCGGGCGACGGCTCCTCGACGTTCGTCACCCGACCCCAGAGCACGACCGGAACGTCTTCGTAGGCCACCGGAGCGTCGGCGAGATCGGCGAGCAGCGGAATCGGGTCCCGCGGCGCGTCACGGTACTCGGGAACGTCCTTCCGACGTTGGCGGAGGTGGCTCCGAGCCCGGTCCCTCAGCCGTGCGTCACCCTCCTCCTCGGCGACCGACTCCCAGTACCGAATCCGGTCGAGGTCGAACTCCGTCAACTCGGCGCCCACGACCGGCGTGGTCGCCCAGACGAGCAGCAGCACGACCAGCCGCGGACAGTGTGCGCTCAGGAGTTGTCGAGATCGGGTCTTCACCCCGCCATTCTCGCCGTCGGCCGTTCGACTGTCGAGCCGGCCGGGGCGTGGGGACGGTCTGTCCGAAGCGCCTGAAATCCTCGCGGTTTACGGTGAGACGGCCCTTCGAGGACGCGTTGACACCTTTGGTCCCGTTCCTATAATCCGCCCGACGAAACCGGGTCCGCGTCACGACGGCGGGATTCCGAACGGGCAAAGAGAACCCAGGACACCGACATGGCCGAGAACCTCTTGGAATTCACCGACGCGAACTTCGACGCAGAGGTTCTGCAGTCGGACCAGCCCGTGCTCGTCGACTTCTGGGCCCCGTGGTGCGGCCCCTGCCGGGCGCTGACGCCCACGATCGAGGAACTGGCGACCGACTACGCCGGCAAGGTTCGCGTCGGCAAGTTGAACACGGACGACAACCAGGAGACGGCCGCCAAGTTCGGCATCAGCGCCATTCCGGCCGTCATGCTCTTCAAGGGTGGCGAGGTGCAGCAGACCATCGTCGGCGGCAACCCGAAGCAGAAGTACGAAGAGGCGATCGCCGCTCACACTTGAGGTGGTGAGACGCCCGACGCCGGGCCGAACGACTCTCGCCGTCGCTCACTCCTCGGGAAAGGACTCCCGTCATGAGCAGCGCTTCGCAGACCGACCAGACCACTGGAACCGGCCGAACGACGGCCTCGGCGCCGCCCGAAGTGGCGCCGTCCGGCGAACCGGGACCGGTTCCGGGGACGCGGATCGACGCGCCGCACGACCCCGCGGCCACGAGCGTGGGAAGTGACGACGACCTGCTGCTTCAAGCGAGCAAGATCGCCGAACGACTGCGCTCGCGGAGCGGCGAGCTTGAGCGACGCGAGCAGAGTGTCGTGGAGCAGCTGTCGGCGCTCGACGCCGAGCGGCGTGCGTTCCGGATGACGGTCGAGGAGTCGCGGGCCGAGATCGAGGAGCGGTCCGCCGGCCTCGAGAGACGCGAGAGCGAGGTGCAACGTCAGCTCGCCGCGTGCGAGGAACTCGCCCTCGACCTCGAACGAGCCCGCGGCGTCATCGACGAGCAGCGCGAGGAGGTGAACCGCCTCCGCACGGCCTACCGCGACGAGTTGGAGGCCGAGTTCGAGAACGAGCGTGCCAACGTCCGCGGTGAGGCTGCGGCCTTGGAGCAGGAACGGCTCCGGCTCGCAGAGGAACGCGAGGCGTTGGCCGAGAGTCGCGCGGAGGAAGCAGCACGGCGTGAGCAACTGCTCGCCGGCGAACGCGAGACGCTGCTCGCCGAGGTCGAGATGGAACGGGAGACCAGCCGGCTCGCCCTGGAGGACGAGCGAACCCGCTGGGAGGCCGACCGCGACCGTGAGGCGGCCGAACTCCAACGCGAACGCGAGCACACGGACACGGCCCTCCGTGCCGCCGAGGCGGAGATCGCTCGCCGTCGCGAGGAACTCGAGAACGAGTGCGAACGCCGTCGAGGCGAGGTGGACGAGGAGCAGGCGGCCGAGGTCGAACGACAGCTCGGCGACGTGCGTCTCCGCGAGAGCCGACTCCGCTTCCGACAGGAGCACTTGGAGCGGACCAGCCGAGAGGTCGAGGGGGAGCGGAACGCGTTGGCCGTCGCCCGACAGCGGTTCCAGCAGTTCTCCGAACGGCAGGAGGGCGTGCTACGACTGCGACGGGTCCAGCTCGACCACTACCGCATGCTGCTCGAAGAGCGCGAGCGTTCGGTCGAGCGGGAACGCCAGCTCGTCGAACGTTCGCGGAGAGCAGGCGAGGACGAGTTGCGGCGGGTGCGGGAGCGGTTCGTCGAGGAACGCGACTCCTGGCAGCAGACCCGGTCGGCACGCGAGGCAGAACTCCAGCGACAGCACGACATCCTCGAGGCCCACGCCAAGCGACTCGAGGAGCGGCGCCTGCGGCTGGACGAGCTGCGGAACGACCTCGAGGAGACCCACCGCGGGACGCTCGAGTCACGCCTCGCGATCGAGGAACAGCTCGCCCAGCTGACGCGGTCGCTCGGCGAGGAGGAGTCCCGCAAGCGAGTCGACGAGGCGCGCGACGCGATCTCCGAGCACTACCAGCACGTCCGCGAGGCGCTCAACGAGCAGCAACAGGAGATCGAGGAGGCTCGCTCGGCGTTGAAGCGGCAGCGTGACGAGTTCCGCGAGGAGCGGATCACGATGACGACCTGGGTCTCCGAACGGGACACCGAACTCGGCGACCGCGAGGAGCACTTGCGGCGTGAGCAGGACGAGTTCGCCTCGAACGAGATCGTCTGGCGACAGGCCCGCGAGCGGTGGCTCGTCGAGAAGATCGAGGCGGAGGAGGTCATTCGCGACCTCCTGCGGCAACTCACCGACTTCGCTGCCGACGGCACGGCTCCGCTCCGGTCGACGGACGGAGAGAGCGTGGACGAGGCGGCCTGAGCTACAGCGACTTCAGGTACTCCAGCACGTCCCGTTTCTCGTTCTCGTCGAGCACGTCCGGGTAGTCGTGGCCCCCGGCGCTCTTTCCGTGCTTGGTCGTGTCGAAGTAGTCGCGCGGCGACGACGTCAGCGGCAGGCTGTCGAACGTCTCGATCTCGAGACCGACGCGATCTTGGTCGTAGCCGTCCTCGGTCCGCTTCCAGACCTTCGGCCGGTCGTCGGGGTTCAGCAGGTGCCAAAGGGTCGGCACGCTGCCGTTGTGCAGGTACGGGGCGGTGGCCCAGATGCCGTCGAGCGGCGGGGCGACGTAGCCTTTCGGGTCGAGCACGACCGGGTCCTTCCCGTAACGGCTCATCCACCCCTCCTTCAGCCAACTGCGGTGCTTCGGGGTCAGCGAGGTCAGCCGGACGGGATCCGTGCCGACGTCGTCGAGCGGGACCATCATCTCCGGGTAGGTCTCCACCTCGCCGTACGTCCCGTGGCACTTCGCACAGTTGGCCTCGAACAGGACGCGACCCCGGGCGGCTCGCGTCTCGTCGATCTCCCACGGGTAGGCCGGCGGCTCGAGGGACTCGATGTACGCGAGCACGTGTCGGAAGTCCTCCTCCCAGTCGGTCAGGTCTCGCGGACTCGTGTCGGGGGCGAGGGTGAACGTCATCAGCGGGCGGTGCGTCTTCGGGGCGTGCCCGTCGAGGTACAGCATCTCCTTCTTCTTCGCGTGCCACCACGGCGGGGCGTCCATGTCGTGGTGGTCGAAGTCGATCGGCCGGTACGGCTTCAAGGACATGTCGGCGTTCCGCATGGCGGCAAAGGCGACGCCGAAGCCGACAGCGTTGGTCGTCCCGTCGGACCCGCCGAGGTGGAACGACATGTTGCCCACGTCCGACGGCCGCAGGCCCTTGCCGCTGAGCAGTCGCGTCCAGCGGATGTCGTCCGCGAGCGTCTTCATCGCGACGTGCGAGTTCGGCAGCCCGGGAATCACCCGCCCGGCCACCTTCCCGCCGTGGCAGAGGAAGCAGTTCGTCGCCCACCCCTCCTTCGTCTGCACGTAGCTCAGCGGCGGGCCGGTCGGGTCGTCGGCGTCGTGGCCGGGCCGCTCGACGAAACCGTACCGCGAGAACGCCGTCTTGCGTCGCTCCGCCTTGGTCGCCGTCGCCGCCTTTTCCCGCATCTCCTGTGGCCACACCTTCCAGAGGTCGTCGAACAGCTCCTCGTCGAACTCGGCCGGCAGGTACGGCTTCGAGACGAGCAACTCGTAGCCGCGCTCCGGCAACGGCTCCCCGCCTCGGACGGCGAGTGGACCGAAGACGGCCAGAGCGATGGCAAGGACAGTCCGCGTCATGGGAAATCTCCGTTCGATCTCCCTGATTCTAGGGACGGCGAAGCCGTTGGCGACCGCGTCTCCTTGCGTCAGTCGTCGCCGCCGCGGAGCACCTTGCCGGGGTTCATCAGGCCGTACGGGTCGAGGGCCCGCTTGATCGTCCGCATCACGTCGAGGGCCGGGCCGGCTTCGCGGGCGAGGGCGTCCCGCTTGCCGAGGCCGATGCCGTGCTCGCCGGTGCAGGTCCCGTCGAGGCGGAGGGCAAGGTCGACGAGGCGGTCGCCGAACGCCCGGGCGGCCGCGAGTTCCACGGGGGCGTTCGGATCGACGACGCAGATCACGTGGAAGTTGCCGTCGCCGACGTGGCCGAAGACCGGGGCCGGGAACGGGAGTTCGTCGGCCCACCGCTTGGCCGTGACGACCGCCTCGGCGAGGTTCGAGATCGGGACGCAGACGTCGGTGCCGTAGGCGGCGGGAACGTCCCGGATGGCGAGGCACGCGAAGTAACAGTCGTAGCGGGCCCTCCACAGGCGGTCGCGGTCGGCCTGCTCCGTCGCCCAGCGGAAGCCGCGGCCGCCGTGCCGACCGGCGAGCTCCTCGGCGAGGCGTGAGGACTCCGCGACCGCCGTCTCGCTGCCGTGGAACTCGAGGAACAGCGTCGGCGTGACGTCGTTCTCCAGCCGGGAGTACTGGTTGGCCGCTTCGATCATCACCTCGTCGAGCAGTTCGAGTCGGGTGACCCGGACGCCGGTGTCGAGCACGTCGAAGGCGGCCGCGACGGTGGCGTCGATCGAGTCGAACGCGCAGACGGCCGCGCTCGTGCACCGGGGCTTGCGGGTGAGCCGGAGCGTGACCTCCGTGATGACGCCGAGCGTCCCCTCGGAGCCGACGAGCAGACGGGTCAGGTCGTACCCGGCCGAGGACTTCCGGGCCCGCGTGCCGGTCTCGACGACCGAGCCGTCCGGCATGACGGCCTTCAGCCCGAGGACGTTCTCCCGCATGGTTCCGTAGCCGACGGCCGACGCCCCGGACGCCCGGGTCGCCGCCATGCCGCCGAGCGAGGCGTCGGCACCGGGATCGACCGGGAAGTAGAGGCCGTGCTCGGCGACGTGGTCGTTCAACTGGAACCGCGTGACGCCCGCCTGCACGGTGGCGTCGCGGTTCAGCGGATCGACGCGGAGCACGTCGTTCATCCGCCGCAGGTCGAGGGTGACACCGCCGTGCGTTGCGATCACGCCTCCCTCGACGGCGGTTCCGGTGCCGAACGGGATCATCGGCACGCGGGCGTCGACGCAGGTCCGCACGACGAACGACACCTCCTCGTCGGTCTCCGGCCACACGACGAGATCGGGCGGTTGGTGCGTGTGGTAGGAGACGTCGTGGGCGTGTTCCCCGCGGTCCTCGGGTGATGCCGAGACACGTTCACCGAGCTGCTCGCGCAGCCGAACGGCCACGGAGTCGACGTCGGTCTGGTTGCTCATGGGCAGCGGCGCTCCGTGCTCGGTGCCTGGACTCCTGCCGCATCTTCGCGAGTTTGCCCGACCGCGGGAACCGACGGCACCCGCAGACTCGCCGCAGCCGTCGCGACCGGAACGAAACGGGGCGTGGGGTTGCGGGTCGTGCGGGATCGCGGGGTCTGTTGCAGGAAGTCTCCCGCCGGGTCTGCGGGATCGCAACGTTTGCCTCAAGTTGCCGAAACGCCCCGGAGTAGTCTGTCTTCGCAGGCCGTACCAGCAGCGCGAAGTCGGCACGAATCACGGCGAAGCGGTTGTGCCACGTTTACAGGGTGTGCCGCTCGCCTTGAAATGAAGGGCGTCCGACGGCTGTCGATCGCCCGAGGAAAGGGCCTCTCCCGCGGCGGGCCGCGTGGGAGGGCACGGAAGTGGAACTAGACGTCATCGATCAGAGAGGGGACACCATGAGAAACGTCGTTGCGGCCGTCGTGGCCGGCCTGATGTGGGCCGGGACCTCGGCGGAGGCGGCCTCCTACTGTGGAGCCGCCGGGTTCGAGTGCTGCCCGACCGCCGCGTGTGCACCGATGTCGTGCTACACGGCTTGCAAGGTCGAACGGCAGACCTGCTACAAGACGGTGTACGAGACCTGCTACGAGCCGCAGGAGTACACCTACGACAGGACCGTCTACGAGACCTGCTACGAGGACGTGAAGCAGACCTGCTACCGCACCGTCACCGAGACGGCCTACCGCGAGCAGGAGTACACGACGCGGCGGCCCGTCTACGAGACGGCCTACCGCGACGAGTCGTACACGGTCATGAAGCCGACGTGGGAGGACCACGTCCGCGAGGTGAGCTACCAGGTGCGGAAGCCGGTCTGGGAGGACCACGTCCGCGAGTGCCGGCGAACGGTCTACAAGCCGGTCGTCGAGACGATCGAGCGGGAGTGCCGCTACACGGTGATGGAGCGGGTCGTCGAGACGGTCAACCAGGAGCGGTGCTACACCGTCATGAAGCCGGTGACCACGTACCGCACCGTCCGCAAGGACTGCGGCAGCTGGCAGACGGTGACCGAGTGCGTGCCGGGCCCGTGTGTGCCGCGGTTCGTGTGCGACCCCTGTGGTCGCCGTGTGCTGACGATGGTTCAACTGCCCAGCCGGCAGCGGTGCCGTCGGGTCTGGTGCCCGAACGTCGTCGAGCAGCAGATTCCCTGCACGCGGATGGTGCCGCAGGTCGTCCGCCAGATCTGCCCGGTGCAGGTCTGCAAGATGGTGCCGCGCGAGTGCGTGAAGAAGGTGCCGGTGCAGGTCTGCAAGATGGTGCCGCAGGAGATCGTGCAGAAGATTCCCTACCGGACCTGCCGGTGGGAGTGCGAGACGGTGACCAAGCAGGTTCCGTATCGCGTCTGCAAGATGGTGCCGGAGCAGTGCACGCGGAAGGTCGCCTTCCAGACCTGCAAGTGGGTCAGCGAGACGAAGACCTGCCGTATTCCGTACTGCGTGCAGAAGCAGGTTCCCTACGAGGTGACCCGCCGCGTGGCCAAGTGCGTGCCGAAGACCGTGCAGTGCACGGCCACCCGCATGGTGGCGAAGTGCGTGCCGCGGCAGGTGGCGTACACGGTCTGCCGGATGGTGCCCGTTCGGGTCTGCCAGCCGGTGTGTGGCGACTGCTGCGTCGGCGGCGGCTGCTCTTCCTGCCTGGGAGGCAACTGCAACAGCGGCGTTCAGGAGTCGCTGAAGCCCGAGGCCGCCCAAGAGGGTGAGGACGCCGTCCCCACTCCCGAGGAGGAGTCGCTCGAGCTGCCGACTTCGGTCTGACCGAGGTTCGACGGCAACGAGACTGAAGTTGGCGGGGCGGCTCGAAAGGGCCGCCCCGCTTTCGTTGTGCTCGGTTCCGATGCGCGTGTGCGGAACTCGCGGACTTCGTGGCCACTCGCCGCGCGGTTCGAAGTGTGGCTACTTCGCCTTCTCGAATCCCGCCTCCACGAGGTCGGCGTACCCGGCCTTCAGCGGTCGGACGTCGAACCCCTTCTCCGCGAGCACGCTCCCCGCGGCGAGGCAGCGTCGGCCGGAGCGGCAGTGCAGGTAGATCGGCTGGTCCTTCGGCAGCGACTTCACCGCCGCCTCCAGCCCCTCTTGCGTCTTCAGCGAACTCAGCGAGATCAGCTCGGCCTTCGCGAGACGTCCGGCCTTCCACTCGGCCGCCTCGCGAACGTCGACGAGCACGGCCTTCTCGGCATCGACGTTTTTCTTGACGGTCTCGAGTGAGTCCTTCGTGTGCTCTGCCGCGTTCGCAGTGGACGCGGTCGCGGCGAGTAGAACGGCGAAGAAAGACAGTCGGCGAGTCATGTGAGTCCTCGTCAGGTGGGGGATGGCGTGACGTTGGCAGCAAGATCGGCGCGGATGCGAACGGCGACGAGCGGATCGACCATCGCGGCGGTCGCGACGTGGACGGCGGAAGCGCCGGCGTCGAGGTAGTCGCGGACGTGATCCGCCGAGCTCGCCCCGCCGACGCCGACGAGTTCGAGCGCAGCGTCTCGGGCAGCACCCCGGTTGCGGAACAGCCGGGTCTGTGTGACGGAAGCGTGCCGGGTGGCGTCGCCGCAGATGCCGCGTGGCTGGCCGTCGAACATCGTGGTTCCGTCGGAGTGCTCGACGACGGCCGCGACGCTGTTGGTCATCGCGAGCCCCGTGACGAACGGCCGGAGGGCCTCGACGAGTTCGTCGGCGTCGTCGGGCGAGGTCACGTGTCCGATCTTCGCGAGGTACGGAACGTCGCCGACGGCCTGCCGCACGGTCTCGGCCACGACCGCCGCGTCCTCCGGTTGCTGGTACAACTGGCCGTCGCAGGTGCTGACGTTCGGGCAGGAGAAGTTCGTCTCGACCACGTCCGCTCCGGACTCGACCGCCCACTTCGCGCACCGGGCGTAGTCCGCGGCGAGATCTTCGAGGGACCAGCCGTCCTCGATCGTGCCGACGACCGAGACGGAGAGGAGCTTCGACCGGTCGAGCGTGTCGCGGGTCCGTTCGACGTCGGCCCGCCAGACGTCGGGCGTGGCGGACGGCATGCCGTACGAGACGGCCCAACTCCCCTGCATCTTCGGCGTGGTCGGGAGTGTCGGGTGGCCGCCGGAGAGCTGGTCGGTCGCGACCGGCTGCAGGTTCGGCAGCGGGTAGCACTCGCGTGCCGAACTGCGGACGGTCTTGTACGTCAGCACGTCGAAGCCGAGCGACGCGTAGTAGAGGACCCAGTCGCCGTTCAGCAGTGGCCCGGCCGGCACGCCGAGCGGCGAGCCGACGCGGCAACCGCAGAAGGACCACTCGCCCGGACAGTCCGGCACCTCGACCTCGACCGGTGCCGGCGCGTGGTCGTAGTTCCAGCGGTAGGTCCGCGACGGGTCGTAGCGGGGCAGGTGCATGACCCCATCGTCGTCGCCCCGCCCGGCGGGTTCAACGCCGGTGCAGGACGAGCGACGGGTCGTACAGGACGAACGGACGCATCTCGTGGGCGAGATCGGGGTGCTGCGTGTAGTCCCGCACCAAGTGTCCCTCGCCGACGCGGTTCGAGACGTCGATCTCGAAGGCGTTCTGACGAGGGAGATCCACGCCCCGGCGCGCCAGCGAGTCGAGTCCGACGCGACCGAGCGGATGTCGCGCGAACGGACGGCGAAGGGCGTAGACGCCGAGGACCCGGTCGCGGCCGTTGCGGAGGTGCAGGAAGCCGTCCATTGCGGACCAGGCCTGTCCGTAGCGTTCGCCGGGGGCCAACCAGTGCTCGTCGAGAGCGGCCGCGAGGAAGACGGTCCGCACAGCGACTCCGTCCGCCGGCATGGGCGGCAGCCGGAACCCCTGCAGCACGCCGTTGCCCCGCAGGTGCATCGCCGCGGCCACCACCCGCGCCCCGTGACTGTGGCCGACGAGCGTCACCGAAGAGCCCTTGGGAAACGTGCTGAGCAGCCTCGCGAGGTAGTAGCCGTTGAATTCGGCCCGGTTGCCGAGCACGTTGACGTCGATGCTCGGCACGACGAGCGTGATCGCGTCGCTCGGCCAACCGAAGACGACGAACTGTGGTTGCCTGGGCGACGTGGCGTCCGCAGAGAGCCACTGGAACAGTCGCTTCGCGTCGCGGACCGTGGTGCTCGTGTCGTTGTAGCTGCCGTGAACGTAGACGACGACCGGCCGGTTCGGGTCGAGCGAGCCGACGAGTTGCGGCATCGTCGAGGGTGTCGTCGGCCGTCCCGGTTCGGCCCGGAACACGAGCGGGCAGGAGCCTGTGCCGAAGGCTCCCGGTCGTTGCGGGCAACGACGCGTCGAGACGATCCAGTACGGAACCTCGGCGCTGGCGAGTCCCGCCCACGTGACGACGCAGGTCACCGCGAGCAGCAGACGGCTCACCGGACAGCGGAAGCGATGCATGACGCGACGGCCCCTTCGGACGGCGGGAGACTCCGAAGCCGCATCTCACCAGCGACGTTCGTGCCGGACAAGACGTCCGGCCGGCCCTACCGAGTCACGCGCAGGAACGACCCCGGCGACGCGGCGTCAGGCAATTTGGCAAGAGTTTGCCGCCGCCGCGAGCTTCGCCCGACCGTCACGGTCTACCGTAGCAGGCTCCGCTCGAGGACTGCGTGTGCGTCCTCGAAGTAGGGCTGCCACTCGATGGCAGGCGAAAGATCGCGGAGGCAGTTTCGTACTTTCTGCAACGTGTTGAGCGCCATGTGCGGGCAGCGGTTGCAGGCACACGTCTCGCCCGTGTCCGTCATGATGCCCGGGACCGGCACGAACTCGTGCTGCGGGGCGGACTTCTCGAAGGCGTGGATCATGTTCGCGTCCGTCGCCACGAGGAACGTCTTCCGCTCCTCGAAGGACATCACGTACTGCCGCAGCTTCTCGGTCCCGCCGATGAACTCCGCGTGCTCCAACACCGTCGCCGGGCACTCGGGGTGGGCGATCACCTCGCTTCCCGGGTTGTTCCGCTTCGCCCGCAGCAGGTCCTGCACGCTGAAGATCTCGTGGACCATGCAGGCGCCCGGCCACAGGATCATCTCCCGGCCGGAGACCTCCTGCAGGTAGCTGCCGAGGTGCTTGTCCGGGACGAACAGGATCTCCTTGTCCGGATCGACACGTTCGATGATCTCGGCCGCATTCCCGCTGGTGACGATCCAGTCGCAGAGGCTCTTCACCTTCGCGGTCGTGTTGATGTACGCGACCGTCTCGAACTCGCGACCCTCGCCGCGGAGCTTCGCCTGGAAGTCGCGGAGTTGCTCGAACGTGCAGCTCTCGGCCAGCGAGCAGCCGGCGCGGAGGTCGGGGATGAGGACGGTCTTCTCGCGGTTCAGGATCTTGGCGGACTCGGCCATGAAGTGGACGCCGGAGAAGACGATCACGTCGTTCTCGACCGCGACCGCGTCGCGGGCCAGCTTCAGGCTGTCGCCCGTGTAGTCGGCCACGTCCTGAATCTCGCCGTCCACGTAGAAGTGAGCGAGAACGACGGCGTTCCGCTCCTTCTTGAGGCGGTCGATCTCGTCCATCAGGTCGAGCGGATCCTCGTAGCTCTCCTCGGCGTTGTCCGGGGCGTCCAGAATGGGCAGGTTCATGGTGTCTCCTCGAAGCGTCGCGGGGCCGGTCGTCGGCCTCTGCAGCGGAAACGTCGTCGCCGCCCGTGTGGATCACGCGTTCGCGGCAGTGGGGGGCGAAGTCGTCCCTCGTGTCACTCTACCCGGCACGCCGCAGAATGCTCAACGTGCGGGCAGCATCGACGCGTAGTCGCGGCTCCGGGTGGTTCTTCGCGATCGGCTGGACGAGACGCTCGAACCGCGATCGCTCCTCTTCGGACAGTTCCGGGGCGAGTCGAGCCGTTGCCTTCAGCGAGTTCTGGACGGCGTGCAGTGCGAGGACGCGCTCGACCATCTGCTCCTCGCGGACCTCCGGGTTCACGACCGGACGCTCGGCAGTCTGCTCGGAGCGTTCAGGGGCAGTCTGGGCGACGGCGGCCCCGGCAGCGATCAGCAGGACCACGCTGAGTCCGGCTCCGACGTACCGAACCGCTCCCTTGTTCGCCGCCGCCATGATCAACGACGTGAACGTGGCCGCGAGCAGGGTCACGACCAACAGGTTCATCGGCTGTTGCGCGGTCGCGGTCTCTCCCTCGGGGATGTCGGCCGCCCGTTCGAGGATCGAGGCGAACACCGGGAGCCCGGCCGTCGAGTTCTGTCGGGCGAGCCCGATCGCCGCGTTGTACCGTGTCTCCGCGTTCGCGTGCTCGGCGAGAACGAGCAGCCGGTCGCGGGCCTCGTCCGTCGGCAGGAGCCCCAGGCCGAAGGTCGCCGTGTCTCGCAGCATCTCGGCCGACTCGTCACCCGGGTCGAACGTCACGTCGATCAGCGCCTCGACGAGGCCAGGGGTCGCGGCGAGCTCGGCGAGAAGCTCGTCGTCCTCGTTCTCGGTCGCACGGCTGGCGATGACGGAGATCGAGTTGATGCAGTCCTTCCGGACCTCGGGGTCGTGCTCTCGGTCCATCCCCTCCATCAACGCCGGGGCGACGACGCGGGGGACGTCGAGCAGTCCGAGAGCTCGGGCCGTCATGGTCAGCGACTTGAGTCGCTCCCGTTCGCGGGCCGACTCGGTCCGGCGACGCAGGGCGTCTCCCCCCTCTCCCTTCGGCACGCGAATCTCGTCGATCTCGCGGACACCGTCGAGGCGGTCGCGAAACACGTTGACGAGTTCCGTCGCCACCGCGGGCTGCGACGCGAGTTGCTGGCCTTCGTCGCCCAGCGCCCGGTCCGCCTCGATCGACTGGGCCAGCGAGACCATCGCGCGGTCGCGCCGGTGCTTGTTGTTCGACCGCAGCTCGACGACGAGGTCCTCCACGTCGTGGTTCGTGGCGGCGAGTCGGCCGAACAGTGCCCAGACACCGACGATCGCCATCACGATGACGGCCGGGACGAGGAACAACTGGACGATGAAGCCGGCCGACGGCGGCGTCACCGGCGGCAGCGACTCGACGTCCGGCAGGTCGCCGGTCTCTTTGTCGGGACTCGTTTCGTTCTCGGCCACGTCGTCGTCCAGTTCGTTCGTATCTCGCGCTCTAAACCGAGGATAGGCGGACCACGGTCGCCGTCAACCACCGGGGCCGCGTTCCGTCCGGTCGGCAAGCAGTCTCGCGTAGTCCTCGGGCGTGTCCAGGTCGAACAGGATCGACGGGTCGCTCGTGGGGCACTCTCGAACGCGAGTCGTCGGCGCCCGCACGACCGCGTTGACGCCGCGATCCGGCGGCAGCTGGCGGATACGATCGGCGAGCGACCAGCGAAGGATGGTCGGGTGTCCGCGGCGGCCTTCGAACGTCGGCAGCAGCACGTCGGCGTCTGACCGTTTCCACTCGTCGAGCAGCCTTCCGACGACGGCGTGGTCCAGGACCGGGTGGTCGGCCGGAACGAGCAACCAGCCCTCGTCGTCGCGGGGAGCGTGCTCGTTCGCGATCGTCTCCAACCCGGCGATCACGCTCGCCTTCATGTCCGGCGGATCGACGGCCGGCAGGACGACCCGTCCACCGGCCCGCTCGACCTCCTCGGCGAGTGGCCGGTCGTCCTGTCGGACGACGACGTAGGTTCGGACGATCTCGGGATGCGCGAGCGCGTCCAGCAGACGGCGCACGACCGTCTGACTGTGGACCGGCAACAGCAGCTTGGGCCGGCCCATCCGACGACTGTGCCCCGCAGCCGGGACCACGCAGAACGAGCGGCCCTGTTCCGAGGCGGTCCCGCTCATCCGCCCGTTTGGACGGGCATGCCTGTCGCCGTCCCGGAACCGCTCTGGACCGGTATGCGGTGCGACTTCGCCGACTCGGCCTTCGCGAGACGAATCACGAGGACCCCGGCGTCGACGTCGGCCGAGACGCGTTCCGGAGCGACCGGCGTGGGCATCGGGATCGCGTGCTCGAAGTCGCCGACCGGGCGGTTGCGGACGTGGAGCAGGTCGCTCCCCTCGATCGACGGGCCGCCGCGTTGTCCCTTCACCGTGAGCATGTTCCCCACCAGTGAGATGTCGAGGTCCGAGACTTCCACGCCGGGCACGTCGAGCGTGACGACCACCTCGTCCGTGGACTCGACGAGGTCGAACGGCGGCCGCCACGACCCCTTCGACCCGATGCCGAACGAGTTCAGCGCCTTTTCGCCACCGCTGATCGCCGCGTCCATCCAGCGGTCCAGCTCGGAACGGAGGCGTTCGACGGAGGCGGTGATCGGGCCGTTGTCGGAACTGCTGTCGCTGCTGGCCATGGGGTGCCTCTCGGTGCGGGGAACCGGCTCAGTCGACGTCGATCGGAATCCGTTTCGGCGAGGGCTTCTGAACGCTGGGCAGAGTCACCCTCAGAACGCCTTGCGTGAGTTTGGCGGTGATTCGCTCGTGATCGACGTCGTCGCTGAGGATGAACGAACGGAGGAAGTCGCCCACGCCGTACTCCTGGTGGACGAGGCGGGCCCCGTCCGGGGCGTGAGGCGACACCCTGCCGAAAAGTGTGAGCTTGTTGTCCTGGACCTGCAACTCCAGTGTCTCGGGGGAGACGCCCGGCAGGTCCGCACGCAGCACGAGACCGTCGTCCGTGTCGTAGATGTCGATCGCCGGTTGGAACACGTAGCGTTCCGCCGACGAGTCGGCTTCGACCGGCAGACTCGGCTCGGGCTCGTTCGGGACCGGGGCGATCTCGTCAGTCACGGGGTTGCTCCTCGATCGCTCGCGGGCCGTCCGTCCCCTCGATCGGGATTCGCCGGACGGGCGTCTCGGCGAGCTTCGGCAGCGTCACCTTCAGGATGCCGTCGTCAAATCGGGCCGAGAGTCGTTCCTCGTCGATCCGTTCGGGGAGGTTGAGTGACCGCTGCCAGCTGCCGTGGAACCGCTCCTGCCGCCGGTACCGCTCCTCAGGCACCTGCTCGGGGTCGTCCCGACGTCCTTGAATGGTCAACACGCCGGACTGAATCGTCAGCTCGAAGTCCTCTGCGTTCGCCCCCGGCAACTCGGCCGAGATGAGATACGCGTCCTCGAGTTCGTAGAGGTTGACGGGCGGGAACTGCCGAGCGAGCCGGACCCCTTGCAGAGAGAGGTTCACACCGTGCATCAGGCGATCCACCTCGCGTTCGAGGTCGCCCAAGCCCCATGCTCGTCCCCACCGAAAGACCGGCACGCGAATCCTCCTTCGTCACGACGGACCGTCAGACCGCGTGAAAGGCAGCAAACAACATGCCGCATCATCGGTGCACGCGCGCAAGGGACTCGTGTGAAGGATCTTGTGGCGAACGCACGCGAGGACGCCAGACCGGTCCGCTGCCGATCTGGCAGGGAATCAGCGTTGATCCCTGACGATCTCGACGAGTCGCTGCACGTCGTCCTCGTTCGTGTAGACGTGGGGACTCAGGCGAAGCCGGCCGCCGCGGACGTTGACCAGAACGCCCGCTTCCTCGCACCTCTTCTTGAGTTCGAGCGGGTCGCGCGACGGAAGCGTGCAGGAGACGATGCCGGACCAGTGCTCGTCGGTCCGGTCGCTGGCGATCTCCGCGCCGAGGGACACGAGCCGTGAGCAGAGTTCGGTGGTCACGCTGAGGATGCGTTCGGAGGTCGCCGCCGGGCCGCGGTCGACGAGCTGACGGAGGGCGACCGCGAAGCCCACGAGGGACGGCATTGCGTACGTCCCGCCCTCGTACCGGGCCGCAGAACGTTTCAACGTCTGCTCCGCGCTGCCGAAGTCGCCGGCCGTGGCCACGCTGTTCCAGCCGACACCAACGGGTCGCAGCCGTTCGAGGTGGTCTTGCCGCACGAACAGCAGGCCCGCACCCTCCGGGCCCAGCAGCCACTTGTGGCCGTCCGCGGCGAGGAAGTCGATCGGCGTGCGGCTCGTGTCGACCGGGACCACGCCCATTCCCTGGATGCCGTCGACGCACAGCAGTGCTCCGCGGTCGTGCACGACCTCCGCGACCGCGTCGAGGTCGATGCGGTAACCGGTCGCGTAGCCGACCCAGCTGACCGAGACGATCCGCGTCCGCTCGTCGATCGTCTCGGCCAAGCGTTCGAGGTCGATCCGCTCGTCGGTCGTCGGGACCAACCGGCACTCGACGCCCCGCGTGGCGAGGTTCTGCCACGGCAGCCGGTTGCTGGGGAACTCGCTGGTGAAGGTGACGACGTTGTCTCCGGGCTCCCACGGCCAGCCTTCGGCGACGATCGACAGCCCCTCCGTCGTGTTCCGCACGAGGGCGACCTCGCGGGCGTCCGCCCCCAACAGCTCCGCCCCCAGCCTTCGCGTGTTCTCGACCGACTTCCGCCACTTCGCCCAGCCGGCCACGCCGTCCTCGCAGGCGTCACGCGTCCACTCGTCCATCGCCCGCCGTGTGCTCGTCGAGACCGGCGCGACGGCCGCGTGGTCGAAGTACGCCCACCGCTCCGCCACCGGCATCTCGTCGCGAACGGCTTCCCAGTCAACACTCTCCGTCATCGGTCAGCTCCACTTGGGGCGAGCAGGTTCCGAGCCACGTGGACTGCGGGTGTCCGGGCTGCGTCTTCGACGGCTCGCGGATTGCCGGGGTTCGCGCATTTCGTGTCTTTCGTGGTTTCAACATACTCTGTGCCTCCGTGTCTCTGTGGTTCAAGAAGTCCGCCCCATGAATCGCGACGAACTCTGGTCCCGCTACCTCGACACGCTCCCGTACGAGCCGTACCCGGTTCAGGAGCGGGCGCTCGTCGACTGGTTCGAGGATCCGCAGGGCGTGCTCGTCTGCGCCCCGACCGGAACGGGCAAGACGCTGATCGCCGAGGCGGCAATGTTCGAGGCGCTGCACACGTGGCGGGTCGCCTACTACACCACGCCGCTGATCGCGTTGACGGAGCAGAAGTTCCGTGAGATGCAGGAGTCGGCCGTCCGCTGGGGCTTCGACGCGGACGACGTCGGCCTCGTCACCGGCAACCGGACCGTGAATCCAGACGCCCGCGTGCTGGTCGTCGTGGCGGAGATTCTGCTGAACCGCCTGCTGCACCCGGACGCGTTCGACTTCGCCGACGTCGACGCGGTCGTGATGGACGAGTTCCACAGCTTCAACGACCCGGAACGGGGGGTCGTCTGGGAGCTGTCGCTGACGCTGCTGCCCGCACACGTCCGCACGCTGCTGCTCTCCGCGACGGTCGGCAACTCGGTCGACTTCCTCACCTGGCTGCGGGAGAAGCACGAACGCAAGCTGCGGCTCGTGCAGAGCGACGAACGGAAGGTGCCGTTGCGGTACGAGTGGGTCGGCGAGCAGCTGCTCAACGAGCAACTCGAGTCGATGGCCGAGGGAGTCGAGGAGGCCCGCCGCACGCCTGCCCTCCTCTTCTGCTTCAACCGCGACCAGTGCTGGGACGTCGCCGAGCAACTCAAGGGGAAGAGCCTCGTCGACACGCAGCGGCAGAAGGAACTGCTGGCGAAGCTCGACGAGCACGAGTGGAACCGCGGCGTCGCGCCGAAGCTCAAGCAGATTCTGCTCCGAGGCGTGGGCGTGCACCATGCGGGCATCCTGCCGCGGTACCGGCGGATCGTGGAGGACCTGTTCCAGCAGAAACTGCTGCAGGTGTGTGTCTGCACCGAGACGCTCGCGGCCGGTATCAACCTTCCGGCCCGGTCGGTCGTGCTGACGACGCTGCTCAAGGGACCACCCGGGAAGAAGAAACTCTGCGACCCGAGCTCGGCCCACCAGATGTTCGGTCGGGCCGGCCGGCCGCAGTTCGACGACGCCGGCTACGTCTACGCGCTCGCACACGAAGACGACGTGAAGATCGCCCGCTACCAGGAACGGATCGACCAGATTCCGGAGGACACCCGCGACCCGAACCTGATCAAGGCCCGCAAACGGCTCGAGAAGAAGGCGCCCAAGCGGCGACAAGGGGAGCAGTACTGGAACGAGCCGCAGTTCG
The DNA here is from genome assembly GCA_028284885.1 of Planctomycetaceae bacterium. Classification (GTDB taxonomy): domain Bacteria; phylum Planctomycetota; class Planctomycetia; order Planctomycetales; family Planctomycetaceae; genus JANQQW01. The sequence goes on from JANQQW010000029.1 coordinate 27,585, forward strand.
AGAAACTGATCACCTCGCCGCCCGGCAACCTGGCCAGCCGCGGCCATCTGCCGTGGCGGCTGCTCGCCTACCTGCTCACGCTCTCGCCCGAGGTCGAACGGCTGCGGTCCTTCGTCGACGACCGCCTGCTGCACGGCAAGCAACTGGAGGCGTCGCGAAAGCAGTTGCGGCGGATGCTGCTGACGCTGTGGGCCGGCGGCTACGTCGAACTCGAACCGGAGCCCCCCGCGCATCTTGCCGGTCCTAGGCGACCGACGGCTGCGAAGTCCGGCGAGAACGACGAACTCGCCGAGCCGGAACCGAAGGCCGGGGCCGGGTTGCTGGGCGCCTTGATTCAACAGGCCCGAGAAACCGGAGCGGCGAAGACGCAGGTGGGGAGCAAGACCGTCGGCGCACCCGGTGAAGACGATGGGGAGACGGGGGGCGAGGGGGATGGGGGGCCGACGTTGTACGAGCCCGAGTTTGCGCGGCCGACGGACGCGCTCGCGGACCTGCTCGTGTTTCGGAGCGTGAATCCGTTGTACGGAGTGTACGTCACGCGGCAGCTCGACGTCGCCAGTCCGGAGGAGCGGGTGCAGGTGTTGGAGAGCGTGTTGGAGATGCCGGGGAGCGTGGCGCGGTACGTCCGGGTCCCGTGGCCCGACCGGATGCCGCCCGGACCGCTGGCGACGCGACGAGTCGACGACGAGATCGTGCAGTGGGGCCTCGCCGCGCACACGGACCTGTACCCCCCGAAGCCCGAGGACCAGCCGCGGGACGAGCCGACGAAGTTCCCGATCCCGCTGGCGGACAAGGTCCGCATGCTGTTCGACGCCGAGTTCCCCGGCGTGCACTCGCTGCGTACGACGGCTGTCTGGGCGGCGGGCGACATGCTGAACTTCGGCTGCGACTTCAACGCCTTCGTCTCGTCCCGCGGCGTGGCGAAGCAGGAAGGGGTGTTCTTCCGGCACCTGCTGCGGATGATCCTGCTCTGCGGCGAGTTCCGGCAACTCGCCCCGCCCGGCTACGACCCGTTCGACTGGCAGCGCGAGCTGGGGGAGCTCGCCGACCGCCTGACGGCCGGCTGCCGGGTCGTCGATCCGGAGAGCACGGACAAGGCGATCGAGGAGGCGGCCGCCCGGGCGAAGGCCGACGTCGTCGACGTGCCCGAGGCCCGCAGCGTGGCTCCGCGACGCGTTTCGAGCGACGACGACTTCGGGGCCGGCCTGGACTGACGAACTCGCAACGGCTCAGCCTGCCTGGGCGGCCAGACGACGTTGCTGGTCCCGCACACGGTCGACGATCCGCCAGACCGTCTGGTGCGACTCGACGTCCTGTGGGCGGACCGACTCGACGAACACGATGTGGTCGGCGAGCAGCGTCTCGAGCCCGTGAAAACTGCGACGCGTCAGGAACTGCATCGACCAGTCCGGGAATCGGCGTTCGCCGAGTTCGTCGTCGCGTAGCACGTGGAGCACGTCGTGCCGCGGGTCGTCCTCGATACGGCGGATCAACGCCTCGACGGTCTCCGCTTCGCCTTCGACGTACTGCACGAACTGGCCTTCGTCGAACCAGAGGTACCCGGTGAGCTCTCGCTCCCGGTTGCGACGCGTGGCGTGTTCCTCGAGTGCCAGCAGCTCGGGCCTGCCGAACTCGGTGCGTGCCTCGCTGACGTAGACGAGTCCTCGCAGAGCCACGCCGGGTCCTCGGCCGTGAGGTCGATGTCGTTGAACCGTATCCCTCTTGCGAATCAACGCTATCGAGTGGCAACGCGCGGGGCAAGGCGAACCGGGTTCCGGCCCAGTCAGGTGTCGCTCTCGACGGCGTCCTGCAGCTTCAGCCAGTGCTCCTCGGCCTCCGCGAGCGCCGTCGAGATCCGCTCCACCTCGTCGACGAGTCGCTGGATCTCGTCCATGTCGGTCGTCGATCCGAGCTTCTCGTTGAGCGCGTTCTGCTCGGCCTCCAGTCGGGCGATGTCCGCCTCCGCGGCCGCCATCCGCTCGCGGAGAGCCGACTCGTCGAGGCTCTCCGTGTCGTTCGCGGCCGTCGCGCCTCGCCTCGGTCCCGCCTTGGCGTGCCGTTCGCGCTCGCCCTCGTCGATCTCCTTGTTGACGGAGTAGACGTAGGCGTCGTAGTCCGCCTCGTAGTTCCGTACGCGTCCGTCGCGGACCTCGACGACGCAGGTGGCGACCCGCTTCATGAAGTGTCGGTCGTGGCTCGTGAAGATGACGGTCCCCTTGTAGTTGCAGAGGGCCGTCGCGAGGGCCTCGATGGTGTCGACGTCGAGGTGGTTGCCCGGTTCGTCGAGGACGAGCACGTTGTGCTCGCCCAGCAGCAGCCCGGCCATGCAGAGCCGGGCCCGCTCGCCGCCGGAGAGGACGCCGATCTTCTTCTCGACCGCCTGCCCGCGGAACAGCATCGACCCGGCGATCGCGAGAATCTGCTCCGGCGACGTGCCCGGCAGGGCGTGCGACTCCAGGTAGTCGCGGATCGACCAGTCCTTCGGAAGGGTTGTGTAGACGTGCTGGGCGTAGACGCCGCGGTCGCAGTGGTAACCCCACTTGAAGCGGCCGCCGCGCGGTTCGAGCGACTCGACGACGGTTCGCAGGAAGGTCGTCTTGCCCTGCCCGTTGTCACCCACGATGACGGCCCGCTCGCCGTGTTCGATCTCCAGCGTGATGCCGCTCGCGACCGTGTTGTCCGGGTAGCCGATCGCGAGATCCTCGCACCGCAGGCAGGGACCCCGCCGCGGTTCGACGACCGGGGCCCGCACGAAGGCGGTCGGCTCCTCGTCGGGAATCTCCTCGAGTTTGAGACGTTCGAGCTGCCTCGCCTTCGAGCGGGCCTGCGAGGCCGTGTTCGCGTTGGCCCGGTTCTTGTCGATGAACCGCTGTAGCTGCTTCTGCTTCGCGAGCACGGTCGCGTTCGTCCGCTCGTCCCGTTCCTTCTGCTCCTCGACGACGTTCAGGTACGCGTCGATCGGCCCGGGGTACATCGTCAGCTTGCCGCGGGTGAGGTCGAGCGTGTGCTCGCAGGTCTTCTTCAGGAACGTGCGGTCGTGCGAGACGATCAGACACGCTCGGCGGAAGTTCTTGAGGAAGTGCTCCAGCAGAATCTGCGTACGGAGGTCGAGGAAGTTCGTCGGCTCGTCGAGCATCAACAGGTTCGGGTCGTGCAGCAGCAGGGCGGCGAGCTTCACCCGCGTCTGCCAGCCGCCGGAGAGCTCCTTGAGCGGCCCCTCCAGCGTGGGACCCTTGAGCTCGAACTCCGCGGCCACCTGCCCGCACTTCCAGTCGGGCTGGCCGCTGTCCCGCATCAGGAAGTCCATCGCGGTCTCGCCCGGCTGGAACGGGTCGTGCTGCCGCAGATACCCGATCCGCAGATGCGGATGCCGGACGACCTCACCGCTGTCGAGTTCCTCCTCGCCGAGCAGGATTCGCAACAGCGTCGACTTGCCGGCCCCGTTCCGGCCGACGAACCCGACCTTCACGTCCTGCACGAGCGTCGCCTCAGCGGCGTCCAGCAGAACCTGGTCGCCGTAGCTCTTCTGGGCGTCCTTGAGTTGGAGCAGGCTCATCGTCGCGTCGGCGTGGTGGGAAGAGTGACTTGCGGAACGGGATGGTAGAGACCACCGGGAACGCGGGGAAGCCCCTCCGAACGGCCGGCTCCGGCCGTCGACGGACGCGGTTCTCGACGCGGCGGCCGCCGACCGGTCGCTCGACGCCCAGGCGAACCGAGCCCGTTGCATCCGGACCGGAGGTCGGAGAGACTCGTGGACACGCATTCCCCAGCCGAGGTTCCGACGTGAACATCTCCCACGAACTCGAGCGTCTTCGCCGACTCCACGACGACGGGACCCTCGACGACCACGAGTTCGCCGAGGCGAAGGCCCGCCTGCTCGAAGAAGGGGGCGACTTCCACTCGGACGCCGATCTCGATAAGGAGTCGCGTGAGTGGGCCATGTGGCTGCACCTCTCCGTGCTCGCCGGGATGGCCGTCCCGGGGGCCGGACTCGTCGCCCCCATCCTCATCTGGCAGATGAAGAAGGACGAACTCCCCGGAATCGACGAGCACGGCAAGATGGTGATGAACTTCATGATCTCCGAGTTCATCTACATCTCGGTCAGCGTGGTCCTCGTCTTCCTGCTGATCGGCATCCCCCTGTTGATGGCCCTGGGCGTCATCGGCGTCGTGTTCCCCATCGTCGGCGGGCTCAAGGCCCAGAAGGGCGAACTCTGGGAGTACCCGCTGACGATCCGGTTCATCTCCTAGGCGACACGGCGAAGCACACCCTCGCCGCATCGCCGAGAGCCTTGCCGGTCAGGACTCGGAGAACGCCGCGTAGTCGGCCGGAGTGGCGCCGTCGAGGCAGGCCTCGATGATCTTCCGTCCGCGCGGGTCGAGGTCGTCGTCGACGAACTTCCGAATCTGGTCGTGGAAGAAGCCGGTCAGAATCTCGGCCCCCTTGTCGTAGCTCTCCTCGCCGACCTCCGGCTGCGTCTCGACCCGGAGGAACCAGTGCCCGATCGTCTGCCCCTCGACCTGGATCGTCTGGGGCGTCTGGCCGAGGATCGGGCAGCGGGCGTCGATCAGCTTCCCGGGCGGGAACGGGGCCGACCCGCGACGCGAGACGTACTCCCGCACGATCCACTGCGGCGCGAACCCCGTCGCCCAGGCTCCCACGTGCTGGTTCGGCACGAGCACGAACATCGTGTCCGGCGTCTCCATGATCTGGTGCAGCAGGATGTTCGCCTGGTCGACGCGACGCCCCGTGGCGAACGGCCAGTACGACCCAACGCCCTCGGAACTCATGCCCTCGGCCTCCACGATCGACGGGTTGCCGTGCCCACGCGGAGCGACCAGCCGCCACAGCCACGCCAGCGCGGGGGAGAGCACGTGGAACATGCCGATCACACCGTAGGTCGGCCGTTCCCGCGTGCACGGCGGGCAGCGGACGCCGAAGCTCCGGACGTCGACCGTGACCGACCCGTCCACGATGCCGGGGTAGTTGGCTCGCGGGAAGATCAGGCGCGGGTTCGGGCACGGCACGCCCGGTTCGTCCTCGATGTGCTCCCAGATGAGGGCCGTCGAGTCGGGCTTGGCGTCGATGTTCAGGAACAGCAGAGGCTGTTCCGGGTGGATGGTCAGTCCCTCGAGGTGCGGGTCGGTCCCGTAGTGGTCGATGTGGTTCACACGCAGGAACCACGCCTTCTCGGCATCGACGAGACTCAGCTTCTTCTGCCGCGACTCCTTGTCCTGCAGGTCCGGGTGGCAGAGGGCCATGTCGTCCGTGACGGGGTGCAACTCGCAGCCGTGCGGGACGGTGAGATACCTCGGTTCGCCGGTGACGACGTTCTCGCCGAGCCGCAGTCGGCCGTCCCGTTCGCGGTGCATCTGCTCGAGCATCTCGCTCTTGCCGCCGCCGGACGCCCCCTCGTGCATGATCGTGATCTCGTTGTCGTACGGGGTCACGACCTTCACGGTCGAGCAGTGAGCCGTCGTCCAGTCCTGCTTCTCGCCGAAGTTCAACAGCATCCCGTAGACCCCCTTCTTCGCCGAGGGGCCCGGGTACAGGTTGTAACTGTAGAGCTCGTGGAGTTCGTCGCGGCGGTTGTGGACCACCACCTGCTTGCCGTCGAAGTGGGTGTGCCGGAACGGCGGTGCGACGTAGATGATCGCCGAGTGGAAGTAGCCCTCGCCGCGCTTCTCCATCTCCTCCAGCGGGACGATGCCCTGCAGTGTCGCCAGGCCGAAGGCGAAGAAGGCCGCGTTCGCCGGGCAGATCGCGACGGCCGGCAGCCCCTTGTCCGGCATGCCCGCGTCGAAGAAGAAGCACGCCAGGTCCTGCGTCTTCAGCCAGTCGAACGTCTGCTGCCGCAGCGACTCGAAGTCCTCGCCGAACCGTTCCACGTAGGTCTTCTTGTCGGTCGCCCGTTCGTCCGCGATGACCATGCAGTTCGGGTCGCGGCGGCGCATGTACGGCTCGACGTAGTTCGCGCTGATGCCGTTCTTCACCCGGCACACCCGAGCCTCCGGGCGGAACTCGCCGTCCACGTCGTAGCCGACGGTGAAGAAGCCCTTGTCGTCCGTTTGGTCCGGTGGGACGGCGGCCTCGGCGATCTCGGCGGCCGAGCCGAAGAACGTGACCGACTTCGCCTCGGACAGCACGACCTCGGCGGAACGAGAGAGCGACAGCTGGGGAAATCGTTCGGTGAACACGTTGGGGGGCTTCGTGTGAGGTGTCGGGACGAACGGGATCGCACCGCGTCAGACCGAGCACTTTCGGCGGGCAGGTTGCGAGCCTAGATCCACCGCCCGACGTCGTCAATCACCTCGCCGAGATCGTTTCGTCCGCCGGCCCGAATCGCCCGCCTCACCAGTCGTCGTCCGGATCTCCGTCGTCGAAACCCCGCTCCTCGTCGGCCTCCCCGCCCTCGGCCGCGTACATCACGTCGGTTCGCAGGACGTACTTCCGGCCCTCCAGCACCGGCTCCCCCTTGTGGTGCACGGCATGCTCGAAGAACAGGGCCGTCCCTCGTTCCGGCGTCACGCTGAACTCGTCGAACGAGTCCTCCGTGTAGCTGTCCTCGAACGACGTCTCGCCCCCCTCGAAGCCGTCGTTCAGGTAGACCATGAACGTGAGGAAGCTCGCCTCGCCGTTGTCCCGCTCGCTCGCGGCCTTTCGGCCGCTTCTGGCCGCTGGCCACACCTGTCTGCGGTTCGGGCTTTACCCGGAACAGCAGTCGAAATCAAGAAGTCCTAGTGCCAGTTGAAGGTCTGGCCGACGTCGTACCGGTAGAAGCGGACCAACTCGTTGAGCCTCACGGCCGCCCGGCTTTCGACCTCCGTCGGCACGAACTCCTCGATCCGCTCCCACAACCGTGCGACGAACTCCTCGCTGGAGAACATCACCCGCTGATTGTTCCGCACGTCCTCCCGCCGGACGACCCCGTCCGGCGTACTGCCCAACGCATCCTCGGCTTCCTCGCGGGTTGACGATCGCCGTACGGTAATACTATATGTACACTTCACGGCCGGGATCCATTCGCAAGTACAGAAGCGTCTTGGAGGCAACGATGCAGTTGGACGGGGCGATAATCGATGAGCAGGGAGTGACGTTCGCGATCGTTGTCGTGAAGACCGGTGTGCTTCAAACGAGGTCACGGAGCGATCAAGTGCGCGAATCCCTTGCGTTGATCCAAGACTTTTCTGAGTTGCCAATCGTCTTGGCGGCACAGGACGCAAAAGGGAGATTTACCTATCAAGGACGTCACGACATCGTCGATTTCCTGGCGTCAATCGACGCGTCGCGGATCCCGTGGAAGACGTACTCAGTGGGATGACGTTCGAGGCTCAACTAACCGGGAAGTGTCGACGGGTGACGTCGTCGAACGCCGTCCAGTGGTCGGCGACCTGACCATGCCCAGAGTGCTTCCGTGTCACTTGCACTCCAACGCAACGGCCGTCAGGCGTTTCGCCGAACAGGTATCGGTATGCATTACACTCCGGCTCGTTCTGGCTCGGACTTGGCTCCTCTCGCACCCATTCTATTGCCAGCTGGCGACCCCCAGACTTGAACACACCATGTTGCGGAGAAAGCGCGACTCCGCTGGCTGCGGCATAGACTGTGTCGGGACTCCCATCGATGAAGGGCGCGACCAATGAGGCGTCACCCACGCTTAGTTCAACGATTTGTGCAGTCCCGACTTCGTCAATGAGCAGTTCACAACAATCAGCATCGACGACGAATGGACGTTGCTTTCGCATCTTTGCCTCTGCCCTGAAGAGCCTTATCCCAGAATCGGCAGCAGCTCGTTCGAGCCGTGTTGGACTTCGCGGGTGACGATGTGGCCGACGAGGGTGGTGGCGGTGCAGTCGGCGACCTCGACGTCGATGACCGTGCCCGCGAGGCGGGGGTTGGCGTCGAAGACGACGATGCGATCGCAGGTCGTGCGTCCCACCAACTGCAGCGGTCCACTCTCGGTGTCCTGACCACTGCCCCCTGACTCCTGCCCCCTGTCCTCGGCCGCCCCACCGAGGTGCACCAACCCGCCCGCGGGGGACGTGCGGCCGTAGCCGCCGCCGACCGGTTCCTCCATGGCCGACTGCGCCCGCTTGCTGGGGCCCTCGACGAGGACCTTCACGCGTTCGCCGATGAACTCCGCGTTGTCCTCCTCGCTGATGCGGTTCTGCAGGTCCAGCATCAGGTTGTTGCGGCGCTTCTTCTCCTCCTCGGGGACGTCGTCCGGGAGGCGTTCGTGGGCCTTCGTCCCCGGGCGGGGGCTGTACTTGAAGACGAAGCTGTTCTTGAAGCGGCAGTCGCGGACGAGGTCCATGCTCTTCTCGAACGACGCCTCGCTCTCTCCCGGGTGGCCGACGATGAAGTCGCTGGAGACGCTGCAGCCCGGCACCCGCTCGCGGATGCGGCCCATCATCTCGCGGTACTCCTCGACGGTGTAGCCCCGCTTCATCAGGGCGAGCACGTCGTTGCAGCCGGACTGGGCCGGCACGTGCAGGTAGGTCGTCGCCTTCGGCAGGTCGCGGACAGCGTCCAGCAGGTCGTTCGTCATGTCCTTCGGGTAGTTCGTGACGAACTTGATCCGCTCGAGCCCGTCGATCGGGTGGATGAGTTCGAGCAGGTCACTCAGTCGGTGCTCGCGGCCGTCCTCGGTGTGCCGGTAGCTGTTGACCGTCTGACCGAGCAGCGTGACCTCCTTGACTCCCTGGTCGGCCAGCACCTCGCACTCGCGGCGGATCTCGCTGGGGGAACGGCTCTGCTCGGGGCCGCGGGTCATGGGGACGACGCAGTAGCTGCAGAACTTGTCGCAGCCGATCATGATGCGGACGTACGCCTGCCACGGGCTGGGCCGCATCTCCGGCTCGCGGAGGGGGTCGTAGCTCTGGAAGCTGGCGGAGACGGTGTCGCGCGTCCCCTCCTTGCGGTGCAGGCTGAGGGCCGTCCGTCGCTCGCCGTCCTCGCGCACCCCGGCGACGAGCTTGGGGATCTCCTGCAGTTGCCCGGTGCCGACGACGAGATCGACGTGCGGGGCCCGCTTGAAGATCAGATCCTGGTCCTTCTGCGCCATGCAGCCCATCACGCCGATGACGAGGTCCGGCCGGTCCCGCTTCGCGTACTTCAGCTTGCCGAGCCGGCTGTAGATCTTGTGCTCGGCCAGCTCACGGACGCTGCAGGTGTTGAACAGGACCGTGTCGGCGTCCTTGGGACTCGCCGCGAGCTCGTACCCTTCCTGGCGAAGCGCCGCGACGACGAGCTCGCTGTCGAGCACGTTCATCTGGCAGCCGACGGTCTCGATGAAGAGCTTGCCGTTGTGGGTCATGGGCTCGCGGCGGCCTTGGTTTGTCGTTGCGGCGAGTCGGTCTTGTCAGCGGGCGGTGTGGCCTCCGCGGCTGCCGCGCGCTCGGCGACGAGAAGTTCGCGCTCCGCCCGGTGCTCGGCGCGCAGCTCGCGTTTCCTCTGCTTGCGGAAGCGGTCGCCGTGCTGTGACGCCATGGTGACGAGCGCACGCACGGCGAGGAAGGCCGCTCCGCCGATGATCGCGAGTTGCCAGACGTCCATGCCGGGCCCGCTCGGGTTGGGTTGCGTCTGTCTGGATCAGGACATCGAACGCCGACGCCCCTCACCCCGGCCCTCTCCCGGGGGGAGAGGGTGCCGTGCAATTACTCGTTGACACGCTCGACGTAGGATCCGGTTCGCGCATCGACCTTGATCTTGTCGCCCTGCTTCACGAAGGCCGGGACCTGCACCTCGACGCCGGCCGAGGTCTCGGCGGCCTTGGTGACGTTGCCCGCGGTGTCGCCGCGAGCGGCCGGTTCGGTGTAGGTGATCTCCACGACCACGTGCGACGGCGGCGTGAAGTCGATGAGCTGGCCGTTCCAGAACAGCATCTCGACGGTCGCCCCGTCGAGCAGGAAGTCGCCGCGGGTGCCCACGGTCTCGTTCGGCAGCATGTACTGCTCGTAGTCCGTGTTGCTCATGAAGTGGAAGCCCTCGGCGTCGCGGTACATGTACTGTCCGTCGCCGCGGTGCACGTCGGCCGCCTCGAGCGACTCGCCGCTCTTGTAGTTGCGGTCGAGTTTCGTCCCCTTCAGCAGGTTCACGAGGCGAAGCGTGTAGTTCGCCTGGCCCTTGCCCGGCTTGCGGAACTCGCAGTCGAGAATCTCGTACGGCTCGCCGTCGAGAATGACCTTGAGGCCCTTGCGGAAGTCGCTGGTGCTCACCGTGGCCATGTCGCGTCTCTGTCTCGTCTCGCTGGTCGATCGGTCGGCGGTCGGGTCCACACCGTCCGCGCAGGTCGTTGGCGGGGCGGAGGATAGCAGACGGCCGGAAGCGTGGAAATGCCGGGCGACGCGGCCGGCCGAGGCGAGGGGCGACGCGGAACTCGAACCGGACGTGTATGCTGTGGGCCTTCCGAACGAGGAGGTGGACATGCACGGTTCCGCGCTGGCGATCACACTGGTGGCCTCGGCCTGTCTCGGCGAGGTGGGGGATCCGACGATCCGGACCGACCACCCGCACTACCCCGGTGAAGGGGCGTTCCAGTCGGTCGAGGACTGCGTTCGTTTCGCCACGTCGGGGGCGAAGACGGATCAGGACCGGGCGATCGCTCTCTTCAAGTGGTTGCTGACGCACCAGTACCACTTGGCTTCGCCGCAGGAGTTCTGCGTGCCGGGTCGGCAGCCGAACACCGCCGTGCCGGGCGACTACGAGATGATCCCGTTCGACGCGAACCGGGCACGGTTCTCCTACGGGTACGGGCTGTGCGGCACGGTGCACGCGTGGAACGAACCGTACTGGGCGGCGGCCGGCATGCGGGCTCGGCGGCGGGCGTTCCCGGGCCACGTGAACAGCGAGGTCTTCTACGGCGGGAGTTGGCACGCCTTCGACACCGACATGGCCGGCCTGCTGTTCCGCAAGGACGGAGTCGTCGCCGGGTACGAGGACGTCGTCCGCGACCCCGGGCTCGTCGACTCGGTCAAACCGCCGTTGCCGCACTACCCGTTCGCCTGGCCGAGCGACTTCGACACCATGAAGCGTGGCTGGCGGGAGGTGGCCGAGACCACGAAGTCGGGCAAGACGTGGTACAGCCTCTACAACAGCGGCTACGCCGGACACCCCGGCATCGTCCACCTGCGGACCGGCGAGTCGTTCACGCGGTGGTTCGACCGGGACCACTTCGGCGGCCCGACGAAGCGACGCTTCTGGCACAACGCCGAGGGCGGACCGCAACGGAACTGGACGTTCCTCAACAACGGCACCCCGTTCCACGACGGGGCGAAGTCGAACTCTCGGGGCAACGCGAGCTACGGAAACGGGGAGTTCGTCTACGAACCGCCGCTGGCCGACGGGCGGTTCCGTGAGGGGGCCGTGACGTCGTCGAACCTCGCCCACCGGGCCGAGTCGCCTCGCCTTCACAGTGCGGACGGCGAGCCGGCGACCGTGACGTTCCGACACTTCTCGCCCTACGTCGTCTGCGGCGACCCGCTCGACGACGCGAATCCGATGACCGGGCCGGCGACCGACGGGCTCGTCGTCGAGGGCCGAGTCGTCGGACGGGTCACGTTCTCGGTCTCGGCGAACGAGGGGCTCACTTGGCAGGAGGTCGCGACCGATCTCGCGGCCGACGGGCGGTTCCGCGTCGATCTGACCGACCGCGTGAAGGGGCGATATGGTTGGCACCTGCGATGCTCGTTCGAGGGCGACAGCGGCATCGACGCACTCCGGTTCACGACGGTCACCCAGGTTGCCCAGGGCATTCACCCGCGGCTGACGCCGGACGGCTGTGAAGTCGTCTACCGGGCCGGTTCGCGGGGCGTGACGGCCGTGCTGCCGGACTTCGGGCTGCCCGAGACCTCGACGAGTTTGTTCGAGGAGAGGTCGATGCGGTCGGCGAACGTCGAGTACGAGCCGCGTGGGCCCCGGTCGCGACTCGCGTATCGCACGACCGACAGTCGTCCGGGGCAGGTCGTGTTCCGGGTCGAGTCGCCGGGGGAACTGCTCGAGGTGAGGGCCGCCGTTCGGTACCAACTCCGCGTCCCGCCACCCGCACGGACCGACTACCGGATGGAGGTCTCGACCGACGAGGGACGGACGTGGCGGGAGTTCGCGAAAGCCGACGTTCCCGCGGACAACGAGTTCTCCAGCGGCTGGTTGAGCGGCCGGACGGACGTCTCGGCCGCGCGGGTGAAGCGGGCCCTCGTGCGGGTGACGTTCCACGCCGACGGGCACCGGACGGGGTTGATCGCCGCACGGTTCTACGGCGTTCACCGCACGAGCCGACCGTCCGGCACTGTCGTCGAGTTCGGCTGGCGTGAGAAGGGCCGGCTTCGCACCCACGCCGTGGAACTCGACGAGGGGGCGGGCGAGAAGACGTTCACCGTGCCGACCGGGCCGTCGGTCGTCGACGACTACGTCCGCGTCTCGGCGCCGTCGAACAGCGAGAGCGAGATCGGGCGACGGGAACCGGCGTGGGTGGAGCCGACGCGGAAGGTCCACGCCGGCTTCGAAGGACGCCCCGGCTACGTCGCCCAGTTCGGCGACTCGATCACCCACAGCATGGCCTTCTGGACGCCCGTGGACTGGGATGAGCCGCAGAAGTACCTCGCCGCGGAGGACGGGCTGCCCGCGAAACCGGCGAACGGCCGCTGGCGGGACGTCGTTCGCGGCACGCGGGACAAGGGGCCCAAGCACGGCAACTTCTCCGGTTGGACCGTGAAGAACCTCCTCGCTTCGGTCGACGCGGTCCTCGCTCGCGAGAAGCCGGAGATCGCGATCGTGATGGTCGGCACCAACGACGTTGCCCGCGGCACGGTTCCCGAGAGCTTCGCCGAAGACCTCGAAGCCGTCGTCTCGAGGTGCCTGTCGGCGCACTGCATCCCGGTCCTCAACACGATTCCACCTCGGCGGGGACGGGAGAAGGTCGTGGAGGAGTTGAACGGGGTCGTTCGCGAACTGGCAAAACGCAAGCGACTGCCGCTCGTCGACTATCACGCCGAGATCGTCCGCCGCCGCCCGAACGGCACGTGGGCCGGCACGCTGATCTCAGACGACGGCGTGCACCCGACCGCAGGCAAGACGAACGTCTACACCGACGAGAACCTCGCCGTGAGCGGCTACGCCCTGCGGAACTGGCTGAACTTCCTCGCCGTCCGCGAAGTCTGGTTCCGCGTGCTGGAACGCCCGGCCGACTGAACGACGCCGCGGTGCGTCAGCGAGTCTTCGTCGGCCGGACCGCGAGTTCGCCCGACGGTCGGCTCGTCTCGTCGAACGAACGGACGACGACGTCGGGTTCGGCGGAGTCGGCGTCCGGTGTGCGTCGTCGGAGTTCGTCGAAGCCACCGTCGGGTCGTCGGCAGCGCACGACGAGCGTGCCGTCGTCGGGCCACTCTGAGGTCACGTTCTCGACGCACCACTTCTGCTCGGGACCGGCGGGCACGAGCACCCAGGCCCGCGTCGTCGGGCCCTTCGCCTTCCAGCGGAACACGGGCGTCCACATCGGGGCGCGGGCCTTGCCGACGACGTGCCAACCCTGCACGTGCGGCTCCGTCTGCCCGTGGACGAGTTCGACCTCGAGATCCGCGGTGACGGCCGGCACGATTCGCAAGGCCGCCGCGGCGTCCCAGCCGCGGACGATCTTCCGTTCCGCGTCGACCACCTCGGCGTGGTTGCGGCGGACGTGGAACAGCGCCTCGTACGCGTGTTCTTCGTCGTCCGCCGGTTCGACCGTGTCGACGACGATCCAGTAGGCGGTCTCGGGTGGGTTCGTTCCCTTCACGAAGACGACCTGCCGGGTCTGCCTCCCTTGGACGCTGTTGCCGGGGGCGTACCAGCCGTGCGTGTGGAACCCCTCGGCGTAACCGAAGTGCTCGTTGTCCTCGAAGCGACGCGTCTCGGGTTCGTGGCCGTAGATCTCGAAGCGGTGCGGAATGCGGGCCTGCACGCCGCCGTCGACGAGGAGCGTGTTGTAGCCGCGGGTGGAACCGGTGTAGGCGGTGAACGGCCCGCCGGCGTAGGAGCCGCGACCACCGCTGGCGAGCAACGGGTGCCCGCCGTGGTCGACGTAGATGCCGAGCTTGTCCTCCTTGCCGTGGCTCGCCCCGACCGGACCGGCGTCCATGAACAGGTAACGGTGCTGCGGTCCCCACCCGGTCCGCAGCACGAAGTGGCCGGCGTTCGGGAAGTAGGCGGACCGCTCGCGGGGCGGCTTGCCCTTTTCTCCGCGGGTGCCCATCCAGCGGAAGTCGTCCCGGTGAGGGAAGAGTTCGTGAGCGCGACGCATGTGGTCGTCGATCATCCCCCAGCCGCCGTCGTTGAGATCGATCTGCCCCCGGTTCGGACGGGACGTCAGGATCGGATGCCGGTACGCGCGTTCGAGCGTGTCGAGGAAGCGTCGCGGCACGGTCTGGCCGGTTCGTCGGTAGAGCGCGACGAGATTCTCCAGCGACTTGATCGAGGCCCAGTTGTAGCCGGTGCTCAGGCTGGCGTGGCTGCCGTCCGGGTAGAACTGCACGTCGAGTACGACGTCCAGCCGGCGGGCAGCCTCCTCACGCCAGCGGGCCGACTCCCGAAACTCCGGCAGCATCAGCCCGTTCTGCAGGAGGGCGACTGCGCCGTGGCTGCCGCCGTCGTCGTGGGCGGCGAAACTGCTGGGGTTCATCAGCAGCCGAGACTGCCGTACAAAGCCGAGGAGCATGTGCAGCAGCGCCCCTTCGTCGACGTCCGCGGAGTGTCGGAAGGACTCGAACGCGGGCCACCACGTCAGCTCACAGCGGCGGCCGATGTTGCTGGTGTTCATGTAGCCCCGGACGAAGGTCGTGCCGTCCATCCAGTTCAGCCCGCCGATGTCCGGGTTCCGCGGATGCAGGAACGGCTCGCGAGCGACCCAGTCGGTGACCTCGCGCGCGAACCGCTTCGCGTAGGCGGCGTTCCCCGTCTCCTCGTGGGCCTTCGCGAGCGAGCACCAGTGGAAGTGCCGCGTGAGGTGCCCGTGGCAGTAGGCCCAGCGGATGACGCCCTTCTCGTCCACGAACCGCTGCGTGTTGCCCGCTCCGTCGACGTACGTGGCCGAGAGCTTGGCCGACGGGCCGAGCGTGCCGTACCGGTCCTCGAGCGCGGCGTCGGCGACCTCGAGGTAGTTCGGGGAGTGAATCTGCTCGGTGAGCGGTGGGCCAACCGGGGTCTTCCGTTCGCGAAAGTGCTCGACGAGTAGTCGCGCGGCCGTCCGTCGATCGTCACGCTGCAGGGTCGCTCGGACGGAGGCGAGTTCGGGCCGGGTCAGGTCGAGCGCATCCAGCACGACGTCCGCGACCGTCGGCGTTGCCACGACCTCCGCCGGTTCGATTCGGCGGCAGGCCGTCAGCTGGTAGACCGCCCGATTCGACCGGGGTTCCGTGCCGCCCGTGACGGCGTAGACACCGACCCGGCCGAGCGTGATCCGCCGCTTCGACGCGAACTCGAACACGGGCCGGTCGAGGTGCTCGAAGAAGAACCGCAGCAGCGTGCCCGAGTCTCTCGGCGTCCCGACGACGCGAAGCCGGTAGGGGCCGTCGTGCGGCGTGAACTCCCACGGCTGCTGGTACTGGCGGTCGCCGGTCCAACCCGGTGGCCGCGGTCGTGGCTCTCTTCGCGGCTCGTTCACGCCGTGGATCCAGACGTCCCAGAACCCGGCCGTGGCTCCCTCCCGGAGCTCGAACGAGACCGAACGGCTGTCGGAACCGGGCAGCGGGTCGTCGCCGTCGCCGAGTCCCAGCGTGAAGCCGGCGACCGCCTGATGGTCGCCATCCGGCTTCGCCGTCGGGTCGATCTCGAACTCGACGAGAAACGAGGTCGCGTCGGTCTCGCTCGTGCTGACCACCGTGGACGCCGTCCGCGTCGGGGTGTCGGCCGTGGTCGTCAGTTCGAAGCGTTCCGGACCGGCCCACGCCGGTGCGGGCAGCAGGAACAGGACGATCGCAGCGGGGAGTCTCGGTCGCATCGTCTCGGACCTCCGTTGTCTCGGCGTTCACACGGCGGGTGTCGCTCCGGGGGGCGGGGTGCCGCCGCCCGCCTTCACGTAGGCGGCCCGTCGTCGGGCGTACTCGGCGGCGTCCACGTCCTCCGCCTCCTCGGCGGCGTCGCCCATCAGCTCGGCGTGGTACCGCTTCAGGAACGGGA
>JANQQW010000036.1 GCA_028284885.1 Planctomycetaceae bacterium
GATGACGCTGCCGCTGCTGTTCGTGGTGATCCTCGCCTCGGTGCAGTTCTCGATGCTGTTCCTCGCCCGCGGGGACCTCGTCGACGCCTGCCGCACCGGAGCCCGGCTCGCCAGTCAACCGGGTGTGCACGCGGACGACGTCGAGAGTCGCGTTCGCGACCTGCTCGCCCCACGGTTCCGACCGGTCGCCCGGATCCACGTGCGGTCCGGCGACTATCCGGGGGACGAGGTGCTGGTGGCGGTCAGCGTGCCCATGCGGACGGCCGCTCCGGACGTGCTCTGGCCGATCGGCATCGGGCTGGGCGGACGGGACCTGCACGCGGTCAGCCGGTCGCTCAGCGAGTAGCCGACAGAGACGAACGACACTTCGAAGAGCGGTGGTCGCGGAGGACCCCGGAACGACACACGGACTCAACGGTCTTCACGGAGGGCGGCGACGACTGCCGTCCTTCCGACTGCCAAACCGGAGAACAGCAAGGTGAAACGCCTGACCCCCGCACTCGTGACGATGCTGATGCTCGGCGTCGTGGGCTTCCTCGTCGTCGCCTACGTCGCCAAGAAGTTCCTGTTCGCCTCCACGGAGGAGGCGCCGCCGATCGCTCGCCGGAACATCCCGACGGCGATCGTCGCGATCGAGCCGGGCACGGTCGTCACGGACAAGCACCTCGGCGTGGCGCCCATCCGCGTCGACTCGATCGACCCGCAGACGCTCGTCAACGAGCGTGTCATCGTCGGTCGTGTCGCCCGCAACCGGATCGAGCCGTTGTCGCAGATTCGGACCGACGACCTGTACCCGCCCGGCGACGGCCCGACGATCGAGGTCGAGGAGGGCATGCGGGCCGTCACGCTCTCCCTGCAGGAGGGGGCCGACATCGTCGACGGGCTCGTGCGTCCCGGGCAGTTCGTGGACGTGCACTTCCGCCCCACGATCTCCGACGAGCGGCTGCGTCAGGGCATGGTGATGACGCTCTTCGAGGGCGTGAAGGTCCTGGCCCTCAACAGCAGCTTCCAGCCGCGCGACGACGACCGGGCCGGCACGACGGTCACCTTCGAGCTGACCGAAGAGCAGGCGAACGTGCTGCTCCTCGCCCGTGACCACGGCGACATCACACTGGCCTACACGCCGGAAGGACGTGGAACCGGCGGCGTGACGGTCAGCCGGGCCGACCGAGCCTACTTGGAGGAGGTTCTCGGACTGGACCCGCTGCCCGAGCCAGAGAAGCCGTTCCGGGCCGACCACTACGAGGGCTCCCGGTTCTCCACCCAGGAGTTCATCAAGGGACGCCCGGCCCGCGGCACCGGCGTCGACCTGACGAAGCGGCCGGGGAACGAGAAGGTGTCGGACGAGAAGTCGGACGACACCCCCTCGAAGATCGGTCGCCGCACCGAGAAGTCGGACGCGGCCTGAAGCCACTACGAGGCGGACAGAGGAGAGACGACGTGAGGACCGTGCGACGACGAACACGTTCGACGACCACCCGGCGAGGGGGCAGTGCCGCCCTGCTCGCCGTGGGGGCGCTCGTCGTCGTGTTCGGTGCGGCCGCCGTCGCCGTCGACTTCTTCTGGCTGTCGCAGGCGGACGTGGAACTGCAGTCGAGTGCGGACGTCGCCTGCCTCGCGGCTGCACGGACGCTCGCCGACGACGAAACGCTCCGCGAGGAGTTCGAGTGGCAGCCGGTCGTCGAGCGGGCGATCGAGAACGCCCGTGCGGCGGCCCGAATGAACACGGTCGTCGGCGAACGCCTGGAACTGCGGCCCGGACCGGAGGGAGACGTCTGGTTCGGCCGGAACGTCCTCGACCGCGAGACGGGCCAGCACCGGTTCGTCTTCACCGACTACGCGCCGACCACGGTCGTCGTGCGAGCCGAGCGAACCGAGGACACGGGTCACCCGGTGAGAACGCTGTTCGGCCCCTTCTTCGGCGTCCGCGAGGCGAACGTCTCGAACTTCAGCGAGGTGACGGTCGACAATCACGTCGTGGGCCTGCGGCCCGGCGAGTCGCTGCCGACGCCCGTCCTGCCCTTCGCCCTGCTCGCCGGCCGTGGCGAGGAGGACGCTGCCGCGACGGACGAGGACGAAGCCGACCCGAACACCCAGTCGCTCGACGACTGGAGCACGGCGGTCGACCAGCGAAACGGCGGCGACGAATTCGGCTGGGACGCCGAGAGGAAGCGAGTCGTCCGACAGGCCGACGGACTGCCGGAAATGGTCGCGCGGTTGATGCCTCGTCGGGGCACGGCGGACGAGACCAACCTGCAACTGGTCGACTTCGGCTCGAACTTCCGCTTCGACGACCTCCGCGAACAGTGCGAACACGGGCTGACGCCCGAGGACCTCGAGGAGTTCGGCGGGCAACTGATGCTCGGCGAGCCGATCGAGAGCCGTTGCTCGGCGAACGTCGGCGGCGTGGTCGTCGGGGCGTTCGAGGACCTGATCGGCCGGCCGCGGCTCTGCTTCCTGTACGAGGACCACGAACCGGTCGGCCGCGTGGCCGAGGGGCGGCTGAAGCTCGCCAGGCTCGTCGCCGTCCGACTGCTCGACGTGCGTCGCCGCGGCGGAGTCGTCGAGGTCGTCCTGCAGCCGACCGTCGTCGCCACGCGGACCGCCGTCGTCGACGAGGACTGGGAGTGGGCGGACGACGCCCCGCGAAACCGACACGTCTACAACATCTCCGTGACCCGCTAGGGCAACACGACATGACCACCACCGTCCACAGCCCCGAGTCCGCCACCTCGCTCGAGCAGCGTCGCGAGTTCCAGCAGCTCAAGACCCGTTTGCACGAGCGGATGGTCGACGCGATCGACATGTCCAAGGCGGGCCGCCTGCAGGAGCACGAGCTCCGCGACCAGCTCCGCTCCCTCGCCGCCCACCTCTGCACGCTCGACGAGGTCCACCTCGACGGCGAGCAGCGGGACGTGATGGTCGAGGAGATCATGAACGAGATCTACGGCTTCGGGCCGCTGGAGCCGCTCATGACCGACCCGGAGGTGAGCGACGTGCTCGTCAACGGACCCGAGCGCGTGTTCGTCGAGCGTCGCGGGCGTCTGGAGCTGACCGACGTCACCTTCGCCGACAACCGGCACCTGCTGCAGTTCATCCAACGGCAGGTCGGCCGGGCCGGGCGGCGGATCGACGAGGTCTCGCCGATGGTCGACGCGAAGCTGCCGGACGGATCGCGTCTCAACGCGGTCATCCCGCCGCTCGCCATCCACGGGCCCACCATCTCCATTCGTCGTTTCACCGCCCGTGCCCTCACGTTCGAGGACCTCGTCGCGTCCGGCTCGATGGCCCCGGAGATGGCCGACTTCCTGATCCTCGCGGTCGAGGGACGTCAGAACATCCTGTTCTCCGGCGGTACGGGTGCCGGCAAGACCACGCTGATGAACTGCGTCAGCCGGTTCATCCCGCAGACCGAACGGGTCCTCACCATCGAGGAGACCGCCGAACTCCGGCTGCAGCAGCCGGACGTCGTCTCCCTGGAGACGCGGCAGCCGAACGTGGAGGGGAAGGGAGCCGTCACGCAGCGAGACCTGCTCCGCAACTCGCTGCGAATGCGGCTCCCTTCCCCTCCACGTTCGGCTGCCGCGTCTCCAGGGAGACGACGTGCGGCTGCTGCAGCCGGAGTTCGGCGGTCTCCTCGATGGTGAGG
>JANQQW010000043.1 GCA_028284885.1 Planctomycetaceae bacterium
GAGCGGCCGAGCCCGGGGCCGACGGCGACGGCGTCCATCCCTTCGACGCGTTCGTGCAACACCGCGCGGACGCCGTGCGTCGCCCGGCCGACGTCGTCACTCGGCAGCGGGACCGTCAGGTACGACGGCTCGACGGCGTCGACGACCGGCAGGATGGCGTCCGGCACGGCGACGTAGACGAGCCCCGCCCCCCCACGGAGTGCACCGAGCCCGGCGAGCGAAGCGGCCCCGCTCATCCCGCGGCTGCCGCCGACGATCATCACTCGACCGAACGTCCCCTTGTGGCCGTCGGCCGGACGCTCGGGCGGTTTCGGCGTACCAGTGACCTCGGTGGGCATCGTCAGTTCCTCCAGTCGTTCCGTTCCAGCATCTGGCGGACGACCTCGTGGCGGCTGCCGGTGCGGCGGTAGACGTCGAGTTGCTGCTTGGCCCCCGTGTTCGCGGGGATGCGGGTCGCGGACTCCAGCTGCTCGCGGCAGCCGAGGTCGTCGGCCGTGGGCCTGAGCAGGTCGACGAGGTGGTTCACCGACTGCTGCACGCCGTGCTGCGTATAGCCCTCGCTGTCCACCAGCGCGGCGTCGGCCCCGTACCGTGCGGCTCGCCACTTGTTCTGCTGCACCATCATGTGGTGGTACTCCGGCAGGAAGGTCCCCTCGTCGATCTCGTGCGAGATCGCCTCCACGAGACACTGCACGAGTGCCGTCAGCGCGAGCACCTGGTCCAGGTTGGGGGGCATGTCGCAGACGCGGATCTCGACGGTGCCGAACTCGTGGTGCGGGCGGATGTCCCACCAGATCTCGCGGATCGTGTTGATGAACCCCGTGTCCACGAGGTGGTTGATCAACCAGACGTACTCGCTCCAGTTCCGCATGCGGTGCGGCAGCCCGGCGGTCGGCAGGTCCTGCATCACCATCGCCCGGTTGGAGTGCAGTCCGGTCGCCCGGCCCTCCCAGAAGGGGGAGTTCGACGAGAGCGCCAGCAGCAGCGGCAGGTGCCGGAGCATGCGGTCGCAGATCATGATCGCCTTGTCGCCCGAGTCCACGCCCACGTGCACGTGCAGCCCGAACGTGACGAGTCGGCGGGCGACGTCCTGCATCAGCTCGACCAGCTCGTAGTACCGGTCGTTGACCGTGATGTCCTGGTCCCGCCACGACGAGAACGGGTGGGTCGCCCCCCACAGCACGCGGAGGTCCAACGACTCGGCGGCCGTGGTGACGGCGTCGAGCTTCCCGCGGAGGTCGTCGCCCGCCTCGGCGACCGTCCGGCAGATGCCCGTGTTGATCTCCAGGTAGCTCTGCATCAGCTCCGGCTTGACGGCCCCGGCGAGTTCGTCGGGCAGCCGTTCGCGGAGTGGCTCGATCGCGCTGGAGAGGGCGAACGTCTTCGCGTCGACGAGCTGCAGCTCGATCTCGACGCCGATCGTTCGTTCGTCATTGCGGGTGAACTGGATGGCGGACACGGCGACCTCCCCGGCAAGTCGTGCGGCGGCCAGACGGCCTTCACGGCAGTATCCTAACGAAGTCCTCCGAAACCGGGACTCCGACGAGCCGTTCCACGAACACCAGCGGGTCTCCGGCACTGTCCCGGCGAGAGCCGGTCGGTCACAATCGGGCGAGCGGTCGCGTCTCGTCCCCCGTCGGTCCCCACGGAGTCACCCCTTGGCCGGTCCCGTCGTCATTGCGTCGAAGAACGGACTCGAGGGGACGCGGCAGGCGTTCGACGGTCTGCTGAACGGGTCGTCGGACGCGCTCGACGCCGCGGTCACGGCCGTGCGGGTGGTCGAGGACGACCCGGCGGATCTCACGGTCGGCCACGGTGGGCTGCCGAACGAGGCGGGGGAGGTCGAGCTGGACGCCGCCGTGATGCACGGGCCGACGCACCGGGCGGGGGCGGTCGCCGGGTTGAAGGGGATTCGGCACGCGGCCGACGTCGCCCGGGCCGTGATGGACTCGACGAACCACGTGCTGCTGGTCGGCGAGGGGGCACGCCGGTTCGCGCTCGCCCACGGCTTCCCGGAGGAGAACCTGCTGACCGACAAGGCCCGGCGGCTGTGGCTGCACTGGCTGCGAACCCGGTCCGCCGTCGACGACTGGCAGCCGCCGGACCCGGCGACCGTCGAGCCCGACGTGGCCGAGTTCT
>JANQQW010000120.1 GCA_028284885.1 Planctomycetaceae bacterium
GGGAAGCGAGTGAAGATAATTCAGCCGACCCGGAACTTCAACCGGGCGAGCTCGGCGAAAACCGGCAAGATCGCCCCGACGACTCGAAATTCGTCGTGATCCCGCGGCCGCGTGAAACGTCTGATTGGTGGGTTCCGTCGGTTTCACGAACGCCGAACTGCCTTCTGGCATCGCGGAACCGGCGGGTTATACTGGTCGGTTGGAGAGTTTCGGCTCTCCAACTCCACGTTGGGACAACGGTTTGCGACGCCGAACCTGTTGAGAGGGAGTCGTCCTGCGTGGGAAGAGATCGAAAACGGGTGTTCGCTCCGCGTCCGACCCGCATGCCCCGGCCCCGACCGGGTCAGTTCGAGCAGGCCATCAGGGAGTGCCGAGTGCACGGAACACATCGAGGAATCGCCAGCGTCCCTTCCCGGGTTCTCCTGCTCCTTCTGACTGCGACTGCGTTCACGGCGTTCACGCTCCGTACGTTCGCTCAAGAACAGGCCGCCGAAGCCCAGGCGGACGAGGCCGAGGCCGAGGCAGTTGACGGCGACGCAGCGGCGGAAGCGGAAGAGGTCAAAGAACAGAAGCCGATCGCGAACCCGCTCGGTCGTATCTTCGGGAAGATCTTCAACCGGCCGGACGACGAGCGGATCCTCCCGGACGAGCGTGACGTCGAGGACGAACGTGCCCGCTTGGACCGGGCTCGCGACAGCATCGACCTGCGGGCGCCGCAGAAGACCGAGCAGACCAAGAGACTCCGGCGGGCCCAGCAACTGATCGACGAGGGCAACTGGCCCCGCGCCTACGAGTACCTCGAGGCGATCCTGGGACTGCGCGACACCGCCAGTTCCGTCCCGGAGGACTCGCTCGTCCGCTCCGACGACGACCAGTGGGTCTCGATCCGCTGGGAGGCGAACCGACTGCTCGGCGAACTGCCGGAGGAACTCCAGAAGGAACACGAACTCGAGCACGGTCCCGAAGCGCGGTCCCAACTGCGAGACGCCCGTGCCAGTGGCGACCTCGCCCGGATCGCGGGCGTCGCGACGCGGTACTTCCGGACGCCGGCCGGAGCCGACGCCGCCAACGCCCTCGCCAACCTCTACTTCGAACGTGGCGAGTTCGGCCTCGCTGCCCTCTGGTACGACCGACTGCTCGCCGCCGAGGCGGACGTCACCCGGAACGCCGTCTGGCGGGTGAGGTCGATCCGCGCGTTCCGTCTCGCCGGTCGTGACGACCGGGCGGAGGCCGTGGCCGCCGAGCTGAACGCGGGCGACGCCCGGGTTCGCGTCGCCGGTTCCGTCGTCGAGGTCGAAGACTGGCTCGCCCGCGAGACCAACGAACCGTTCGACCAGCTCGTCCCGCGACTGGGCGACTGGCGGCAACCGTACGGCACGCCACAGGGCGTCGGCACGCAGATCTCGAGCGACCCACTCCTCGTCGAGCGGTGGAACGTCACGGACGCCGCCGTCGACGACCCCAGCCGTAAGGTCGGCGGGCAGATCGACTGGCTTCTCCGCGACCTCCGCGACTCCGGACTGCCGAACGTCCCGTCGATTCAACCGATCGCCGTGAACGGCAAGATCGTCTTCCGCTCCCTGGGAGCCGTCACCGTCGTCGACGCGAAGTCGGGGCAGCGGCTGTGGGAGACGGAACGGGGCGTCTCGCCGCTCGCCCTGCTCGGGGCGGAGAACGTCCACGGGGACTCGAACTCGCGGACGCACGTCAGCCCGTACAACGGCCGCAACCCCGACAACCACCCGCTGACGCACCTGCTCGTCCGGAACGGCGTGTGGGGATCGGTGACGAGCGACGGCGACCACCTGTTCGTCGTCGAGGACGAAGTCGTCCTGGAACAGAACCAGTACCGCAACCACTGGCGGTTCGGCGGCGTCCAGCCCCGCGTCAAGACGATCGGGCAGTACACGCTGGACAAGCGCTCGAACCGACTGACGGCGTACGACCTCGCGACCGGCCGTCCGTCCTGGAGCATC
Source organism: Planctomycetaceae bacterium (assembly GCA_028284885.1). Classification (GTDB taxonomy): domain Bacteria; phylum Planctomycetota; class Planctomycetia; order Planctomycetales; family Planctomycetaceae; genus JANQQW01. The sequence continues at coordinate 1,977 of JANQQW010000120.1, forward strand.
GGCGGGCCTCGCAGCGACGAGCCGTTCGCCCCGCCACTCGAGGGGTTCCGGTTCTTCGGTCCTCCCGTCGCCGAGGGGGACGAGCTCTTTGCCGTGGGCGAACGCG
>JANQQW010000063.1 GCA_028284885.1 Planctomycetaceae bacterium
CCGTTTCGTCGCTCGACGGCTCGGCCGTCTCGGTGCTCGACTCCGCGACCTCGGCTGGCGCGACGGCTTCGGCGGCCGGCGTCTCGCTCGGCGCGCTCTCCGTCTTGGCCTCTTCCGACGGCGGTGCCTCGGGCGTGGGAGGCGTCGGCTCCGCGGCCTCGGCGGCAGACTGCTCTTCCGTCGTCAACTTCTCGTCGCCAGACATCGGCCTCGGCCTCGGAACTCACGTGATCGGGGTCGCTCTCACGGCGACCTGGGCAACAGCAGCCGGAACGGCCGCTCGACGCGAAACACGATACCCCAATCGATTCGGATCCACCACGCCGTCAAGGGTTTCCCGCGGCCGGCTTCGTCGGTCTTTCGCGAACCTTCACACAACGAAAGCCGATCGCGTCGTCTTTCGCGTTCACGTCGATGCCGAGCCGCGTCGTGCTCGTCAGGCGGTCGAACGTGTCCTTCCACGAACCGCCGCGCACGACGACGGTCTGCCCACCCTTGCGACGCCAGACGCGACCCGACCCGTCGGTCGGGGCGTCCGCGTAGTCACCCTTCCAGTCATCGGAAACGAATTCCCACAGGTAGCCGTGCATGTCGTACAGGCCCCACGGATTCGGCTTGAGGGCACCGACGGGCGGGTCGTTGCCGGCCGCGTTGCCGGTGTGCCACGCGTACGGATCGAGCAGCGAGGCCTTCTTTCCCTCGTCGGTCGCCTTTCGTGCCTCGTCGCCGAAGGAGTACTTCGTCTTCGTGCCGGCCCGGCAGCAGTACTCCCATTCCGCTTCGGTCGGCAGCCGAACGATCTCGTCCTTCTCGATCAACTTCGCGGCCCGGAGCGACTTCGTGACCTTCTCGCAGAAGTCGATCGCCGCGCCGCGGGTCATCATCTCGACGGAGTTCCGTGGCCCCTTCCACCGGCTCGGGTTCTCGCCCGTCACCGTCTCGTACAGGTTCTGCGGCACCTCGTACTTGGCGATCGCGAAGTCGTACTCGAAGGTCACCTCGTGGACGGGCCGCTCGTTCTTCGGTCCGTCCTCGCTGCCCATGAGAAACGACTTGGGGAACTTCCCCTTGCCGGGCGTGATCTCGACGAACTCGTCGACGAACGTCTTCAGCAACTTCGGGTCGGGTTCCTCGGCGAAGGACGTCATGGGCACCAGCAGCACGAGGTAGAGCGAAACGGTCGAATGAAGAGGTCGCACGGGGGACTCCGGGATCGGGACGTTGCCGTCGTTCTAACCGGGCCGTTTCGCACCGGCAACGATTGAAGTTGAGGCGAACGGTCGCAGTGCAGAGAATCGCGGCGACCGAATCGAGGAGTCGAGCCGATGCCGAGTGCCGAGTACTTCCGCAGCGACGAACTGCTCTCCCGCGAGGACACGAGGTTGCTCGTCGTCGACGTGCAGGAGAAACTGACGCCGCTGATTCCGAACGGCCCGACGGTCGTCGCGAACTGCCGTCGGATCGTCGAGGCGTGCCGGCTGCTCGACGTGCCGGTGTTCGCGACGGAGCAGTACCCGAAGGGGCTCGGTGCGACGGTGCCGGAAGTCGCGGAACGGCTCGACGGCATCGACGTTCAAGAGAAACTGCGTTTCAGCAGCGTGGAGTGCCTGGGCTGGCCGCCGGCGGGGGACGACGAGACGCACCGAGACAAGGTCGTCG
>JANQQW010000074.1 GCA_028284885.1 Planctomycetaceae bacterium
GTGCTCGCCCCGTACTGGGAGGACGCCCACCCGGACCACGTCGCCGCCAGCCGCCTCGTCGACGACGCCCGCTTCACCGCAAAACTGACCAAGACCGACATGCAGGGCGAGCCTTTCTGGCCGCCCCGACTGTTCTACTTTTGGAGCATCCACCTCCGCATCCACCCGAAGCCTTCGTTCGTCGTCGACGTCTCCGACGTGATGGACCGCCGGATGCAGGCCGTCGAGTGCTACGAGAGCCAGCTCGTCACCGGCCGCCCGACGGAGCACCCGACGCTGCTCGACGACGTCCGCGACCGCTGCCGGTACTGGGGCTGGACGATCCACACCGCCTTCGCAGAACCGTTCGCCAGCCGCGAGGAGATCGGCCTGCCCGGCCTTTCCCCCCTTCTGTGAGGAACGCCGTGCCGGTCACCGTCGAGTACTTCGGCATCCCCAGGCGTCGGGCCGGCGTGCCGACCGACGTCGTCGAGGCCGCCACGCTCGGTGCCCTCCTGCAACGGCTGGCGGAGATGCGACCGGAGTTGGCCGCCGACTGCTTCGACGGCAACACGCTCCACCGCGACTGCCTCGCCAACGTGAACGGCGACCGCTTCACCACCGACCCGGCGACCCCCCTCGCCGACGGTGACCACGTCCTGCTCCTCTCCGCCGACGTCGGCGGCTGACGGCCCGTTGGTCCCCGCCGACGGCGTCGAGTGCGTCGATCGCCGGACCACCGAGCGCAGCCAGTGCGGCACCCTCGAAGGTGGGCCGACGTTCTGGCGTGCTTGTACAATCGCCGAACCGCGTGGACGATCCGCCGACGTCCCGATTCGCCCGAACCCGAGCCCGCTTTCGCCTCGGCCATCATGAAGATCCTCTTCCTTCACGGCTGGCGCTCCGTGCCCGGTGGGCGAAAGCCGACCTACCTCGTCGACCACGGCCACCACGTTCTGAATCCCAGTCTGGACGACGAGGACTTCGAGGCCGCGAAGCGCGTCGCCCAGGCCGAGTACGACGAGCACCGGCCCGACGTCGTCGTCGGTTCCTCCCGCGGTGGGGCGGTGGCGATGAACATCGCGAGCGAAGACACGCCGCTGGTCCTGCTCTGCCCGGCGTGGCGGAACTGGGGCTCGGCGACCACGACCAAGTCGAACGCACGGATCCTGCACTCCCGAGCCGACGACGTGATTCCGTTCTCCGACTCCGAGGAACTCGTCGTCGTCAGCGGGTTGCCGGCCGGGGCCCTTGTCGAAGTCGGCGTCGATCACCGACTCGCCGACCCCGAACCACTCCAGGCGATGTTGGAAGCGTGCACGCAGCTCACGAAAGGAACCCCCGAGTCATGACTCCGACCCGAGCCCCCCTTCTGCTCCTCGGCTTCGTCTTCGCCGTTGGTCACGTCGACGCCGCCGACCCGCACCGGCCCCTCGTCGTCGCCCACCGAGGCCTGTTGCTTCACGCCCCCGAGAACACGCTGGCCAACTTTCGTGCCTGCCTCGAACTCCGGATCGGCTTCGAGTTCGACGTGCAGCAGACGAAGGACGGCCACCTCGTCTGCATCCACGACAGCACGCTGGACCGGACGACTGACGGCACGGGCAAAGTCGCCGAGAAGACGCTGGCCGAGCTCCGAACACTCGACGCCGGCCGCTGGTTCGCCCCGAGCTTCACCGGGGAGAGAGTGCCCACGATCGACGAGGTTCTCGAACTCGTCGCCGAGTACGAGCGTCACGACGTCTTGTTGGCGGCGGACCTGAAGTCCGAGAACGTGGAGGAGGACGTGGTGCGGATGGCGAAGAGGCACGGCGTGCTCGACCGCATCCTGTTCATCGGCCGAACGATCGTCGAGCCCGACGTGCGAAAGCGGATCAAGGCCGCGTCCTCGGACGCGCGGACTGCCGCGGTCGCCAACGACGCCGACGAGTTTCGCGCGGCCCTCACGACGGGCAACGCCGACTGGGTCTACCTTCGCTACCTCCCGTCTCAGGCGGAGATGAAGGCCGTGCATCGTGCCGGCAAGCGGGCCTTCATCGCCGGGCCGACGGTCGCCGGCAGTCTTCCCGCGAACTGGCAGCAAGCCGCCGAGGTCGGAATCGACGGCATCCTCACGGACCACCCGCTCGGGCTCGCCACGGGACTTCGGAAGAAGAAGTAGCGCTGTTCTCCAAAGCCGGGACTTTCTCCACGGGGAGAGCGCCCCCCGTTGCGGATCGCCAGCGAACCCGCGCACGAAAAAAGCCGGCCTGCGGAACTCGCAGACCGGCTGGAGTGGAGGCGGCGGGAATCGAACCCGCGTCCTGTGATCCCTCGAACGAAGCCTCTACGTGCGTAGTTCGCTGATCGATCTCACCGTGGTCGGCTCAACGGACGAAGCGTTGCACGGCCAGGTCACGACCTTGTCTCATGGTGAGAGGAGCGACCAATGGCTCACCACCAGCCCGAATTTGCGACCGGACTTCGGACTCCTCGGGCGGGGATTCCTTGTCCGGCGTTACGCAATTACTTACGCAACGAGAGCGTAGTTACGCTCGGCAATTGTTGTTTGATCAGCTTTTAACGTGGCCTGCTGATCAACCACGGCACGCCACCCCGCTCTGCGGTGACCCAGTCGAATCCAATCGCCCCCGAAGGAACGGCCGCCAACACGGTGCCGACGGCAACCTGCATCCTATCGGCCGCCGAAGCGCGGTCAAGGAGAGGAATCCCGTCGTCGGACCGTTCGGACGCCGGAAGGTTCGCCCCAATCCCTCGGAACATTGCATCGACGATTGCCGATATATGTGTTGACGGATGGAAACGCTCCGCTTACCGTCTGGCGTGGGCGGGACTTCCGCCGCGACCGACCTCACACGACGTGGAGACGAACTGATGCTGCAAATGCTCTCGACGGACCAGCATCGGGACTGTGACGGGAAGACCCGTCGCGACTTCCTCAAGGTCGGTGCCCTCGGGGCCACCGGGCTGACGCTGCCGCATCTGCTTCAGGCCCGGGCCCAGGCGGCGGAAGCCGGGCTCTCCACGGCAAACAAGTCGATCGTCTGGCTGTGGCTCTCCGGCGGTCCGACGCACATCGAGACCTTCGACCCGAAGATGACCGCCCCGGTCGAGTACCGCAGCGTCACCGGCGAGGCGAAGACGAACGTCCCCGGCGTCACGCTCGGTGGGCAGTTCACCAAGACCGCCCAGGTGATGGACAAGTTCTCGGTCGTCCGCTCCTTCGCCCACAACGACAGCGGGCACGGCAGCGGCACCCACTACGTCATGACCGGGTACTCCAACCGGAACCTCGACAACGGCGGCCTGCCCTCCCGGCCCAGCATCGGCTCCATCGCCGCTCGCCACCGCGGCGCGAACCATCCGGTCACCGGCATGCCGACCTACGTCCGCCTCGGCGGCATCGGCTCGGACGGGCCCGCCTTCCTCGGCAAGGCCTACGCCCCGTTCGGATCGGACAACACGGCCAAGTCGAACATGCGGCTGGCCACCACGACCGACCGCATCGGCGACCGCCGGGAACTCCTCTCCGGATTCGACCGGCTCAACAAGGACGTCGACCAGTCCGGCATCATCGACGGCCTCGACGCCTTCGAGAAGCAGGCCTTCGAGCTCGTCCTCGGCAACGCTCCCAAGGCGTTCGACCTGAAGTACGAGGACCCCAAGACCGTCGAGAAGTACGGCAGCAGCTCGCTCGCCAAGCAGATGCTGACTGCCCGACGTCTTTGCGAGGCCGGCTGCGGCTTCGTCACTCTGAACTACGGTGGCTGGGACATGCACGGCAAGATCGCCGACAGCCTCAAGCGCCGCGGCCCCGAGGTCGATCACGCGGTCGCCACGTTCATCGAGGACGTACACCAACGCGGCCTCTCGGACGACGTGATGCTCGTCGTCACGGGAGAGTTCGGCCGCACGCCGAAGATCAACAAGAACGCCGGTCGGGACCACTGGGGCCCGCTCTGCACGCTCGGCGTGGCGGGCGGCGGACTGCCGATGGGGCAGGTCGTCGGCGAGTCCGACGCGAAGGCCACCCGGCCCGCAAGCGACCCGATCACCCCGCAGGACTTCATGGCGACCCTGTTCCAGGTGCTCGGCATCCCGCGGAAGCTGCAGTACGTCGACCAGGCCGGCCGCCCGGTCTACATGATCGAGGACGGCGACCCGATCCGCGAGTACGTCTGAGACATCGGTGATCCCGACGAACATCGGAGCCCCGGCATCCTCCAAGGTGCCGGGGCTTCTTCGTCCCCGCTCGACGTGTCCCCGGATCGTCACGCGCCCGCCGACCGACGTCGCCGCCGCACGACGAAGAGACCGGCGACCGCGAGCACGGCGGTCCAGGCGACCGTCGAGACGGCTCCGCCGACGAAGACCGCACCCGGCCGATAGCGGAACACGAGGCGGTGTCGCCCGGCTGGAAGTCGAACGCCCCGCATCGCGACGTTGGTGCGGCGGATTTCGCCGGGAACCGGCTCGCCGTCGTCGGTGACGATCTCGACCGTCCAGTCCGCGTCGAACGTCTCGGAGACGACGACGAGCCCCTCCGTCTCCAGCGCGGCCTCGATCTCGACGCGCTCGGGATCGTGGTGGACGACGCGGCACGCCTCGAGATCCGGCTCGCCCGAGCCGAGCGTCTCGATCCGTGGCTCCGTTCCGGTCGGGAGGCCGGGATCCTCGACGACGGCGGTCGACCGGACGTCGCGGTACTCGTCGATCGGAAAGACGATCGAGGTGAGGCTCGGCACCCAGTCGAGCCGCCGCCCCTCGTCGATCGGCGGACGAACCTCGACTCGACGAACCACCCAAGCGAGCGGCAGGGCATCCGTGTTCCGGAGCAACACCACCTGGCTGTACCCGCCGAGCCCGCTCTTCGGGAGCGGGTCGCCCCGCGGCAGCACGGACGACGCCGGGTCGTCCGGGGTCCAACGCGGCTCGCTCCAGCCACGCGTCAGTCCCAACATCGAGTCACTCGGCGGGACCTGCGTCCCCGGCGGAGGGTCGGGCATCAAGAACAGGTCGCAACTCCACGCGTCGAACGCCCGCCGCGGTCGGACGACGAAGCGGGGGTCGCCCGTCGGAAGCGGGTCGAAGTAGGAATCGACGAGGTTCAGGTTGATCGTCGACTCCCCGCCGACCTTCGCGACCCGGAACGGCAGGTGGTGGTTGTAGGCGAGCGAGTCGAACGCCGACTGGGCCATGACGGTCGTCGTCCCCCGTTCGAGCCCCCGGGCGACCCGCTCGGGGAGCGGCTTCCAGTTCAGCGGCCGGTGGACGCGGACGGGAGCCTCGTCACCACCGGCGTCTCGGACGGCCTCGACGTGCGACAGCAACTCGGGCGTGCCGTCCAGGTAGGGCAGCGAACGCGCGCACCATGCGTTGGCGACCGCGAGATCGACGGCTGTCAGCCCGAGCACCGCGAGCCCGACGGACAGCGGCCGTCGTTCGAGCCGGCCCGTCAACAGCCAGGCGGCGGTTCCCACCACGCAAGCGTGTCCGAAGCACCACAGCAGGGCCTGGAGCATCGGCATCCGCTCGGCGAGCTCCGCGACCGAGCCGCTTCGCAGCGTGACCCACTGCACCAGCATCGCGACGAACGCAACGCCGGTCAGGATCGCGTACCCGAGCAGCAGCCTCCTCGGCCACGTCCCCTGCTCTCGAAGTCGGTCCCAGCCGAACGCGGCCAGCAGGCTGGCGGCGAGCGAGGCGAGCATCCACAGCTTCTGCGGGTACCGGAACGAGGAGTGCAACGGCAGCAACACGTTCATCAACCAGTAGAGCCCGCCGACCTCGCGGGAGACGCCGGTCGATCCGGTGGTCTGCTCGATCAGCCAGCCGAGGCCGTGACGACCGAGGGAGCCGACCGCGAAGACCAGAAACGTCCAGGACATCCACCGCTCGCGTTCCGAACCTCCCCACAACCGGACTCGGCAGACCGCGAGCACGAACGGGACGAGCCCGGCGTACAACGACATCGACCACAGGCTCTCGCCCTGCCACACCGTCCAGCGATTCCTGCCGTCGAGCTTCGCTCCGAACGGGTTCGGCAGGAAGCACTCGGCGAAGCGGCGCGGGGTGAGCGAAAAACTGTACGTCACCAGGTAGTGCTTGGCGGGCGGCGGCGGGTTGCCGACGAGTTCGTCGTACCAGTTCGGCGGCTCGCCCGTGTCCGGTCGCGGGTAGTCGTCTTGTTCTCTCAGCAGGTGGCCCGGGACCTGCCAGACGTTCGAGGGGACCTGTCCGAACGACCGCGAGCGCGCACGCGTCAACTGCATCGACGGCAGCAGCTGGACCGCGGCGAGCGCTGCGGCGAGTCCGGCACTCGCCGCCAACAGTCCACCACTCGCGGCCAGCGAACGGAGGTTCGAGCTGTTCGAGTCCCGTTCACGGCGAAACGACGTAAGCAGTCCGATGCCGGCAATGAGGCCGACGTAGTAGGCGGTCTGCGGGTCGCCGCCCAGCACCATCAGCGCCATCGAGAGGGCGAGCCCGACTGCCCCCTTGGGACTCCGATTTCGCAGCACGTCGTCCACGCACAGCAGGGCGAACGACAGCCAGGCGGCGCTCACGAGGAACACGACCGTCGTGTACATCGCGAGGACCGACCCGCCGAAGGCGTACGAGAGGCTCGCGAGCCCGGCCGCCGTTCGGCTGCAGGACCACACCCGAGCCGTCCGCCACGTGCCGAGGCCGGCGATCAGCAGGTGGACCAGCACGTAGGACTTGAACGCGAGGTCGAACGAGACCGGCAGGGCGAACAAGAGTTTGCCGGGGTAGAACACGCTGGGCGTCCCCTGCCCGACCAACGGGACGCCTCCGTCGCTGTACGGGTCCCAGAGCGGAACGCGGCCCGCCGCCCACTCCGTCTGCAGGTACCGGAACATCGGCTCGAAGAAGAACTCGACGTCCCGCAGCCCAAGCCTCCGCGGCAGGAACAGCACCTCCCGGAAGCAAGCGACGAAGACCGCAACGAAGCAGCCCACGGCCACCCAAGTGACGACCCTTGCACCGCGTTCCTCGATCGGCTCGCCGCTCAACGAGACCTGCTCCCGGGACCTTCCAGACGCTCCGACGATCGGAGCCTACTCGCCGCACCGGCCCTCAACAACGCCCTCGGTCGGCCGGGTCAACGCCAGCGGCACTTGCGGTCAGGCACCAACACCCGTCGCGATTGCTCAGCGGTCGAGGTCGTTGTCGCGGACGCCTCGCAGCTTCGCCCTCAGCATCGTCCGGAACCGCGCGACCACGTCCTGGTGGACCGGGGAGTCGACGAGGTTCACGTATTGCTTCGGGTCCTTCTGCATGTCGAACAGCTCGGCTCCGCCGCTGCCGTCCTCCTTGTACTGCAGGTAGGCCCAGCGTTCGGTGCGAAGGAGGAAGCCGCGGCCGTTGACGCAGAAGGCGGCGTCGCGAACCGAGGCGGTCGGGTCGTCGAGCAGCTTCGAGACGTCCTTCCCCTGCAACCGGTCTGGCACGTCGAGACCGCAGAGGCTGGCCGTCGTGGGGAACAGGTCGAGCAGTTCGACGAGCGAGTCGCTGACGGCCGGTTTCCTGCCCGGCACGCGGACGATCAGCGGGACGAGGGCCGACTCCTCGTGCAGGCTGACCTTGGCCCAGAAGTCGTGCTCGCCGAGGTGGTAGCCGTGGTCGCTGGTGAAGACGACGATCGTGTTGTCCGCGAGGCCGGCCTCTTCGAGGGCGTCGAGCACCTTGCCCAACAGGGCGTCCACGTACGCGACCGAGGCGTAGTAGCTGGCGACCGCCTTCCGCTGCCGTTCCTCGTTCATCTTCATGTTCAGGCTGGTCTTGTAGTTGATGCCCAGCTTGGGAATGTCGTCCCAGTCCCCCGGCTTCTTGGGGGGCAGCTTCGCCTCGGCGAACGGGAACGGCTCGAAGTACTTCGCCGGCGCGACGAACGGCACGTGCGGCCGGACGAATCCGCCTCCCAGGAAGAACGGCTGGTCCTTCTCCGCGTACGCGGCGAGCAGTTCGCACGCCTTGGCCGCGGTCCGGCCGTCGGAGTGGACGAGGTCGTCGCCTTCCGCCTTGACGTAGACGAACGTGTTCCCGCCGACGACCGGCTTCTTGCCGTCCGGGTTCCCCTCGAGCGTCTCGCCGTCGCCGGGGGCCTTCCACTCGGGCCCCGGCCTGTTGAACCGCTCGGTCCACGAGGCGGGGTCGTCCGCTCCGTCGCCCCCCTTCTCGATGCCGCCGGGGACGCCCATGTGAAAGATCTTGCTGACACGGGCGGTGTGGTAGCCGGCGTTCCTGAAGTGCTGTGGCCATGTCGCCCGGTCGCCGATCGCCTTCCGCGGGCTGACGTAGTTCAACACGTTGATCGCGTGCGGGTAGTAGCCCGAGAGGAAGGACGCCCGGGACGGCCCGCAGTACGTTCCCTGGCAGTACGCCCGAGTGAACCGCGTCCCCGTGGCGGCGAGGCGGTCGACGTTGGGCGTCTTGCAGACCGGGTTGCCGTAGCAGGAGAGGGCGTGCGAGCAGAGATCGTCGGAGACGATCAACAGCACGTTGGGCCGCCTCGCCTCCTCGGCCGACGTGACCGAAGAGAGCAGGAGCAGCGTCAGCAGCACGAGCGTCGTTCGCATCGGGTCAGTTCTCCACGGGAGGCCAGGCACGCCAGCCGGTGGCGTTGACGGGGACGCTCCAGAGCTTGTGGCCGGCGGTCACGTACAGCGTCTTGCCGTCCTTCCCGCCGAAAGTGCAGTTGGTGCACATGTCGGCCGGGACGGGCAACGTGGCGACCAGCTTGCCGGACTCGCCGTCGACGACGTAGACGCCGGCATTGTACTTCTTCGCCGTCTCTACCGGGGGCTTGGGGTGGTTGAAGCCCGCGGTGACGTACAGCCGGCCCTCGGTGTCCTGGCAGAAGCCGTCGGGTCCGCGGTCGGTCCCCCAGTCGAACAAGAGCTTTCGGGACTTCGGATCGACGGTGCCGTCGGCGTTCAAGTCGAACCGCCAGAGCTTCCGGTTGCCGCCCAAGCCGCTGGGGCCGTCGTTCACGTTGTCGGCGACGAACAGGTACTCGTCGTCGGGCGAGACGAGGATGCCGTTCGGGCGGTCCACCTCGTGGGTGATGACGCGAGCGACCTTGCCGTCGGCGTCGATGCGGTAGACCCCCTCGACCTGGTTCCCCTCGGCGTCGAACTGCTCGACGTCGCCGCGGTCGCCGTAGCGGGGGTCGGTGAAGTAGATGCGTCCCTTCGAGTCGACGGCGAGGTCGTTCGGCGAGTTGAACCGCTTTCCCTCGTAACGGTCGGCGAGGACGTGGACGACGCCGTGCTCGTCGGTGCGGGTGACGCGGCGGTTGCCCCCTTCTCCACCACCCTCGCAGGCGACGAGGCGGCCCTCGCGGTCGAACAGCAGTCCGTTGGCCCGTCCGGACGGGGTGCGGAAGACGTGCAGGCCCCCTTCGGGATCGAGCCGCATGATGCGGTTGTTGACGATGTCCGAGAAGAGCACGTTGCCGTCGGCGCGGTACGCAGGGCCCTCCGTGAAGGCGACCCGCGCGGCCTGTTCGGGCCGGGCATCGGACGGGAACGGGTCGGCCGCGAACGACGGCGTCGTGAGGAGGAGCAGCGCGAGGAGGCGGATCATGGGATGTCTCGGCGATCGGACGGGGGGTTCTGTTGTCGTCCGGACATGATGCCAGAAGCCGGGGTCGGATTTCGAGCCGTCGACGACGTTCGGGGTGCGGAGTAGATTGACGGACTGCCCGCGACCTCCCGGAGTCCCTCGTGCCGACCGCGTTCGACGTCACGTTCGTCCCGCCGGACGGATCGCCGATGCGCCGTCGGCTTTCGGACGGGGAGGAGTACGTCGTCGGCCGTGGTGCCGACTGCGACCTGCGAATCGACGGCGACCCGAGCGTCTCCCGAGAACACTGCCGGGTCCGAGTGCACGGCGGCGGGGTCGACTTCGAGCGGCTGCCCGAGGCGACCAACCCGTTGTTCCACGAGGGGGAGGAGGTGGCGACCTGCCGGATCGAGGAGTCCGGTGTGGTCGTCGTGGGGGGGACCGTGGTGCACGTGGCGGCCCACGAGAACGGCACGCCCGACGTCGACGTGCCGGTCGAGGAGATCGCCTTCGACCCAGCGTTCCTGCAGCGGGTGCGGTACACGAATCCAGGCGACCGCGTGCAGGTTCTGTCCCATCTTCCCGACCTCATCCGCGGCGCACGGACCGAGGCGGAGTTTCGTCACCGGCTGACGAGTCTGCTGCTCGCCGGCGTCCCTCACGCGGAAGCGGTGGCGGTCGTCGAGGTCGCCGAGGACGGGACGACCGAGACGCTGCACTGGGAACGGCGACGCGAGACCGACGGCGACGTCCGTGTCAGCCGGAGACTCGTTCGCGAGTCGTTGACCGAACGCCGCCGCAGCTACCTTCGCGTCTGGGAGGCCGGAGAGGGGCCTCGGGGGGACGACTTCACGTCGGTTCCGGAGTTCGACTGGGCCTTCTGCACGCCGGTGTTCGAGCACGGCCGGCCGTGGGGCCTGTACGTCGCCGGGCGAATGGAGAGCGTGGTCGCGGCCTCCGCACTCGACCGGACAACAGAACCACGGGGCCGCTCGCAGCAGTCGACGTTGCTGCACGCGGACGTGAAGTTCACGGAGCTCGTCGCGGAGACCGTGCGTGCCGTGAAGCAGTTGCGAACGCTGGAACAGCGACAGACCAGTCTGCGACAGTTCTTCGCGCCCGCCGTGCTGCGAATGCTGGGCGACGACCCCGGCCTGCTGGAGCCCCGCGAGTGCGACGTGACGGTGATGTTCTGCGACCTGCGCGGTTTCAGCCGCGAGGCGGAGGCGTCCCGCGAGGACCTGATGGAGCTGCTCTCCCGCGTGGGGGGAGCGCTCGAGGTCATGAACGACGCGATTCAGGCTCACGGCGGGGTGACGGCGGACTTTCTCGGCGACGCGGCGCTCGGCTTCTGGGGCTGGCCGCTGGACCAGCCGGACGCACCACGGCTGGCATGCCGAGCAGCGCTTGCGATTCGCGAGGCATTCGCCCGGGCCCGCGACACGCCGGGCCACCCCCTGGAACGATTCCAGACCGGGATCGGCGTGGCGAGCGGTCGGGCCGTGGCCGGCAAGATCGGCACCAGCGAGCACGTCAAGGTGACCGTGTTCGGCCCGGTCGTGAACCTGTCGTCCCGGCTCGAGGGAATGACGAAGCAACTCCACGTCCCGATCGCCGTGGATGACGCGACGGCGGTCACGGCTCGCACGTCACTCGGCCCGGAAGAGGGCCGGCTGCGACGGCTGGGACGCGTGCGACCATTCGGGTTCGACGGGGCGGTGGACGTCCACGAGGTGCTGCCGCCGTACGTGGGTGACGGGGATCTCACAGACGAGCAGCTGACCGACTACGACCGGTCGGTCGAGAGCTTCGTGGAGGGACGGTGGGAAGAGGCGCTCGAGTTGCTGGCTCGGCTCCCGGCCTCGGACCGTGCACAGGACTTCCTGGTCGCCCGGATCGTGGGGGCGAACCGGATTCCGCCCGCCGACTGGGACGGTGTCGTCGCGTTGCCACAGAAGTAGGGCAGGCGGCCGGGTCCGGTCCTGACGATTGTGCGAACGTGTTGCCGTGGATCCACGACTCGAGCCCTCTCGACCGCCCGACTCGGCTCCGGCCGCGTGATCTCGACCTAGGTTTCCGACGAGGGTCGGTCCCGTCCGCGAGTTCCGCGTTCCACTCGAGAGAGAGTCCTCGATGTTCACGTCCCAAGAGTTGGCCTCCGACGTCGCTCCGTTCCTCACGGAACGAGGGTCGGTCCGGCTGGGCGTGCTGAACCGACTGTTCGACCAGTCGACCGACACGTCGAACGTCCGGCAGGAAGACCGTTCCCGAGATCTCGCCGAGGAGTCCGGCCCCGACCAACCGTGTGGAGATCGGCGGTCAATTCGATGAACGCTCGCCACCGCATCCTCGTGATCGACGACGACCCGCTCTTCCGGGGGTTGATCGTCTCGCTGCTTCGAAGCGACTACGTCGTGATGGTCGCGAAGGAGGGCGAGGAGGGATTCTACAAGGCGATCGAGGTGGTCCCCGACGTCGTGGTCATCGACGTGAACATGCCCGGTTGGGACGGGATCCGCACCGTGAAGGCACTCCGAGGGCACCGCTCGACGGCGCACTGTCGGATCATGATGCTGACGGGCGACGCGAAACGCGACACGGTCGTCTCGGCGATTCAGGCCGGGGCGGACGACTACCTCATCAAGACCAGCTTCACGAACCGGGAACTCCAAGAGAAGCTCGGCGTGCTGATCGACCGGGACGAGCCGACGCGCGTGGACGCGGTCGATGCCGAGGAACCCGTCACCACCGACGTGAACCAGAAGCTGCAGGAGGTCATCGACGGCTGGGAGTGAAGGCGGACAACGCCTCCCTCAACTCGTGACGACCTCGCCGGAGAGCACCCGCTCCAACAGCCCGAAGTCGACCGGCTTGACGAGATGTTCGTCGAACCCCGCGTCGCGAGTCTTCTCGAAGTCGCCGGGCATCCCGTGGCCGGTGAGCGCGACGAGCTCGAGGTCGTCCCAGTCGCGGTTCTCACGGACCTTACGGGCCAGTTCGAGCCCGCTCATCCCGGCCATGCCGAGATCGACGAGCGCAACGTCGAACTCCGCGGTCTCGAGGAGTTTGAGCGCCCGAAACCCGTTCTCCGCCGGAGTGACGTGGTGCCCGGACATCGAGACGGTCATCGCCGTCAGTTCCCGGAGGTCGTCGTTGTCCTCGACGAGCAGGACTCTTCGAGCTGCGGGCGACGCGGGGACGTCCGGACCGGTGCTCGCGGGTTCCGACGGCGCGGCGATCGCAGGAAGCCGTGCCTCGAACCGGGAACCACATCCGGGGCCGTCGCTGGTGGCGCGGATTCCCCCGCCGTGTCGTTCCAAGATCGTCTTCGCCAGCGAGAGCCCCATGCCGAGCCCGGCCTGACCGTGGTCGACGGAGGAGCTCAGCTGCACGAACGGGTCGAAGATCGACTCGAGCGAGGAGGCCGGGATGCCGCAGCCCTCGTCGTCGACGACGAGAACCGCCTCGTCCTGCTCCAGTATGAGGGCGAGCGAGATCGACTTGTCCGACGGTGTGTACTTGAGGGCGTTGCCGAGCAGGTTGACGACCACCTGGACGAGTCGCGAGGCGTCCCCCGTGACGTACAGTCGCTGCTCCGGCACCTCGACCCGGAGTTGCGCAGCCAGCTGGGCGTGCGCCGCGTGGCTGGTCTGGACGGCGTCCTCGACGACGTCTTGCAGGCAGATTTCCTCGTGCCGCAGTTCGATCCGGCCGTAGGCGAACCGGGAGACGTCGAGCAGGTCGTCGAGCAACCGGTTCACGAGGCTGCACTGCCGACCGGCCGCGCTCAAGGCCTCACTCACCGGTGTGTCGTCTTCGACGTGCTGCGACGCGAAACCGATCCCGTTGGTGATGGCGGCGAGGGGGTTTCGGAGTTCGTGCGACAGCATCGCCATGAACTCGTCACGGCGGCGAACCTCCTCGCGATGCCATTCCTCGGCACGCCGTCGCTCGCTCACGTCTCGAATCGTCGCGAGCAGCGCGGGCCGTCGCTGCCAGCGTGTGGCGGCCACCCGGAACTCCACGATCCGCGACTCGTCCTCCCCGTCCCGTTGTATCTCGACGTCGACGGACTCCCCCGGCGCGCATCGTACGCCGAACGTGTTCCCGAGCAGTTCCTCCAGAGTGGACCCGAGGAGGGACTGGGCAGCCGGATTGGCGTAGTAGATCGTGCCCCGGTCGTCGAGAACGAGGACGCCGTCCACGTTGCGGGTGACTACCGCGTGGAAGTACGACCGACTCGCGTCGAGCATCCGCTCGACTCCGGAGACGTCGCGACTCGGCTCGTCGGACGACTGGCTCGTACGGCCGCAAACGTAGGTCTGCAACTGCTTGGACTCGACGGGCACGGCCCACTCCGCCATCGTTGTCGTTCGAAAAGAGCGATGTCGCGCTGCGGAGGCTCCGGCGGTCACGCCGAGTGCAGGCGACCGAGCGCGTCGCAGAACGTCCCTCGCGGTCAGGCGACGCTCGCCGCCGGGGCGAGTTCGTTGCGGAGCGTCCGCACGAGCTGGGCCGGGTCGAGCGGCTTCGGGAACCAGCGATCGACGCCCAGCGGACCGTCGGGGACACCCAGCTCGGTCGGGTCCGTGCCGCTGATCGCGAAGACCTTGAGGCGTTCGAGCTGCGGCATGTGACGGATGCGGGCAACCGTCTCCGCTCCGTCGAGCCGCGGCATGATCATGTCGAGCAGGACGACGTCGGGCGTCGCCCCGGTCTGGAGCGCCTGCAACGCCTCGTCTCCGTCGCCGGCGACCGTCACGTCGAACCCGCTCAGCTTGAGGTAGCCAGCCAGCAACTCGCTCTGGTTCGGGTCGTCCTCGACGAGCAACGCCTGACGGCTCGATTCGTCGCCGTTCTGGGACGCCGCAATCTTCGCACGGGACGCGCCCCTCGGATCGACGAGGTCTTCGAGCGCTGCGAACCCCTTGACGATCCGCTCGAGGAGCTTGTTGGCCTCCACCTGGTTGCCCGCGGCAAGTTGGCGATCGACGAGGTGAAGAGCCAGCTTGAGCGTGTGCAGCTGGTTGAGGACGTCGTGACGCTGCTGCTTCCGACCCGCGAGGGCGGACTCCTGCGTCGGGTCGTCGAGCACTTCTTTGCGGAGGACCGTCACGTCGTCCGGGGCGTTAATGCCGACCTTCACCACGTTGCCGCGGATCCGGAGAACGGAGACGGTGACGCCGATCTCGGGGAAGACGATGGACTCGTCGTTCCGGCGCGTGAGCACGAGCATTGTAAGGACTCCTTTCCGAGGCGATCGACAACGATCGCCGTTCCCAACCATGGGTGTCGGCGGCCAACCGGGGGCCGTGTTCGATTGTCGTTGCGGCCTAGCGGTTGGTCGAAGTGAAGACCAACCCTTGAGCGTCCCTGCTCGGCGGTCGAAACCTGCCGCAACTTGGTCGGGTGTCCTTACCCGTGCACTGTTCCATTCTCGCGTTTTCTACTCTCGCGTCGAGAACTCGTCAAGATCGGGTTCGCCGACTTCTCACTCCTCGGTCTCGGTCTCCGTCTCGGTCTCGTCGGCGTGCTCTTCCTCGCCGTGCTCGCCGTGGTCGTGTCCGCCCTCACCATGGTGGTGGTCGTGCCCGTGCCCGTGGTCGTGGTGCATCTCGAAGACGTGTTCCTTGCCGTCCACCGTCAGGTGCACGTGGCCGTGGAGCTGCTCCTCACTCTTGATCTCGGCGGGCAGGGCGTCGCCGGCGAGGACGAACTTGCTCCCCTTCGGATCGGCGTCCGCGACGACCGCGAACTCGAGTTCGGCCTCGTCGTCGGAGTTCTCGGCGTGGTAGTGGAACTCGATCGTCTCCTGGTCGACGGAGTACGCCTCCCACTTCCCGTCCTTCACGACGATCGGGTAGATGGCGACCTCACGCGACGCCGTGTCGAAGGTCACCTCGAGGTGGACCGCACCGTGGGGTTCGCCGTGCAGGACGTGGCCGCCGTGGGGGGCGTCCGGTTCGCTGTGGGTCTCGACCTCTTGGCCGGGCGTGACGGTGGAGCCTTCTTCGGCACCCCCGCAACCGACGAACAGGGCCGTGCCGAGGAACAGGGCAAGCAGCGAGAGAGTCTTGGTGGGCATCTTCGGTTTCCTTGCATCCTTGGTGTGAACGGACGGTTGCCGTCGGTTGCTACGTCGAAGTCGGGAGTCTAGTTGGACGGATCTCGGTCTTGCAACGAAGTTGCAGGAGGCCGGTCCGTCACTCGGCGACCGCCTCGGCGGTTGCCTCGGCCTTGGTCGCCCCGTCGGGCTCGTCCTGCCCTTGGTAGTAGCTCTCGCCGCGGTAGAACTGGCTGTAGCCGACGTAGATCACGGCCGTCACGAGCATGGCGATCGTGAAGAACCAGTAGTACGCCGACCCGTTCAGCAGTTCGACGCCCTTCTCCCGCTGGGCGACGATCGACTCGTTGACGAGGGCGGTGAACTTGTTGCCGAGCGCGACCGACAGCAGATAGGCCCCCATCACGAACGACTTCATCTTCGGCGGGGCCTGCGTGTACGAGAACTCGAGGGCCGTGATCGAGACGAGCACCTCGGCCGCCGTGATGACGACGTACGCGACGAGGTGCCAGACGATGTGGGGCTGCTGGCCGGCCGAGATCTGCTGCTCCAGCACGGCCGGGATGGCGAAGGCCGGCACGGTGAGGAACAGCCCGATGCCGATCTTCCGCAGCGGCGTGACCTCGAAGAACCGCCCCATCAACGGGTAGACGAACAGCGCGAAGACCGGGATCAGAATCATCACCAGGAACGGGTTGGCGGCTTGAATCTGCGACGGGAGCAGTTCGGCCACCCAGGCGTCCTCGCCGCTGCCCCACCGGAACAGCACCCGGTTCATGTTGGTCGCCTGCTCGACCCACGCGGAGGAGGTCTGGTCGAACAGGGCCCAGAACATGGCGATGAAGACGTACAGCGGCACGAGGTTCAACAGCGCCCGCACGCCGTTCTTGCCGAACGTCTCCTTGAAGAACCCGGTCCCCGCCGGGGGCACGTGCACGAAGGTGTGCCGCCCGAGCCAGAAGGTCAGCGTGGCGAGCGCCATCAACACGCCCGGAATGCCGAACGCCCACCCCGGGCCGAGGTAGTGCAGCAGCAGCGGTGTGAGCACGGTCGCGAGGGCGGAGCCGAGGTTCACCGAGAAGTAGAACGCCCGGAACACCCGCGAGACGAGGTGCTGGTTCGACCGGCCGAACTGGTCGCCGACGTGGGCCGAGACGCACGGTTTGATGCCCCCCGACCCGACCGCGATCAAGGCGAGCCCCAGCCACAGCAGCGTCTTCGGCTCGAGCGGGAGCAGACCGGGCGGGAGTTCGAGCAGCGCGAGCACCCCGTGCCCCACACAGTACACCACCGACAGCCACATGATGGTGCGGTACTTGCCGAACAGCCAGTCGGAGACGACCGCACCGAGGAACGGGAAGAAGTAGACGGCCGTGTTGAAGTTGTGCACCCAGGCGTTGGCCGTGTTGACGTCCATCGACGTCGGCTCGCCCGACATGTCGAGCATGTACAGGTACTTCGTCATGTAGACGAAGAGGATCGCCTTCATGCCGTAGAAGCTGAACCGCTCGGCCGCTTCGTTCCCGATGATGTAGGGGATGCCGCCGGGCATCTCCTTCGTGTCGGGCGGGGTGGTGAGGTGCTGGGACACGGGGGGCTCCGTGGCGTTTCTACGGGGTGAAGTCGCAGTCGGGGGTGACCGAGAGGCAGAACTCGGCCAGCAGGTCGGCCGCGTGGTCGAGGTCGCCGAGCGAGACGACCTCCACCGGGCTGTGCATGTAGCGGTTGGGGATGCCGATGGCCGCCGTCGCGACGCCGCCCCGGTTGACCTGCAGGGCGTTCGCGTCGTTGCTGACCGCCTTGCCGGCGGCCTGGACCTGGAGGGGAATCGACTTGTCCTTCGCGATCTTCGTAAGCCGGGTGAACACGACGGGGTTCGTCGCCGAGCCCCGGGTGACGACGGGACCCTTCCCCATCTCGACGAGTCCGTACTGCCGGGGGTCGAGGTTCGGGCAGTCGGTGGCGTGCGTCACGTCGATCGCGATGCCGATGTGCGGATCGACGGTGAAGGCGGACGTCTTCGTGCCGCGGAGCCCGATCTCCTCCTGGACGGCCGAGACGCAGTGGATCGCGGCCGTCGGGTTCCTCTCCGCGGCCCGCAGCGTCGCTGTGACGGCGACCCACACTCCGACACGGTCGTCCATGCCCGGGGCACAGGCGAGGTCGTTCTGCAGCGGGTGCATGCCGAGGTCGAGGGTGACCGGATCGCCGACCGAGACGAGTTCCTTCGCCTGCTCCGCGTCCTGCACGCCGAGGTCGATCCAGAGATCCTTCATCTCCGGGACCTTCTTCCGCTCGTCCGGCGTGAGCAGGTGGATCGCCTTGCGAGCGATGACGCCGAGGACCGGACCGTTGGCGGTCCAGACGCGAACCCGCTGGCCGATCAGCATCTGCACGTCCCAGCCGCCGATCTGCTCGACGCTGAGGAAGCCCCGTTCATCGACGTAGTTGACGATGAGGCCGATCTGGTCGCAGTGGCCGTCGAGGAGGATGCGGACGGGGCCGGCGGGGTTGACCGTCCCGATGACGTTCCCGTGCCAGTCGGTGCGGAGTTCGTCGCAGACCGGTTCGAGCCGCTTTCGGACGACCTCCTGAATGGGCCCCTCGTAACCGGACGGGCCGGGGGACTCGAGCAGGCTGGTCAGGAAATCCAAGTCGTCTTTCTTCAAGGTCGGACCTCGGTTTCGGGTTCGAGACAGATGCAAATGTGAGATTTCCGCCAATTCAGTCGGCCGGGAGCGGAATCCGTTTGACGATTCGAATTGGCGTTCGTACTTTCCGAGTGGGGAAGCTGATACGGCAGTTCAAGGACTGTGGCTGCTGGAATCGACGCTCGACAGTCGCGCTCGCGGCGTTGTTCACGGAGGAAGAACATGGATTCCCAGAAGATGGCTGATTCCCACGCGCTGCTCGACCGCATCGAGCGATTCGTCCACTCCCGCACCAGCGGCATGATTCGCGATCTCCGCGTCGAAGAGGACGCCGGTCAGATCGTCATCTCCGGCCGAAGTTCGACCTACTACGTCAAGCAGTTGGCCACGCACGGTGCCCAAGCCGCTGCCAACGGCCTCTCGCTGAAGAACGACGTGCAGGTCGGCTGACACGGCCCTCGGCTTCACGACGGCACCTCCGCGTCCGGCGACGGGGTCGCGCTGGCACTCTCGTCGTTCGCGGGTGATGCGGGCGGTGTGTCCTCCGAGCGACGGCCGAAGCGAAACCGGGGTTCGGTTCCGTTCCACAGGCGGGCCAGGTTGCCGCGGTGCCGGACGACGATCAGCACCGGCGCGAGCAGTGAGAAAACGTCGAGGCTCCAAGTGCTCGTGGAGAACGGCGTCGCGGGACTGATCACGAAGTGGCTGGCCGCGAACAGGACGGACGCGACCACCGAGGCGAGCGCCACGTACCCGGTGACGCCGACCGTGACCGCGAACCCGCCCGCGGCGAGCAGGGACTCGAGCGGGGCGAGCACGAGCACGACCCCGAGCGCCGTCGCGACCCCCTTCCCTCCCCGGAAGCCGAGCCAGACGGGGAAAACGTGGCCGAGAATCGCCGCGAGGCCGCAGCCGACGCGGACGTGTTCGGAGTGGTCGTCGACGAGCAGCGGGAACAGGAGCGCGGGCCCGGCCCCCTTGGCGGCGTCGAGCAGCAGCACGGCCAGGCCCCACTTGAAGCCCAGCGTGCGGGCGACGTTCGTCGCCCCGATGTTGCCGCTGCCGACCCGGCGGACGTCCACCCCCGCGCCGTACTTCGGCAGGAGCAGCCCGAACGGAATGCCGCCGACGAGGTACGCTCCGACGAGAGCGAGGATCGTGAGGACCGTGTCCACGGCTGGAGAACTCTCGATGCGGGACCGGCGACTCGCCTTCGAGCGTGAAGAGCAAGTCCGTCGGCACGGGTGACGCGGTCACGCAGTGTAGCGCACCCCGCCCCTGCCGTCAGCCGTCCGCCAGTGCGAACGAAACGTTCAGGCGGCGGACGATTCGGCCGGCTCGCTCTCGCCCTCGTTCGTCAGCTCGTCGCCGGAGACGACCGGAGCGAAGCAGATCGCGGAGAACAGCGCGAAGAAGCTGCTCTCGGTCTTGTCGATCAGGAACGAGTTGAAGACGCAGCCGACGGCGATCGCGAGGACGAGCGCCCGGGCGACGTCGCGACGCCCCTTCGGCAGCCGGCCGGCCGAGAACCACTGCACGCCGAACAACCCGAGCAGCATCAGCACGCCGACGGCACCGGTCTGGACGAAGCTCATCAGCAGTTGGCTGTGCGGATTGCGGGTCGGCGGCACGCCACGCCGTTCGGCCTCTCGCCGGTACGCCTCCTCGAACGACCCGGTGCCGTGCCCGAAGACCGGCCGCCGCGCCCCGACCGCGAGGCTCGTCTCCACGAACTGCAGTCGCTGTCCGATCGAGTTCGTGTGGTCAGGTCGCTGGCCGTCGAAGTAGCCACGGGCCTCGACGACGGCGAGTTCGATCCGTTCGCGGAACCCGTCCGAGACCTGGAAGACTCCGACCGCGGCGACGGCCAGCGTTGCTGCCCCGACGAGAAAGCCACGGAGTCCCGCCTGGCTGAACGTGAAGTACGGGACGAGCACCGCCACGATGACGTAGCCGGTTCGGCCGTCGACCATGAACAGCACGTTGTGCAGGCAGAGGATCGCGAGGCCGACCTTCAGCCAACGCCACGGACGGTGCGCCGCGGCCGAGCGTGCGAGCAGGAAGGCCGTGAACGCCATCATCACATTCTGGGCGATGTGGTTCTTGAAGTACGCGCAGTTCTCCACGTTGCCCCACTTGCTGTGCAGCAGGTCGAACCGCATCAGCCACGAGGCGGCCAGCGTGACCAGCATCGCGGCGACGAACGCGTTCGACGTCAGCCGCCGGAGCCGTCCGTCCTCGAACAGCGAGAGGAGGATCGCGATGTAGAGTAGTGACCGGTACTTCACCAGCAACCGCATCTCGTGGGCGAGCGGCGCGTCGGACCAGAGTGTCGAGAGGGCCAACCACGCGAAGAACACGAGGCAGGCCGCGCCGACCGGTGTGGACCACAGGACCGAACGGCCCCGGTCCCGGACGCCGCCGAGGTACCACAGCAGCGCACACAGCCCGAACGCGATCTCGGCCGCCGACGTGGAGACCGGGACGAGGGCCGCCGCGACCGGAGCGAGGCACCAGGCCTCGTTCCGCAATCGACGTCGGGCCCGCTCGCCGTGGAACCAGCGAAAGACCGGCAGCCCGTACCACCAACCCTCGGTCCACTGGACCGGATCGAGCGGCGGCGCGTCGTGATGTGGTCGGACGGTGGCCAAAGAGCGTGTCCCGTTCCCTCGGGGCGGATTCGCGGGCGAGGAGTCTGCCAGAAGCCCGAAGACCGCACAAGATCGGTCTCCCGGCCGTCGGGGCGGTGCCCGCGGCGGCCACGCAACCGCTTTCGGGTTTACGGGTTTCGGGCCGTCTGCTCCAATCCCGCCCGGACGTGGACCGTCTGCGCGCAGGGCCGAGTGCGGCCGTCAGGGAGGACTGGTGAACAACGGACTCGCTCGTCTCGTCACGTTCGTGTGGCCGCATCGTCGGCGGCTGTACGTGTCGATCGTCTTCGCCTTGCTGGTCGCCGTCCTCTGGAGCGCGACCCTCTTGCTCACGTTCCCGATCGTCAAGGTCCTCAAGGACGAGGGGCTGGGCGGCTACGTCGACCAGAAGATCGCGATCCTCGAGGCCGAGGCGGGTGCGGAAGCTGGAGCCGACGGCCGGATCGACGGAGCCGGCTTCGCGCTGAAGGCGATGTACTGGGTCCGGGACCACCTCATGCCGTGGGTGCCCGACGACGCGTTCGACACGCTCGCCCTCATCCTGCTGCTGCTCCTCCTGACGACCGTCGTGAAGGGAGTCTGCCGGTACCTGCAGGAGACTCTGGTCGCCAGCGTCGTCGAGCGGACCGTGATGGATCTCCGCAAGCACTGCTTCCGCGGCGCGCTCAAGCAGGACTACGAGACGCTGTCCGCGGCCGGGTCGTCGGACATGATGTCCCGTTTCACCTACGACATGGCCCAGATCCAGGAGACGCTGAAGCTGTTCGGCGAGAAGGTCATTCGCGAACCGCTCAAGGCGTCCGCCTGCCTCGGCTGTGCTCTCTACATCAACTGGCGGCTCACGCTGCTGTCGATGGTCTTCGTGCCGATCGGCGGGTTCGTCTTCTACCGCCTGGGCCGGCGGATGAAGCGGGCCAGCAAGAGCATGATGGAGTCGATGTCCCGCATCTACAAGGTGCTGGAGGAGGCGTTCGACGCCCTCAAGGTCGTGATCGCGTTCGACAACGCCGCCCGACACCGCCGCCGGTTCCACAAGGAGCACAAGGAGTACTACCACAAGGCGATGACGATCGCCCGCATCGACGCGGTGATGAGCCCGATCACCGAGACGCTCGGCATCCTCGCCGTCTGCCTGCTGCTGCTGCCGGCCGCCTACCTCGTGCTCCGCAGCGTGACGGAGATCTGGGGCGTGCAACTCGCCGGCACGGTGATGGACCTCGAGGAACTCGCCGTGATGTACACGCTGCTGGCCGGCATCATCGACCCGGCTCGCAAGCTCTCCGGCATCTACTCGCGACTGAAGCGCGGGAAGGCAGCCGTCGGCCGGGTGTTCGGCATCGTCGAGGGGGAACCGAGCGTCAAGGACCCCGACTGCCCGAAGGCCCTGCCCCGCCACCACCAGTCGATCACCTTCGAGAACGTCCGGTTCGCCTACGCGAACGGCGAGCCGGACCGGCCCCCGGCACTCGACGGCGTGACCCTCACCGTCCCGGCCGGCGAGGTCGTCGCCGTCGTCGGGGAGAACGGCTCCGGCAAGTCGACCCTCGTCAACCTGTTGCCCCGCTTCTTCGACCCAGACGCCGGGCACGTCCTCGTCGACGGCGTCGACACCCGCGAGGCCTCGCTGCGCGAACTCCGCGGGCAGATCGGCGTCGTCACGCAGGAGACGCTGCTGTTCGACGACACGATCGCCGAGAACATCCGCTACGGGAAGCCGTCCGCCAGCATGCAGGAGGTCGTGGACGCAGCCGCCAAGGCGGACATGCTTTCGTTCGTCGAGCACCTGCCGGACGGGTTCGACACGCAGGTCGGCGAGAAGGGCCAGCGGCTCTCCGGCGGGCAGCGGCAGCGGCTCGCCCTCGCCCGGGCCGTCGTCCGCGACCCGGCCATCCTGATCCTCGACGAGGCGACTTCCGCCGTCGACGCCCAGAGCACCTACCAGCTCCACAAGGTACTAGAGGGTTTCGTGAAGGGCCGGACGACGTTCGTGATCACGCACTCGATCACGCCGACGCTTCTCAGCTTCGTCACGCGAATCGTCGTGATGGACCGCGGCCGGCTCGTCGCGAACGGCTCGCACGAGTCGCTCCTGCAGACCTGCCCCATCTACCAGAGCCTGTTCGACGCCCGACCCGAGCGGCAGTCGGCCTGACGACCTCGTCGGGCTGGGCGCTCAGGCCGTGCGGCGTCCGCGTCCGCTCGCCTCGCTGAGCCCTCGCAAAGCCCGCGTGCGGCCCGAAGCCTGCAGTTCGTCGAGCAGTTTCTGGTTCTGCTCGAGGTTGTCCCGCGGGTTCTCGGGATGCCAGAGGTGCACGAGGCCGATGCCGTTCCGGACCTTCCGCAGTTTGACGCCCCGCTGCAGCATGCGGATGGCGAGGTCGGAGTCCTCGAGTCCCCACCCCTCGTACGACTCGTCGAAGCCGTTGACCCCGACGAAGTCCCGTCGCCAGCCGGCGATGCAGAATCCGCGGCACGCCTTCCAGCCTTCGGACCGCGTGGGCCCGAGCGACGGCAGCCGGACGAGTGGCATCAACCGGTTGAGGTCGCCCCGCAGCCGGGCCTTCAGCCACCGGGACGACGACCAGGTGTCGAGCGGCGGGACGTCCGACTCGGGGTCGAGCAGGTCGCGAGTCGCCGACTCGGACATCAGGATGCGGCTGCCGGCGACGAACCAGTCCGGTCGGGCGAGCGACTTGAGGTTCGCGGTGAAGCCGCGACCCGGCACGCAGTCACCGTCGGTGAAGACGACGTACTCGCCACTCGCCATCGCGAGGGCCCGGTTGCGAATCGCGGCCAGGCGAAACCCGGTGTCCGCGTGCCAGACGTGCTCGACGGCGAACATCGCCGCGGCCCGGAACCGGTCGACGACGAGACGGGTCTCCTCGGTGGAGCCGTCGTCGGCGACGAGCAGTTCGAAGTCCTGGTCACGCTGCGCGAGATACGCCCGCAGCACCGCCTCCAGGGCGTCCGGCCGGTTGTACGTCGAGACCACCACCGACAGCGTCGTCATCGCGAGCCCTCCTTGGCTGCGTGGGCCGTTCGTGTTCGTACAGCCGCGTGTACCGGGCCATCGTGGCGAAGGCGGTCACGCAGGCGATGTAGAGGCCCGGATAGCCGTCGAGGAACCCGCGACGCAGCACGTACGCCCGCAGGAATCGCCACGCCGGCCGGAAGACCGTGTGCAGCAGCGACCACCGCTTGCCGTCGGCGATCTGCCGCTCGAGGAACACGTCCGCGAAGACGTTGATCTTCTCGATCTGGGTGCGGGCGTCCGGGTTCGAGTAGTGGAACAGGTCGCCGTCGAGCGTCTTCACCCGGCCGGCGACGACGATCTTGTCGTGCTCCGGGCTGCCGGTCCAACGGAGACCGTTGGGGAACAGCCGCAGGCTGTGGTCCGGGTACCAGTCGCCGTGGCGAATCCACCGGCCGAGGAACCAGACCAGCCGCGGGAACCGGGCCCCGGCGAACCGCTGGTGGTCACCGTCCGCGAAGAACGCGGCGAGACTCGCTCGCAACGTCGGCGAGAGTTCCTCGTCGCAGTCGAGCGCCAGCACCCACGGCTGCGTGGCGTGCTGCAGGGCGAGGTTCTTCTGGTCACGGAACCCGTGCCACGAGTCCTCCACGACCGTGGCCCCGAACGACCGCGCGATCTCCTCGGTCCGGTCGGCGCAGTCGTTGACGAGGACGACGATCTCGGAGGCGAGGTCGGCCGCGCTCGCGAGGCAGCGGCCGATGCGGGCCTCCTCGTTCGAGGCGATCATCACGAGCGAGATCGGCAGGCGGTCGGACATCACGCCGCCTCCTTCGACTCGGGCGTCACGTCGACAGCCTCGAGGAAGTCGACGTACTCGTCGGAAACGTCCTCTTCCAAGACCGCCGGCTGCGTCGAGTCCTCGTTCGACTCCTCGATCTCGGCCGCGCGGAGGGCAAGTTCGCGGAGCTTCAGGTACCGGTAGTACGTCCCCTCTGCGTTCGAGACGGCGAGCATGAAGCCAGCCGCGCCGTCGAGGAACCCGGCCCGCAGCAGGTAGGTTCGCAGGAACGCCCAGGCACCGTGCACGACCGCCGTGAGCAGCGTCGCCCGGCGACCGCGGCGGAAGGCCATCTCGGCCCCGGCGGTCGAGTACTCGTCGATCTTGCCGAGCACGTCCGCGAGCGTCCGGAACGTCTCGTGTCGTAGCGGCACCGACAACGTACCCACGCCCCCTTCGACCAGCACCCGTTCGTGGACGAGGTCGTCGCTGAAGCGGGCCCGGTCGCGACGGAACAGCCGCGTGACGTAGTCGGGCGACCAGCCGCCGTGGTGAATCCAGTTGCCGCAGTAGCTCGAGAGCCGCGGGACGCGAAACGCGTCCGGGGCGTCGGGACGGCGGATCGCCTCGTGGATCTCGCCGAAGAGCTCGGGCGGGACGGTCTCGTCGGCGTCGATCGACAGGACCCAGTCGCCCGTGGCATGGGCGAGGGCCCGATTCTTCTGAGGCCCGTAGCCCGGCCAGTCCAACTGGTAGACGCGGTCCGTGTACTCTCGGCAGATCGCGACGGTCCCGTCGGTGCTGCCGGAGTCGACGACGACGATCTCGTTCGCCCAGCAGACCGAGTCGAGGCAGGCCCGGATCGTGTTCGCCTCGTCCTTGCAGATGACGATCGCCGAGACGGTCGGCTCGTTCGAGCGAGTCACGCGGCACCTCGCTTCCCGGAGGCGAGCAACTCGCGGACGGCCGGCATCACGGCGGCCGGCGTCAGCTCCTGCATGCAGCGGTGGTGGCCGAGCGGGCAGACGCGTTTCTGGCAGGGGCCGCAGTCGACGTCGAGTTGCACGTGCCGGGCGAGGTCGTAGTGCGTCTCGCTCCAGGAGATGTGCGTGGGGCCGAACAGCGTGACGACCGGCGTGCCGAGCGCCGCGGCGAAGTGCCGGGGGCCGGAGTCGGTCGCGACGAGCAGTGTCGCCTCGCGAACGGCGGCCTTCGTCACGCCGAGCCCGATCGGTCCGTCCGCCAGCGAGAGCACCCGCGGGTCGTCGGCGAGACTGGTGATCTCGCGGGCCGTGTCGCGTTCCGCGGGGCCGCAGAGGACCAGGACGGTCCGGTCGAGGTCACGAACGACCTGCCCGGCAAGCTCGGCAAAGTGCTCGGTCGGCCAGTGTTTCGCGGCTCCGAACGCCCCGCCGGGACTCATTGCCACGAAGCCCGACGACCGTAGCCGCCAGTCGCGATTCTCCCAGAACGACTCGAACTGCCGAGCGTCCTCGTCGGTGACGGCGAGTTCCGTGCGTGTCGAGAGAGTCGAACAGCCGAGCGTCTCGGCGAGGCGGTTGTACTCGTCGAGCACCGGGTGTGGTCGTGACTTCGGCTTCGGCGTCACGCGGTCGGTCAGCAACCAGCCACGGAGGTCGCGGGCGAAGCCGACGCGTCGCTTCGCCCCGGACCGCCACGCCAGCCACGCGGTGCGGAAGGAGTTCGTCAGCAGCAGCGCCGCGTCGAGCCGCTCGGCCCGCAGGCGGCGGACGAACGACCGCTCGCTCCGTTCGCCCTGCTTCTCCTTCGGGTCGTACAGCAGAGTGCGGTCGAGGAGGTCGGTGCCGCGGAGCACCTCGGCGACGTACGGCCGGGCGAGGCCGACGACCTCGGCGTGCGGGTGATGGTCGCGGACCGCCCGCAGGGCCGGTGTCGCCATCACGGCGTCGCCGATCCAGTTCGGGAGGAAGACGCCGAGCTTCATGCCGCGTCCCGTCGTTCGGGGGCTGCGGGTGTCGCACGCAGCCGGGCGACGATGTCGGTCGTCGAGACGCCGGGCGTCACGCCGAGCGGCTTCACCTGCCCACCGTACGACTCGACCAGTTCCCAGCCGACGATCTCGCGTTCGCAGTACGTCCCGCCCTTGACCAGAAGATCCGGCCGGAGGGCGTCGAGCACGGCGCGCGGGGTCTCCTCGTCGAACACGACGACGTAGTCGACCGACTCGAGCGCGGCGAGCATCGTCGTGCGGTGCTCGACGTCGAACAGTGGCCGGTCCGGGGCCTTGCCCAAGCGGCGGATGCTGTCGTCGGAGTTCGTCGCGACGACGAGGCAGTCCCCCTCGGCGGCCGCCTGTTCGAGGTACCGCACGTGGCCGACGTGCAGGAGGTCGAAGCAGCCGTTCGTGAGAACGACCCGCTCCCCCAGCCGTCGCCGAGCGGTGAGTTGCCGCTTCAGTTCGTCGAGTTCGAGCACCTTCCGCGACGCGGTCGGCTCGACCGAGACGGACCGGCTGTCCCGGAGGATGTCGGCCAGTATCTCCTCGCGGGTGACGTTGACCACGCCGACGTGTTCGACCTCGAGCCCGCCGGCGACGTTGGCAAGCCGGGCGAGATCCCGCGGCCCGGCCCCGGCGGCCGTGCCGACGCCGATCGTCGCGAGCACCATGTCGCCCGCACCGGTGATGTCGTAGACCTCGCGTTTGCGGGTGGGGAGCAGCGTCTCGCGGCCGTTCGCCTCGACGACCGCGATGCCGTCGCTGTCGAGCGTGACGAAGGCGTGGCCGAGGTCGAGCCGGGCGACCAGCTGCCGGCCGGCTCGGAAGGCGTCGTCGGCGTTCTGGATGCGGACGCCGGTCGCCTTGGAGGTCTCGGTCCGGTTCGGCGTGACGGCCGTCGCCCCGCGGTAGTGGGTGTAGTCGGCACTGGATGCGGGATCGACGACGACCGGCGTCCCGGCGGTCCGGGCGGCGGCGATCAGGTCGCGGAGCACCTCGGGCGAGCAAACGCCCTTCGCGTAGTCGGAGACGAGGACGGCGTCGAACTCGTCGAGTCGTGCGGTCACCCGTTCGACGAGTTGCCGACCGAGTTCCAGCGAGACCGGCGTGCGGACCTCGCGGTCGACGCGGAGCATCTGGTGCGGGTGGCGGTGCTGGGCCCGGCCGAGGAACCGCTGCTTCACGGTCGTCGGACGGTCGGGGTCCTCGAGCAGGCAGCCGGTGTCGACGTCGGCCCCTTCGAGCGTGCGGCGGACGAACTGGGCGTGCTCGTCGCTGCCGACGACGCCCGCCATCGCGACCTCGGCCTCGAGCCCGCGGAGCATGTTCGCGACGTTGGCCGCCCCGCCCAGCCGGCTCTCGCGTCGCTCCTCGCGGAGCAGGACGACGGGCGCCTCCTGGCTGATCCGCTCGGCGTCGCCCCACACGTACTCGTCGAGGATGAGGTCCCCGAGGACGAGCAGCCTGGGCCGGCCGAGCCGTTGAACGATGTCGACGAGATGCTGGGACAAGAGCCGTTCCCTCGGCGCAGTCCGGATACCGTGCCCGATTTCGGGCGGGGCGGGATGATCCCCGGAACCGGGAATCGGGTCAATGGGGATGTCCGTGACGGCGGAAACTGTGCGGCTTCCGCGGACACCGACTGTCGGACGGGTCGTGTCGTGGTCCCGTGGAAGCCGGGACTCCGGACAGGACGAGGACGATTCCAAGGGTGGAAGCGTTGCTCCTGTCGCGTTTTGGAACCGAGCCCCCCATGCCCCGACCGTCGTTCTCGCCGTCGAAACTCTTCCTGTGTCTTTCCGGACTGCTCCTCACGGCGGCGATCGCCGTGGGCGACGACCCCACAGCGCCTGCCGCGACCCCGCCGGCCGACTACGAACCGAGCGCCGTCGAGGAACCGTGGGTGAGTGACGGCGGCTGCGACTGGCTCCGCTGCGACGCCGGTTGCGACGGTTCTGCGGCTTGTCCGGCCGAGCGGCTCGTGGAGGGTCTGTTCGGCGGTCTCGGCTTCGCGCCGTCGGACTCCTGCTACAACGACTTCATCAGCCCGATCACCAACATCGTCCACTTCGAGGACCCGCGGACGGTGACGGAGCTGCGGCCGATCTTCATCCACAACGAGGTGCCGAACTCGGCGGGTGGCGGCGACGTTCAGCTGATCGCAATGCACGTGCGGGCCGCTCTCAACGACCGGTTGTCGATCGTGGCGGCCAAGGACGGCTTCATCACGTCGGACAACCCCTTGATCGAGGACGGCTGGGCCGACATCTCGATCGGCCTGAAGTACAACGTCTGGAAGGATCCCTGCGAGCAGTGGATCGTCTCGGCCGGCTTCGCCTACGAGATGCCGACCGGCAGCCACCGTACTCTGCAGGGGAACGGCGACGGCAAGTTCGCCCTGTACCTCACCGCCGGTACCGAGTTCGCCGACTGCTGGCACTACGTGACGACCTCCGGCTTCCGCCTGCCGGCCAACACGAACGAGGAGAGCCAGGTCTGGTACTGGTCACAGCACGTCGACCGGAAGCTGACCGACAACCTCTACGGTCTCGTCGAGCTCAACTGGTTCCACTGGATGCGGTCCGGCCAGGGAGGTGTCGCCGGGGTCGAGGGCGTGGACCTCTGGAACTTCGGCTCCACCGGCGTCGCCGGGAACGACATCGTCACGATGGCGGTCGGCACGAAGCTCAAGCCGACCCCCAAGCAGGAGGTCGGCCTCGCCTACGAGTTCCCGCTGACGAACCGCGAGGACATCCTCGACCACCGGATCTACGTCGACTGGATCGTCCGCTACTGAGAAGGAGGCCGTTCACGGGCCTCGTGGGTCGCCGCGCGGATTCTCCCGGAAACCTGTCACATCAGCGTCCGAATTCCGCTTCGCTGTCGAGAGACGCGCGTGGGCCACGTCCCACGCCGATCGAAATCGACTCCGGGATTCACGCGACCATGAAGTCCTTCCTCACGACCTTCGCTCTCTTCGTACTGCTCACTCCGACGGCTTTCGGTGAGGAATTCGCCGAGTCGGGCACGTTCGACGTCGAGATCGGGCTGCTCGACGAGAAGAGCGAGCTGATGCACGTCACCTTCTACGGCAGCCGCGACGCCGATCCGCGAGTTCTTCTCGACAAGGAGGACAAGTCGGTCGCCGTCGGCGACTTCAACCGCGACGGGTTCGAGGACGTCGCCTTCTTCCAGACGCTCGAGACCGGTGACGTGAGCGGGGACGGCACACTCGACATCATCACGGCCCCGGGGCCAGGTGGCGGCCCCCACGTCAGGGTGTTCAACGCCTACCCCGGATTCACCGGCGGAGTTCGCGTTGCCGTGTGTGACGTCACCGGTGACGGCACGCCAGACCTCATTCTCGGCGCTGGGCCTGGTGTCCGGATCTTCGGCGGGGCCAACGGAGCGTGGTGACCGCCGCTACTCGTGCGTCAGGTACCGCATCCGCTTGTGGACGTCGATGTTGAAGCCCTGGTAGCGGGTGCTGAGGTTGCCGGGGGCGAACAGGTCGGCCCGGATGTGCTCGACGTCGTCGGCCCCGATGGCGGTCGTGAAGATCGGCATCAGGAACTCGCGACCCAGCTTCGAGGGCTGCAGCCGGCGGCAGTCGTAGAAGCTCGTGTGCAGGTTGCGGGGGTGGATGGCCCCCCAGCGGTCGCGGAGCTTGTTGGCCGGGAGGGCCATCAGATGGAACCCGTCGTCCTGGTTGTACTGCAGCACGGCGAGGGCGTTGTTCTCGCCACGAACCAGCAGCTCCATGGCGTGTCCGCCGAGCTGGGCGGCGTGGAACCGGTCGAACTGGATGGGACGACCACCCCGCTGGGTGTGGCCGACCATTCGCGTGAAGATGGCGGACTCGGCGGTGTCGTGCCGGCGGCGGGACTGGAAGAACCCGTCGCCGAGCCGTTCGATGAGCATGCTCTTGAGCGCCTCGGCGGCCCCGTCGAAGCGGACGTTCCCCGACGGGTCGCGACGGCCGAGGTCGCCGAGCGGCACCCCCTCGGCCCCCTTCACGCCCTCGCCCACGACGATCACGACGTGCTTCTGCAGGTCGTAGAGCTCGGCGACCCGGGTGGCGAGTCGTTCGAAGTCGACGGCGACCTCGGGGATCAGGATGATGTCCGGCTGGCCGTAGGCCGACCCGAGGGCGATGTAGCCCGACTCGCGGCCCATCACCTCGACGATGCCGATCCGGCGGTGGCTCTCGGCGGTCGTGCGAATCCGGTTGATCGACTGGGCGACGACGTAGACGGCCGTCGCGTAGCCGGGCGTGGCGTAGTTGACGATCTCGCCGAGCTCGATCTCGGCCTGGTCGTCCGACTTGGAGTAGACGGGCTTCCCGGTCTCGGGGTCCTCGGACCGCTCCCAGACGTTGGGCTCCTCGATGTAGTTGAGGCCGAGGTCGTTGTCGATCGTCTTGGGCGCGAGCACGCAGGGGAACTGTTCGGAGATCGGCTGCATGCCGTTGATCGTGCCGTCGCCGCCGATGCAGATCAGGCCTTCGATGCCGAGCTTCTCCAGCCTTTGGGCGACGGTCTTCATCTCGTCGACGGAGTCGGCGGAGATGTAGGTCCGGGACGCGCCGAGAATCGTGCCGCCCTGGCAGGGGTCGAGTTCCGGGATGCTGCTGAACAACGGGTTCAGCGGCACGTAGGGGACGCGAGGGTCGAGCAGGCCGCCGAAGCCCTTGACGATGCCGTAGACCTCGATGCCGAGTTGGTTGGCCCGTTCGACGGCCCCGAAGATGGTGGCGTTGAGGGCCGGGGTGTCTCCGCCGGCCGTGAGGATTCCCACGCGTTGCATGATTCGTTTCCCGTGTCTCGCGTCGTCGCGGTCGCGAACTCGCTGGTTCGGCGCTCGGGGGGCGAGAACCGCGAACACGGCGGATCCCGAGTGCGAGCACCCTGTCGTCTTCTGGAAGGAACACGGCGGTGAGCGCTCGCGGGCGTCGGCCGGTGGCCGGACTCCGTCTTGAGTCGCCGTGTCGGCCCCTTATACCATCCGCGCGAGCGGGGGAACACGCCCCGCGTCCCGGTTCCGAAGTCCTCCCATCGGAGTTCGCCGTGCGGTACGTACTCGCCTGCCTGGTCAGTTCCGTCCTGGGAGGGGCCGCTGCGGTCCTGTTGCTCGGCGACCACCCCGGCGAGGTGGCCTTCGCCCAGCGTGTCGAGCCGCTCCGGCCGCCCCGGCGGGACGAGTCGCGGACCGACACCCGCCGCGGACTCGCCGACGGTCCCCGCGAGGCCGGGGCCTCGCTGCTGCCGCCCGCCGGCGCGTTCGACGCGAACGGCATGACCGTCGAGGAGACGGTCGGTGTGTTCGTCTACGACCGCGTGAACCGGAGCGTCGCCAACATCACCACCCGCGTCAGCCGGCCGGAGGGGTTCTTCGTCGGCGAGGGAACCAGTGAGGGGAACGGCAGCGGCTCCGTCGTCGACGAGAGCGGCCACGTGCTGACGAACTTCCACGTCATCGAGAACGCGACCGAGGTGGCCGTCACGCTGTTCGACGGCAAGACCTACGACGCGACGTTCGTGGGAGCCGACCCGATCAACGACGTCGCCGTCATCCGCATCGACGCCCCGCGGGACGTGCTGTACCCGGTCACGTTCGGCGACTCGAACCGGCTCCGCGTCGGGCTCCGCATCTTCGCGATCGGCAACCCGTTCGGTCTCGAACGGACGATGACGACCGGCATCATCTCCAGCCTGAACCGCTCCCTGCAGGTGCGGGGGAACCGGACGATCAAGTCGATCATCCAGTGCGACGCCGCCATCAACCCGGGGAACTCCGGCGGCCCGCTGCTCGACTCGCAGGGCCGGCTGATCGGAATGAACACGGCCATCGCCAGCCGGACCGGTCAGAGCAGCGGCGTCGGCTTCGCCATCCCGATCAACCTCGTGAAACGCGTGCTCCCCGAGCTGATCGAGCACGGCCGCGTCATCCGGGCCGAGATCGGCATCCAACGGGTCTACGAGACGGGCAACGGGCTGCTGGTCGCCAAGCTGACCGACGGCGGCCCGGCCCAACGGTCCGGACTCCGCGGCCCCCGCATCACCCGCGAACGCCGCGGCCCGTTCGTCGTCGAGCGGATCGACCGCAGCGCCGCCGACCTGATCGTCGCCCTCGACGGCGAGCCGGTGAAGACGGCCGGCGAGTTCCTCGAACTCGTCGAGAGCCACAAACCGGGCGAACGCGTCGTCCTCCGCGTGATCCGCGAAGGACAACGGCTGGAGTTGCCGGTCGTCTTGGGAGGAGACTGAGGAGCCGGGAGACAGGTGTCGGGAGTCGGGGGTCAGCAGTCCGTGACCGTTCGTGGGACGGAGGTCACGCGGTCGCGTAGACTGTCGCCTAGTCCCTGCACGCTGACTCCTGCCCCCTGCCCACTCATGTTCTTCTCCGAGCTCTTCCACAGCATCCAAGGCGAGGGGTCGCTCGCGGGGACGGAGTCGGTCTTCGTGCGGACGAGTGGGTGCAACCTGCGGTGCTGGTTCTGCGACACGCGGTACACGTCGTGGGAGCCGGAGGGGGAGCATCGGCCGTGGGAGGAGGTCGCGGACGAGGTGCTGGCGATCGACTGCGAGCACGTCGTCGTGACGGGGGGCGAGCCGCTTCTGCAGTCGGAAGTGCAGCCGCTCGTCGCGAGGCTTCGAGAGGCCGGGCGGCACGTCACGATCGAGACGGCGGGGACCGTCTTCCTCGACGTGCCGGCCGACCTGATGTCGATCAGCCCGAAGCTCGAGAACTCGACGCCCGACGACGCCGACTGGCGAGAGAAGCACGAACGACTCCGCGACAACCCGGAGACGATCCGCCGACTGCTGTCGTTGGGGCCGTACCAGCTGAAGTTCGTGATCGACGCACCCGCCGACCTGGACGACGTCGAACAGTGGCTGACGCGGTTCCCCGCGATCGAACGGGACCGCGTCTGGTTGATGCCACAGGCGACGGCGGCCGAGATGATCACGGAGCGTCGAGACTGGCTCGCCGAGGCTGCGGAGCAGCGGGGACTCCACGTTTCCCCCCGGCTGCACGTCGAGTGGTGGGGCAACGTCCGGGGGAAATAGGGCCTCGGAGCGACGATTCGGCGGATTCGCCAATCTGGACGAACTTTCGCGATTCGCCCGGAAGTCCTGTTGCTTTCGGGGTCGGCGTGATACCCTTTTGGGCATCCGGTTGGTCGCCCATCTGTGCAGCCCTGTACGGCGACCTCACCACCACACGAGTCGAAGGATGTGAGTAGATGGCGGAAGGCACGATCAAGAAGCTGACGGAGAAGGGATTCGGATTCATCGACACGGGAGGGGGGAAGGACCTCTTCTTCCACATGTCCAACCTCGACGGCGTCCACTTCGACGACCTCGAAGAGGGGCAGCGCGTGATGTACGAAGAGGGGAGTGGCCCGAAGGGGCCGCGAGCCGAGAACGTGCGACTGGCCTAGTCCAGACGTCGTTCGTCGAATTCGAATGAACGGGAAGCCGACGCATCCGCGTCGGCTTCTTTCGTTTTCCGGGAGCCCGAGGTGACGATTGCGTCACGAACGCCCGAGGGGCTGCCCAGCCGCTGTTCCCTCTGCGGAGCCGAGGCAAACGTCGAGTACTCCGCAGCCGGGGACGCACCCTGCCCGCAGTGCGGGTTCCTGCTTTGGGAGTCTCACGACCTGCTCACCCGGTTCCGAGCAGTGCTCAGTCGAGAACTCTCGCTGCCGACGGAGGAAGTCGGGCCGGAATTCCTCTTGAAACTCGAACGTGACTCGGTCGATCTCGTCGAGCTGGTGATGGAGATCGAGGACGAGTTCGGCGTCGCGATCGCGGACGACGACTACGCTGGCATGCGGACCGTTCGCGACGTCGTCGAGTACATCCTGCGTCGCCGTTCCGAACGTGAGGCCGGTTGACAGGCTCAGTTCTCGACGCGGACGCCGATCGCCTCGAGAGCGGGGATCTGCTCCTTCACCGCTGCGTCCGAGAGCGGGTTGCCGGCGACGTACAGACGCCAGTACGGGGCGAAGTTGTGGTCTCCCTCGGCGTCCTTCTTCGCCATCTCGACGAGCGGGCCGAGGTCCTTGACCTGGTTTCGTTCGAGGAACGTGAACCGGAGGTCGGTCATCCCGGTGAGCGGCGAGAGGTCGGCCACCTGGTTGTCGCGAAGGCCGAGCGTCGAGAGGAACGTCAACCCCTTCAGCGGCCCGAGGTCCTTCACCTGGTTGCGGTCGAGGTCGAGCGAGGCGAGCTTCGTCAGCCCGGCCAGCGGCTTCAGGTCGCCCACCTTGTTTCCGGCGAGGTAGAGGGCCGAGATCTTCTCCAGCCCGGCGAGTGGCTTCAGGTCGCCGATCTCGTTCTCCTCCGCCCGCAGGTACTGGAGCTTCACCAACTTCGACAGCGGGGCGAGGCTCTTCACCTTGTTCTTCGCGACGTCCAGCGACTGGAGGTTCACCAGCCCGGCCAGCGGCGACAGGTCGCTCACCTCGTTCTCGTCGATCCGCAGCAGCGACAGGTTGCGGCACTTCTCCAGCCCGGCGAGGCTCTTGACGCCCATCCCCTTCGCCTCGAGCACGAAGACGTTGACGAGATCCGCCTCCTTCACCTCCTCCGGCTTCTTCTTCAGCGTCTCCGCGACCGCCTTCGCAAGGTTGGCGTCTTGGATCGGGCTCTGGGCCCAGCCGGTCGCGGCGAAGCAGAGAAGCAGAGCGGTCGTCGTGGCGAGGCGGGACATGCGGTGGGCTCGTTGGTGTGCTTCGACGGGGTGGACGGTCAACGCGGTTTCCCTCTGCTCGGAGAGGAAGCCGATCCGGTCAGTCTAGCCACGTCACTCGGGCGTGAACAAGAAACGGCGTTCGCTCGCCGGAATCGGGCCGTTATCATCCCGGCGGCCGGAGGCACCGGCCCGGCGACCGACAATCGGAGCACGGAATGCCCCGCGACTACGTCCACGAGTCCCTGTCGCACGACCCGATCCACGGGTACATCCCGTTCGTCTCCAAGCGGGGTCTGCCCGACGGCGAGGTCTCCGAACAGGAGGTCATCGACCACCCCTGGGTGCAGCGGCTGCGGCAGATTCACCAGCTGCAGACCGCCTGGTGGGTCTTCCCGTCGGCCGAGCACATGCGGTTCCAGCACGTGCTGGGGGCCATGCACCTCGCTTCCGTCTGCATCGAGAAGTGGTACGAGTCGCTGGCGAACGTCTGCCCGTCCGTCCCCTCCCGGCCGTACGTCGAGACGCTGCTCCGCATGTCGGCCTTGCTGCACGACGTCGGCCACGGCCCGTTCGGCCACTTCTTCGACGACCAGTACCTCGACCAGTTCGGCATCACCCACGAGTCGCTCGGCGGGGTGATCATCGAGAACGAACTGGGCGACCTGCTGCAGGGCGTGCGGCGGAACCCCAACGGGCAGCTGCAACCGCTCGAACAGCTCGAGCCGCGGCAGATTGCGTTCCTCATCCGCCGCCCACGAGGCGGCCGCGACGACGAGGGCCAGCCCGACTGGCTCGTGAAGCTGCGGGCGATGTTCAGTGGAATCTACACCGTCGACAACATGGACTTCGTCCTCCGCGACGCCTACATGTCCGGCTACAACACGCGGGCGTTCGACCTCTCCCGACTGGTCCACTACTCGTTCTTCACCGAGCAGGGCCTCGCCATCCACGCCCGCGGGCTGCCCACGCTGGTCAACTTCATCGAGACCCGGGCGAACCTGTTCCGCACGATCTACTTCCACCGCACCGTCCGCGCGCTGGACCTGTCGCTGGAGGAGATCTTCCCGGAGACGATGCCCCACCTGTTCCCCGGCAACCCGCTGGAGCACCTCGACGAGTACCAGCTGTTGACGGAGTCGTCGTTCCTCGTCGACGTCGGCCGGTGGCCGCGGAGCGAGGATCCGGAACTGCGAGCACTCGGGGAACGCTGGCAGGCGATCCTGACACGCAACGTCGCCTGGAAGATGGCCTGCGAGCGGACGGTCAACTTCCACTCGTCGAGCGGCGAGCGGACGTCGATCTTCTCCGAACCGTCGCTGGTCGAGCAGCGGGTCCGTGCCCAGCTGCCCGAGTCGATCCGCGACCTGCCGATGGCGATCGACGTCGCCAAGCACTACCACCGCCCCAGTGGCCCGCTCCCGGCCGGCGGCCAGAACTTCCTCGTCGACCCGGCCCGCAGCACGCCGGTCGAACTCAGCGACGACGAACTGTTCCGCCAGCTGCCGACGAGCTTCCTCGTGTTCCGGCTCTACACGCAGGACCACACGCACGACGCGGCCCTGAACGCCGCCCTCGACGCCGCTCTCGGCGGGGTGGTCGATACGAAGACGAACATGTAGCGGCTCGGTCAGCGGCGACGCCTTCGCCGCGGGTCGCCCATCTGAGACTCGAGCCACTTCATCCAGACGCTGCCCAGCACGATCGCGCCGACGAAGACCACGTACACGATGCACGCGACCGTTCGTTCTCGTGCGGCGAACCCGAGCACGTGCGGGGCATACCGGATCATCAGCAGGGCCTCCGTCGCGACCATCGCCATCAGGGCAATCAACACGGCCGGGGCGCCGACGACGATCAGCAGCAACTCGCTTGAGAGGCGGAACGCGTAGACGCCGCTCTTCAGGAACCAGCCGACGAACATCACGCTGCCCACGGCGAACGCGACGATCCCCACGGCGAAGGCGACCCCGACACCGGCCCCCGCCGGGTCGATCGCCGTGCTCACGTCCTCCACGCCCAGGTCGCTCGTGAACCGCTGCACGGCCGCGTCGTCGTCCAAGAACGACCGCACGGCGAACACCCAGGCGACGGTCGTCACCACCAGCGCGACGAGCAACGCGACCGACGTGATCGACCACGACGAGTCGTCGTCGTCCGCCCGCGGGTCACGTTCCCAGTTTCGTTGCGACATCGGCTCGCCAAGTAAACGCAGGCCCACTATGTGAGCATGCTAACACAAAGGTCAGCGACATCCGATGAAGCTCGTGCACGCCGCGGCATGAATTTCGCACACGAGTCCCTTCTGTCGTGCTAACATCGGGGTTGAAGCTCGACCCGGTTGAAACCGCTCGAGCAAGATTCCCGTTGAGGAGGTGCCGTGCCATGCGAAGGAATGCGCTCCAACCCGGCGACTGGGTCGTCTACCGACGGACGAAGTACAGCGAGACTCCCGGTCCGCGTGCCCACGATGTTTCGCCGACCCGCGGCGGCGACATGTACAGCTACGTCGTCGACAAGTTCTGGGTGGTCTCGGAGATCGACGACGAAGGTCAACTCTTGCTGCGGACGCGCACCGGCAAAACACATCGCGTGAAGCCGAACGACCCGAACCTCCGCCGCCCGACGTGGTGGGAACGGTTCCGGTTCGGCGAACGGTTCCGAGACGCTTCGACCGACCAGCGCGTCGCCAGCTGACAAACGTGCGCTCGGCCGCGTTCCGGCTCAGCGTGGAGTCGGCACATCGACACGTACGGCAGCGGGCCGTTCGTCAACGTCGGACAGCCGGTCGAACTCGGGCTCGAGAACCACCGGAACGGCGTGTGACGTTCCTCCTGAGGCCGGGACGCAGTCGTCACACGGCGCCTCCACGAGCCAGTCGCAGGTGCGCACCTTTCGTTCGCGTTTCTCCTTGACGAGAACGCGGACCCAGCGAACTCGGCCGCAACGTGCCCCCTCGCGAACGTCGTCGCAGCCTTCGTCGCCGTCGCACGAGCCCCGCCACCAGCGTGCCCAAGGCGGCTGAACTGCCGGAATACAGACGCGTTTCCACTCGACCCGCCAACAGTGGTCGGCGACGGTCTTCGTGGTCGGGACAGGTCGACAGACGCCGTCACGGTCGGGGTAGCCTTCGTCACAATCCTCGCACGCGGTCTCGGCGCGAAGTCCCGAGGGGACCCCGGTGACGCCGAGCAGCAGCGCGGCGAGTGCGGCCACGCCTGTCAGGACGATCGCTTTCTTGGACTTCACGGCGAACTCCGTTCTCGTGAGTGAATGGGATCAGAAGTCGGCAGCGAAGCGGATGCCGGCAATCAAGAAGTTGGCGTCCGTGAAGCCGCCCACGGGCTCGCGGTTGCGAATGTCGCCGTAGACG
Source organism: Planctomycetaceae bacterium (assembly GCA_028284885.1). Lineage (GTDB taxonomy): Bacteria > Planctomycetota > Planctomycetia > Planctomycetales > Planctomycetaceae > JANQQW01. The sequence goes on from JANQQW010000074.1 coordinate 38,734, forward strand.
AGATTGAACTGCACCTTGGAGTGGGACGTCCACCACCAGTTCAGTCCGAACGTGACGTTCTCCTGGTAGCCGCCGAGGACGTCCTCGCTTGTCAGGTCGAGGTAGGAGAGTCGCAAGGCGACTTGCCAGGCGCCCCACCCGCCTGCGGTGTCTCCGCAGCAACGATTGACGAGGAAGAAGTTCTCGAACGGCTTGACCCGTCCGATCGTGCCCCGGTCACGTGTGTAGGGCACGTGCTCCCCGGTGAGCAGGTAGCTGGCGTAGACGTAGGCTCCGTGGAAGAACAGGTCGGGGCCGGTCCCTGGCGTGAAGTCGTCGCGTTGCATCCAAGTGAACTGGTACTCGCCGACGATCTGCATCGGGCCGACGTTGAGGATGCTCTCGAGCGCGAGGATTTCGTAGGTGTCCGCGCCGGGAACGCGACCGGTGTCGATCCAGCGGGAGTTCGTCCGGGCCTCGGGTCGGGTTCTGAAGCGACCTTCGTTCGAGTTCTCGCCGGGCCCTGCCTCACCGTCCGGGTCGGCCACCATGCCGGCAACGGCCCAGTGGAAGTACCCGCGGCCGCCAGAGCACTCGTCGTACCACGGCGACCCCCACAGTCGGCCGTTGGCACTCAGTTGCAGAGCGTCTCCTCGATAGCCGTTGATCCGGGAGATGTTCGTGAGTCCGTACATGCCGTAGGCCCAACCGAGGCTCTCGTCGTCGGTGAACCCGTAGAACGTCGCACCGGGTCGACGAGCGTCCTCGTTGAACGCCTCGACGACGAGCGGCCGCTCGATGAACACGTTGAAGCGACTGCTGTTGAGGTGGTCCAGCCCGATGGGTCGCTTCTGGTTTCCGATGAGGAAGGTCTGGTTCGCGGGCAGCTCCTTGAACCCGATGAAGACGTCCTTGATCTCCGGAGCGGCGGGCGTGTTGAAGTCGATCTGCATCCGCCACAGCATCGTCTCGAAGATGTCCCCCTTCATCTCCAGCCGGATGCGGCGGAAGAGGTAGCGGTCCTCCGGGTCGATTCCGAAGTTGGACGACGCTGGATTGGGGTGCTCGAAGAACCCGGCCCCCTCGGAGTCGCTCGGGAAGCCCCAGTAGTCGGCGTGGATTCGCCCGCCGATGTCGAACGTGGGGGCCGTGACCGGAGCGAAGACCTTGCCCTCGAGCTTCTCGAGCCGCTCCTCGAACTCGGACGTCGGGGCGTCCTCCGGTTCGTCGTCGTAGTTCGTCGGTTCGACTTGTGTAGCCGTCTCGAGCCGGCCATCGGCCCGCTCGCCGGGAACGGCATCACGCAGGGCGGCCGCCGGCTCCAGTTGGCGGATCCGATTCTCGAGTGCCCGAATTCGGGCATCCTGATCCTCGACAAGTGGGTCGTCGGCGAGTGTCGGGACGGTGAGACAGAAAAGAATGGAGGCGAGCAGGGTCAGCAACCGCCCGTGGAACGCGAGCACAACCGGTTCTCCGGATTGGGATGACTTTGCCGGTTGTATCGGTCGCAACGCCCGCATTCGGCAGCGAGAATCTTAACAATTGAATTTTCGAGGACGTAAACGTAGCCTCGGATGGGACTTCCGAAACCGAGGCAATCTTAACATTTGAACCCGATGCCATTTCTTCTCATCCTGTTGGTCACCTTGGCACTCGCCTACGCCAATGGTGCGAACGACAACTTCAAGGGCGTGGCGACGCTCTTTGGCAGCGGGACCACGAACTACCGTGCGGCCCTGTTGTGGGCGACGGTCACGACGTTTCTCGGCTCCGGACTTGCCGTGTTGATCGCGGGACGATTGCTCCAGGCGTTCAGCGGAAAGGGTCTCGTTCCAGCCGGGACCGCAGCCACACTCGAGTACGCCGCGGCGGTCGCATTCGCCGCGGCCGCCACGGTCCTCCTCGCGACCCGCATCGGCATGCCCATCTCCACCACGCACGCCCTCGTCGGCGGACTCGTTGGTGCCGCGTGGGCCTCGGGAGCGCCGCTGGACGTGGGACGCCTAGGGACGAAATTCTTTCTCCCGCTATTGGTGAGCCCGATTCTCGCCATCGCGGCGACGGTTGTCGTCTACTCACTGTTCCACCGCATGCGGCGGGGACTGGGCATCACGGCCGAGACCTGCCTCTGCATCGGAAGCGAACCGGTCGAGATCGTGCCCGGCCCACTCAACGCGGCCGTCATGGCGCAATCGGAGCAGCTCACGGCGTCGACGGGTGACGTGGTGACGTGTCACGAGCAGTACGGCGGTCAATTCGTGGGACTCCCGGCCGCCACCGTCCTCGACCGCCTGCACTTCTTCTCGTCCGGCATCGTGTGCTTCGCGCGTGGCCTCAACGACACGCCGAAGATCGCGGCGATGCTGTTGCTCGTGCCAGCCATCGGGGGCGTCTCGGGCCTACTCGTCGTGGGAACGGCCATGGCGATCGGCGGCCTCGTCAGCGCTCGCCGGGTGGCGGAGACTACCAGCCACGGCATCACCTCGATGAACCACGGACAGGGATTCTCAGCCAACCTGGTCACGGGTGCCGTAGTGATCGGGGCCAGCCAGTTCGGGCTGCCGGTCTCGACGACGCACGTCAGTTGCGGATCCCTGTTCGGCCTGGGTGCCGTAACCGGTCGCAGCCACGGGGTCACGATCGGACACATCGTTCTCGCCTGGCTGGCGACCCTCCCCCTCGGTGCCCTCCTCGGCTGGTGCGCCTACAACGTGCTCGCACAAGTCGTCTGAATCCAACGGTCGCGGCGGTTGGCAGGAAGGCTCGTCGTCGTTCGCCTGCGAATCGACCGAACCTGCGACTTGCATGCGCGTCAGCCCGTGGTTCGATTCCGGTCGGAGGTGAGCCGATGGGCTGGGTGAACGATGCTCGCCTTGCAATCGAGGGCGGGCAATCCGTGCAGGTGCGACCGATCGGCGGGTCGATGCGCGGGAGGATCGAGAGTGGTCAACTCGTCACGCTCGTGCCCGCCGATGGCCGGGACGTTTCCGTCGGCGATGCCGTGCTGGTCAGATGGAAGGGCAACTTCCTGCTGCACCTCGTCGTCGAGATCGCGGACGATCGGCTTCTGATCGGAAACAATCTCGGGAGGGTGAACGGGTGGGTCTCGACCGAGGACGTCCTGGGACGAGTCGAGTCCGTCGAGTCCTGACCGTCCCGGTTGCGTGCCCCGTCGACGCGACCGTACGATGACGAAATGACGATCGACTGGACTGGTTTCGCCGAGATCGTCTCGGCGGCTGAGCGGTTCGTGCTGACGAGCCACGTGCGACCCGATGCCGATGCGCTCGGTTCGGAACTCGCCATGGCGGGATTCCTCGAACGGCTCGGCAAGTCCGTTACGGTCGTGAACCCCTCCGAGACCCCGCACACGCTGACGTTCCTCGATCCCGACGGCCGTGCCCGCAAGATCGGCGAACCGGGCACGCTCGAGGAGATTCGCGACGCCGAGGTGCACGTCGTGCTCGACACGAGTGCCTGGAAGCAGCTCGCCGAGGTCGGCCCGGCGTTCCGCGAGTCGGCCGCGAAGAAGGTCGTGATCGACCACCACGTCAGTTCGGACGACCTCGGTGCCGTCGAGTTCAAGAACACCGCGGCCGAGGCGACCGGGGGCATCCTGTTCCGCATGGCTGAGACGCTCGGCTGGGAGATCGACGAGACGATCGCCCGCCAGTTGTTCTGTGCGATCGCGACGGACACCGGCTGGTTCCGCTTCCCGTCGACGACGAGCGAGACGTACCGGGCGATCGCTGCGCTGGTCGACGCCGGGGCGGCGCCTCACGTTCTGTACCGCGAGTTGTACGAGAAAAGCTCGCTGGCCCGGTTGAAGCTGACGGGCGTCGTGCTGGGTCGGGCCGCGGTCGCCTGCGACGGCCGGCTCGCCTACACGTACGTCGCCACGAGCGACTTCGAGCAGACCGGTGCCCACCCGGTCGACACGGAGAACCTCGTCAACGAGTGCCTGAAGATCGAGACGGCCGAGTGTGCCTTCATCGCCGTCGAGCAGTGGAACAAGCAGGTCAAGGTGAGCTTCCGCAGCCGGGACCGGGTCGACGTGGCCCGGGTGGCCGAGCGGTTCGGCGGGGGCGGCCACCAGAAGGCCTCCGGGGCGACACTCGACGGCCCGCTCGACGAGGCGCTCCCCCGACTGATGGACAGCCTCGCCGACGCCCTCGGCTGCCAACCCTGCTCGTCCGCCGACCTGCCCGCCAAGACCACCTGACGCCCCGCCGACACCCCCACGAACCCCGCCTCCTTCGCCGCAGCGTTTCGGAGATCGAGATGTCAACGGAGACCCCGTCGCCGTCCGACGGCCACGAGACCGCCGACCCCCACGGCGACTTCGTCCCCCCCCGCCGCAGTTTCCTGTACCAGGCCTGGACCGTGTTGCTCGGTGCCCTGGCCGGGTTGATCCCCGCCGGCATCGCCCTGCCGTTCTTCCTCGACCCGATCCTCCGCAAGGAGGGCGACGGTGGCGGCGACGGGCTGGAGTTCGTGCCGGTCGGCAACCTCGCGAGCCTGCCCGAGGACGGGACGCCTCTGCTCGTCACGGTCAAGAAGGACCGCGTCGACAAGTGGAACAAGTTCCCGAACGAACGGGTCGGCTCCGTCTGGCTCCGTCGCATCGGGGACCAGGTGATCGCCTTCAACAGCGTCTGCCCGCACCTCGGCTGCAGCGTCGACTACCGGGCCGCCAACGGCGACTTCTACTGCCCCTGCCACGCCAGCGCGTTCGACCTCGAGGGGGCGAAGAAGAACGCCATCCCGCCCCGCGGCATGGACACGTTGGAGACGAAGGTCGACGACGGCCAGGTGCTCGTCGCGTTCCAGAACTTCCTCGGCGGCACCACGGAGAAGGAGCCGGTCGGATGAGTGGACTTCTCAACTGGCTCAACGAACGAACCGACTTTCGCCGGCTTGGCCACGAACTGCTCTACGAGCGAATCCCCGGCGGGGCCCGGTGGCGGTACGTCTGGGGCAGCACGCTCGTCTTCACGTTCGTGCTCCAGGTGATCACCGGCTTCATGCTGTGGTCCGCCTACAGCCCGTCCGCCCAGTCGGCCTGGGAGAGCGTGTACTACATTCAGCACGAGATGTACCTCGGCTGGCTGGTCCGCGGCATCCACCACTACGCCGCCCAGTTCATGGTGGTGCTCATGGTGTTCCACGTCGTGCAGATCGTGCACGACGGCGCCTACAAGGCGCCCCGCGAGATCAACTTCTGGCTCGGCATCGTCCTGATGCAGATCGTCCTCGGGCTCGCGCTGACCGGATACCTGCTGCCGTGGGACCAGAAGGGGTACTACGCGACCCGCGTGGCGACGAACATCGCGGCGGCGACCCCCGTCGTCGGCCAGCAGATCCAGACGATCGCCCAGGGGGGCCCCGAGTACGGCCACCACACGCTCACGCGATTCTTCGCGCTCCACGCGGGCATTCTGCCGGCGCTGCTCGTCGGTTTCCTCGCCCTGCACATCGCCGCCTTCCGCAAGCACGGCGTCACCCCCGCGAACCCGGACCGCGCACCGGACGTCGCCTTCTGGCCGGACCAGGTGCTACGGGACTCCGTGGCGTGCCTCGCCGTTCTCGCGGCCGTCATGGGACTCGCCATGTGGCGGGGGGCGGAACTGAACCCGCCGGCGGATCCGTCGGAGTCGTTCTCCGCCGCCCGGCCGGAGTGGTACTTCCTGTTCCTGTTCCGGTTCCTGAAGTTCGAGTGGGTCGAGCACTTCGGCCTCGCGTTCGGGGCGATCTACGTCCCCGGCGCGTTGATGCTCGTCTTCACGCTGATGCCGATCCTCTCGTACTTCCGTTGGGGGCACCGCTTCAACCTCGTCTTCCTGTGGACGGTGATCGCCGGGTCGCTCGTCTTGACAGTGGTCGCCGTGAAGGAGGACCGCGAGGACGAGGGACATCAACTTGCCCTGTTCAACGCGGAACGCGACGCCGAGCGGATCGTGGAACTGGCCCAGGGAGAGGACCGCATTCCCGTCCAGGGCGCGATCACGCTGCTGCGGAACGACCCGTTCTCGCAGGGGCCGCGGATCTTCGCGCAGAAGTGTGCCTCCTGCCACCGCTGGGACGGCCACGACGGTCGCGGCGCGCTCGTGATGGAGACCGACCCGGAGACCGGCGAGCCCCGCGTCGCGGCCCCCACGGCCGTCGATCTCGCCGACTTCGCCGGCCGCGAGTGGGCTCGGGCCATCGTGCTGGACTACGGCGACCACTTCGCCCCGCTGAAGAACGCCGGCTGGTACACCCAGTTCAAGGCGTGGGAGAAGGCGGTCGCGGACGGCGACGAGTCCGACGACCTGCGGATGGCCATTCACACTGCAGCGGTCGGCGCGGAACTCTCCGTCAAGGAGTCGTCGCTCCGCCTCGCAGAACTCCGGCACGCGCGCCTCGAGACGCGCCGGACGGCCCTTGCAGCGGACGCCGAGAAGGGGATCGACGTCGAGGACGAGGCGGCGAAGCTCGACGAACGGCTCACCGAGTCGAACGAGGGGATCACGGCCCTGAACGCCGAGATCGACCAGTTGAAGGCCGACCTCCAGTCCGGGCCGGGCGACGCGACGGCGGCCGACCTACTCGCTACGGTCGCGGAAACGATCCTCGACCCCGCGACCTCCGAGATGGCGGACTGGTCGGCCAGCAGCCGCGAGGCCCTGCTCGACGAGGCGAACGCGAAGCACCTCGAGGGACTGATCGAGTACCTCGCCTCACTCGGCGGCCGTGCGGACGTCGACCTCGACCGGGAGAAGGTCGATCTCGGCCGGACCGTTGCCTTCGAAGGCGTGCTCGCCAAGGGCGAGACCGCCGGCGCCTGCACCGACTGCCACGACACGATGCAGGACGAAGAAGGGGGCGACGCGGATTTCGTGCTCACCGGCGAGGGCTACGGCTACCCGGACCTCTCGACCTATGGCTCCGCCACGTGGCTGAAGGCCTTCCTCGGCGACCCCGGGACCGAGCAGTTCTACGGGCTGAAGAACCACATGCCGGCCTACGGCGACCGACTCACCGAGGACGAACTGGACCTCCTCGTCCGCTGGATGCTCCGCGACTACGGCACCCCCACCGAGGTCCACGACTACCCCAGCCGCAAGGAGGAGCTCGCCAAGGCCCTCGCCGCCCAGGCGGCACCCGCCGAGTGAGTTCTCACATCGACGACCAGTCGAGGACGACCTTGCCGGACTCGCCGGAGTTCATCGCGGCGAAGGCCTGCTCGAACTCGCTGGCGTGCAGGCGGTGCGTGATGATCGGGGAGATGTCGAGCCCGCCCTGCAGCATGACGGTCATCTTGTACCACGTCTCGTACATCTCGCGGCCGTAGATGCCCTTGATGGTGAGCATGTTGAAGATCACCGTGTTCCAGTCGATGGCGATCTCCTTGGGCGGGATCCCGAGCATGGCGATTTTCCCGCCGTGGCACATGTTGGCCAGCATGTCGCGGAAGGCGTGCTCGTTGCCGGACATCTCGAGGCCGACGTCGAAGCCCTCTTGCATGCCGAGTTCCTTCTGCACGTCGGCGATCGTCTCGCTCCGGACGTCGATCGTCCGCGTCGCCCCCATCTTCTTCGCGAGTTCCAGGCGGTAGGGGTTCACGTCGGTGACGACGACGTACCGGGCCCCGGCGTACTGGCAGACGGCAGCCGCCATGCAGCCGATCGGTCCGGCCCCGGTGATGAGCACGTCCTCGCCCAGCACGTCGAAGCTGAGCGCCGTGTGCACCGCGTTGCCGAACGGGTCGAAGATGCTGGCGATGTCGCGGTCGATGCCGTCGGCGTGGTGCCAGACGTTCGTCTGCGGGATGGAGATGTACTCGGCGAACGCCCCGGTCCGGTTCACGCCGATCCCCTCCGTGTACGCGCAGAGGTGACGACGGCCGGCGAGACAGTTCCGGCAGCGGCCGCAGACGACGTGCCCTTCGCCGCTGACGATCTCGCCCGGGAAGAAGTCCATCACGTTCGAGCCGACCTCGACGACCTCGCCGACGAACTCGTGGCCGACGACCATCGGGACGGGAATGGTCTTCTGGGCCCAGGAGTCCCAGTTGTAGATGTGGAGGTCGGTGCCGCAGACACCGGTCTTCTCGATCCGGACGAGGACGTCGTTGATGCCGACCTCCGGCTCCGGGACGTCCTCCAACCAGAGACCAACTTCGGACTTGCGTTTGACGAGGGCTTTCACGAGGTCACCGTTGGCGTCGCTCGGGGTGCAGGCAGACGTGGCTTGCCCCGGCGGGCAACGGCACTTTACGTCCGCGAGGCGGGATCGATAGGCTACGTCGCTCCGACCTTGGCCGCAAACCAAGGCACCGGCGTACAATCCCGACGACGTTGTGAACCACGGTCTGCGGGACTCTTCGAGCGCGCTTCCGTTCCCGCCCGCCCTGAAGGTAAACGATGAGCTTGCTGACCCAAGCCACTCCCAACGACGCCCTCGAAACCCTGCTGTCCGACCGGATCCTGCTGCTCGACGGGGCGATGGGCTCGCTCATCATGGGGGCCGGGCCGACCGAGGCGGACTATCGTGGCGAGCGGTTCGCGGACCACCACATCGACCTGAAGAACGCGAACGACGTCCTCTGCCTGACACAGCCGGGCATCATCGAGGACATCCACCGCCGCTACTACGAGGCCGGCTCGGACATCGTCGAGACGAACACGTTCAACGCGAACGTGATCTCGATGGAGGAGTTCGGCCTCGAGGACCTGACCTACGAGATCAACAAGCGGGCCGCCGAGATCGCCCGCGGCGTGGCCGACCACTTCACCAAGCTGAACCCCGACAAGCCCCGCTTCGTCGCCGGCAGCATCGGGCCGACGAAGGTCACGCTGTCGATGTCGCAGGACGTGGAGGACCCCGGCAACCGGACCCACACCTACGACGACATGGTCGCCTCGTACCACGAGCAGATCCGCGGCCTCGTCGACGGCGGCTGTGACATCCTGCTCCCGGAGACGAGCTTCGACACGCTCAACATGAAGGCCTGCCTGTTCGCCATCTCGAAGTACTTCGAGGACACTGGGAACAAGCTGCCGGTCATGATCTCCGGCACGATCTTCGACGGCGGGAAGACGCTCACCGCCCAGTCGGTCGAGGCGTTCTACACGTCGGTCGCCCACTTCCCGTCGCTCAGCATCGGGCTGAACTGTGCCCTTGGCCCGAAGCAGATGCGGCCGTACGTGGAGTCGCTCTCGCAGATCTCCGACCGGCCGATCAGCTGCTACCCGAACGCCGGCATGCCGGACGGCATGGGCGGCTTCGACTCCAACCCCAACGAGGTCAGCGACTACCTCGCCGCCTATGCGGCCGAGGGCTGGGTGAACATCGTCGGCGGCTGTTGCGGGACGACCCCCGAGTACCTCGCGAAGATCGCTGAGAAGACGTCTGGGCTCGCCCCACGCACGACGCCCGTCTCCCCCCACTTCTCGACCTACGCCGGTCTCGAGCGACTCGAGGTCCGTCCGGACTCGACCTTTCTGATGGTCGGCGAGCGGACGAACGTCACGGGGTCGCGACGCTTCGCCCGGCTGATCAAGGAGGAGAAGTACGACGAGGCGATCGAGGTCGCCCGGCACCAGGTCGAGGGCGGGGCGAACGTCATCGACGTCAACATGGACGAGGGGCTCATCGACAGCGAGGCGGCGATGACGCGGTACCTCAACCTCCTCGCCGCGGAGCCGGACGTCTCAGCCGTCCCGATCATGGTCGACAGCTCGAAGTTCTCGGTCATCGAAGCGGGGCTGAAGTGCGTGCAGGGGAAGGCGATCGTCAACTCGATCAGCCTGAAGGAGGGCGAGCAGACCTTCCTCGAACAGGCCCGGACGATCCGCCGGTACGGGGCCGCGGTCGTCGTCATGGCGTTCGACGAACAAGGGCAGGCGGCCGAGGCGGACGACAAGGTCCGGATCTCGAAGCGGGCCTACGACCTCCTCGTCGAGAAGGCTGGGTTCCCGCCGGAGGACATCATCTTCGACCCCAACATCCTCACCGTCGGCACGGGGATGGAGGAACACGCCAACTACGCCGTCGAGTTCATCGAGGCCGTCCGCCGCATCAAGGAGGAGTGCCCCGGGGCGAAGACGTCCGGCGGCGTCTCGAACGTCAGTTTCTCGTTCCGCGGCAACAACGTCGTCCGCGAGGCGGTCAACGCGGTCTTCCTGTACCACGCCATCCAGGCGGGGCTCGACATGGGGATCGTCAACGCCGGCCAGCTCGAGGTCTACGAGGAGATCGAGCCGACGCTGAAGGAGTACGTGGAGGACGTCGTCCTCAACCGCCGACCGGACGCGACGGAGCGGCTGATCGAGTACGCCGAGACCGTGCAGGCGAAGGACAAGGTCGACGACGCGAGCAAGCTGGCGTGGCGGGAGGAACCGGTCGCCAAGCGGCTCGAACACGCGCTCCTGAAGGGCATCACCGACTTCATCGACGAGGACACCGAGGAGGCCCGGCAGTCCTTCGACCGGCCGCTCGACGTCATCCAGGGCCCGCTGATGGACGGCATGAACGTCGTCGGCGAGCTGTTCGGCGCCGGCAAGATGTTCCTGCCGCAGGTGGTGAAGTCGGCCCGCGTGATGAAGAAGGCGGTCGCGTACCTGCTCCCCTTCATGGAGGCCGAGAAGGAGGCGGCCGGCGAGGCCGCCGCCTCGTCGCGGGGCGTATTCGTCATCGCCACGGTCAAAGGGGACGTCCACGACATCGGCAAGAACATCGTGGCCGTCGTGCTTCGCTGCAACAACTTCGAGGTCGTCGATCTCGGTGTGATGGTCCCGTGCGACAAGATTCTCGACGCGTGCGTCGAGCACGGGGCGGACGTGCTGGGACTCTCCGGGCTGATCACGCCGTCGCTGGACGAGATGGTCACCGTGGCGAAGGAGATGCAGCGGCGGGAGATGACGCTGCCACTGCTCATCGGCGGGGCGACCACGTCGGCGAAGCACACGGCCGTGAAGATCGCACCGCACTACGAACAAACGGTCGCGCACGTCGTCGACGCGTCCCTTTCCGTTCCGGCGGTCGAGTCGCTGATCGACCCGGACAAGCGGACGGCCTTCGACGAGAAGAACCGCGTCGCCCAGGAGAAGGACCGCGAGCAGTTCGCGCAGCGGCAGCAGAAGACGCTCGTGCCGTACGCCGAGGCGTTCGAGCGACGGCACGCGACCGACTGGGCGACGATCGACGTCCCGACACCGTCGTTCACCGGCATCCGGGTGATCGAAAACCAGCCGCTCGCCGAGCTCGCAGACTACATCGACTGGTCGCCCTTCTTCGCGACGTGGGAACTGCACGGCAAGTACCCGCGAATCCTCGAGGACGAAGTCGTCGGCGAGGAGGCCCGCAAGCTGTTCGACAGTGCTCTGGAGAGCCTCCAGGGGATCCTCGACGAGAGATCGCTGACGTCGAAGGGCGTCTACGGCTTCTGGCCGGCGAACAGCGTCGGGGACGACGTGGTCCTGTGGGATCCGGACTCGATCCAAGCCGACGCCTCGGGCGTCGGCCCCGACGGCAGAGCCGTCGGCTTGCAGGGGGCGCGCGAACTCGTCCGCTTCCCGATGCTGCGGCAGCAGTGGGAGCGGAAGGGGCAGAAGGACTTCCGTTCGCTCGCCGACTACGTCGCGCCGCTCGACTCCGGGCGGATCGACCACGTCGGGGCGTTCGCCGTGACGGCCGGCCACGGCTGCGACGAACTGGCTCGCAAGTTCGACGCGGACCACGACGACTACGGGTCGATCATGACGAAGGCGCTCGCCGACCGGTGTGCCGAGGCGTTCGCCGAGTGTCTGCACGCCCGGGCCCGCCGCGAATGGGGGATCGAGGAGTCGCTGTCGAACGACGAGCTGATCGCCGAGAAGTACCGCGGCATCCGCCCGGCGTTCGGCTACCCGGCCTGCCCGGACCACGTGCTGAAGGGCCGGCTGTGGGACCTCCTGGACGCCGAGGCGAACACCGGCATCTCGCTGACCGAGAGCTACGCCATGTGGCCCGCCGCCAGCGTCTCCGGCCTCTACTTCGCCCACCCGGCCGCTCGCTACTTCAGCGTCGACCGCATCACGAAGGACCAGGTCGAGGACTACGCCACCCGGCTCGGCGAGTCGGTCGAGTACGTCGAGAAGTGGCTCGGCCCCAACCTCGGCTACTGATCCCGCGACCCGCTTGCAGCGAGCGTCCCGTCGTGATTCGATACCGTCCGGCTGATCGAACACCCGAACACGGGACTTGGACCATGCGCTGGACGACCTCTGTCACGATGTTGCTGCTCTTGGCCGTCGTCGGGTGCGATCCGTCGGGGGGCGAGAACGGGGGGGACGGTTGGCTGGCACCAGCCAGTTCACGCGACCGCATGCGGCTGGACCGGATCGCGGTCGTGTACCAGTCGGGCGACCTGGAGACGGCGATCCCCCAGCTGGAGGGGTACACGACCGAGTACCCGAAGGACGAGTTGGCGTGGACGATCCTCGGGAACGCGTACGAGTCCGCCGAGCGGATCGAAGAAGCCCAGGCCGCCTACGACAAGGCGCTGGAGATCGAGCCGCGGATGTTCCAGGCGATCACCGGGCTGGGCATCCTGCACCGGCAGCGCGGCGACTACGACGCTGCCATGGAGTGCTACGAACGGGCGGTCGAGATCGACCCGACCTACGCCGAGGCCTACTCGAGCATGACGGTGATCGCCCTCAAACGGAACGACGACAAGGCCGCGGTCCGGTACGCCCAGAAGGGCTACGCTCTCAGCAGTTCGGAACCGGGCATTGCCGCCAACCTGGCCGTCGCCTACCACTACGACGGCCAGTTCCAGAAGCGGGACGAGATGACGGAGCGGGCGGAGGAACTGGGTTACGGCAAGATCGACGTGCTGAAGCAGATCTACGCCGGCGAGGTCACCGTCCGCGACTGACGGCCGACCACTCAGTCGAGTTCGAACCTGGTCGCGTCCTCGGCGTCGAGCTTTCGCAGTTCCTCCACGTCGGCCTTCAGCCGGACGATCTTCTCCGGATCGAGGAAGCGGCGGACCCGGTCGCGGGTGGCGGCGACCTGCTTCTCGATCTGGAAGGCGGCCCGCACGTTGCCGGACTGCTTCGCCCGTTCGAGCGGGCGGGTGTGCAAGCGGTCGAGTTCGTCGTTCAGCGAGTCGATCGTCGGCAGGGCTCCGAGCTCCGCCAGCAGCGGATCGACGTTCTCCCAGTCGGCGTCTCGCGCGAGCACGCGGATGCGGCGGACAAGTGTCTCGCGTGCGGCGACCGCGTCGATCAACCGGGCGTTCAGTCGTTCGATTCCCCCCTCGACCTCGAGGCGAGGTGAGTCGTCCGGGACTTCGAGCCGGAGTTCACGTGTCGCGCCCGGCAAGATAGGGACACGTGCGACGACGGCGGACCCACTGCGGACGTACAGCCACGCGAACCCGCCCGTCGCCGGACGCGGGACCGAAACCGCACCGTCACGGTCGGAGAGCAGTTCGACCGGCTCGCCGGTCGGCTCGTCTGACGGGAGCTTCTTCTTCACGACCTCGACTCTCGTGCCGGCTGCAGGCACCGGCGCATCGCCACGTCGCACGAGAACGACGCGGGTCCGTTCGCTCCGTGCCCGCACCGCGAGCCCCACCACCTGAACTCGACGCCCGACGCGTGTGCCGAGCGGGGCCCGGTACCCGGAGAGGACCGTTGCCCGCACCCGCGAGTCCTCGACCGACTCGACCGCCAGGTACGTCCACGGGACCGGTTGCACGCGGAGCAACGTCCCGTCGCGGTCGAAGTAGCGCAGGAACGGCACCAGGACCGTCCCCTGACGAACGGCCGCCGCACTCCGGTCAAGCCGGGTGAATGCCACCGCCAACGGCTCCAACTCCGCCGTTGTCCCGTCGAGCGAGGTCAGTGTCGCCACCGGCGCGTAGGCGTCGTGCAGCGCAGCGAACAACGTCGTCCCCAGCGCATCGACCCGGCCGGTTCGACGAGTGACGACGGCTCCGACGTGACCGGTCGCCGTGTCGCGTTCGACGGCGAGGATGCGAAGTCGCTGCAGCGGGTCCTCCACTTCCGCCGGCAACACGGCCAGCAGGAACCGCTTGTCGTACGCCGGTGCCTCGCCCCGCGAGAGGGTGTTCGCCAGCCTCGCCAAGTCGTCGGCGTCCTCGACCCCGAAGCGATGCACCACGTTGACCTCGGCCTGCCAAGAGGCCCCGAACACCGTTCGGATTCGGCCAACGACCGCAGCGCGGGCCGCCGCTCGGACTCGGCCGGTCAACCGGCCGTCGTCGCCGAACAGCACACGCACGTCGGCCGCGCAAGGTCGCGTGGCGAACTCCGCCCGCTCGTCGGCCCCACGGCTGTGAGACGCCCACGCGACCGTGAGGAGAGCCGAGCAGACGAGTCTCGTCGTGAATCCGTGCATCACTTCGGCTCCGTCGGGTAGACGGGACGCACGACCCACCGCTCGACGTCGCGGTAGACCGAGGCGACGGGAACGTCCTTCGACGTCGTCGGGCGGACGTTCGTGCGGAGCGCGAAGAACCCGTCGAGCTCCCAGAGCGGGACGTACCGCACGTCGTCGTGCAGGGCTCGGTGCAGCCGGTGCATCCGGTCCTCCGCCTCCGACCAGCTGCTCGTTCGTTCGAGAGCCAGCAGTTCGCTCCTCAGCCAGTCCGGCAGGACGCCGAGATCCTGCAGCCGAGCGGTCGGGCGAGTGACGAGGAACGGCCAGAGCTCGAGCAGCGGCTCGGCCATCGTCACGCTGCGGTAGAGCACGTCCCACCGGGGCTCGGACTCGCCGGCGTACTCCGCCTCCGTGACGACCGTCGCGGTGATCCCGGCGCGCCGCCAGTCGTCCACGATCTCCTCGGCCGCCTCGACGGCGAGATCGTCCCCGACGACGAGCACTCGAAGGTCCGGCAGCGACTTCAGTTGGCGCTTCGCGGAGAGACGAAGGGCGACCGCCAACCCGAGGTCGTACCGGTGCGGTCTGACGTTGCCGTCGTACAACGTCGACCGGCTCGGCCACGGGGCGGTCACCCGCCGACCGTACGGCGAGTTCTCCGTGCGCAGCACGACGTCGCGCATCACGCGGCGGACGTCCGTTGCGAAGGCGACGGCACGGCGGAAGGACTGGTTACGGAGGGCGGGCGAGTCCCAGTTGAACTGCAGCACGTGCGTTCGCGGGAGCACCAGCGGTCGAACGTCGATCCGTTCGTCGGCCGCCAGCACGTTGACGTCGAAAGGGCGAACGTGCGGCAGCAGGTCGATCTCGTCCCGGAGGAGGGCCTGGAGAGCGTCGTCCCGGTTCCGGTAGCGGCGTTCGACGATCTCCGCGACGTGGTACGCCTCCGTCCGCTGGCCATCCGGTTCGGGCAACACGCGGAGGAACCGACGGACGGAGTCGCCGGACGGATCGACGGTCGGCGGGCCCGCGGGGTCCGGTTCGGCGAGGCGAAACCGGCCGGTCGGAGAGGTCTCGTCGGTCCTCGTCACCGTGGCGAGCAGCGCCTCCGGGCGAAGCGGCGTGCGGCGGAAACGGACGGAGGCGTCGTAGGGGGACGTGGTGACGGCCCGATCGACGAGGGCCGCGAGACGTTCGTCGTACGCACGGTCCGCCGGATCGACTCGCCGCCGGACCGACTCGACGAACTCCCTCGCCGTGAGCGGCGGTGCGGACTCCCACCGTTCTCGCCCGCGACGGAACGAGAGTTCGAGTCCGCGACCGAGATCGACCGGTTCCCACGACCGCACGGCCGGGTGACGGTAGACGACACGGTCCACGACCCGGTCGATCTCGAACGGCGACGTACTCGTCAGTTCGTCTCGCCGCCGTTGGGCCCACGTTCGTACCGGCAACGGCCCCGCGCTCTCGCCGAAGTCCCGCACGCCGACCCGCAGCCGCTGCCAGCGGTTCCACGTTCGCTCGTGCAACGGCCTCAGTCCCTCGGCCGCGGGCCACACGTGGGCCGCGCGGTCGGCGAGATCGACGGCCCGTTCGTGCTCCCCCGCCTGCTCGGCGACGACGGCGATCCCGGCGAGCTGACGGGCACGCCCTTCGAGCTCCGCACGCCAACGCTTCTCGACCTCGTGCCCCGGCAGCCGCCGGCCGAGTCGCGCGAGGAAGTACCGCGCCCGACGGAACTCCTCGTCGTCGACGGCGGCGGCCACGAGCCGGTCGGCGACGCGGGCCACGCGGTCGACGGCCTCGTCCACGCCGCGGTCACGGTCGTAGAGCTCCTCGGCGAAGACGAGCGCCTCCTCCAAGCGTCCCTCCGCGAGTCGTCGGTCGGCCTGGGCGGCGAGCAACTCGTTCTGGACGACGTCGATTCCCGGCCAGTCCGGACTCCGACGGACCAACGGGAACAGCAGCTCGTACGCACCGCGGTGGTCCGCCTCGTTCAGCAGGCGGCGGACGCGGCCCAGAAGCAGATCCTCGTGGTGCACGATCTGCGCGATCTTCGAGACCGGCAGCCGGTACTCCGTCGTGTCGTCGCCCGGCAACTGCACGACCAGGAACCGAATCTCCTCGCGTTGCCGCTCGATCTCGGCCCGCTGCTCGTCCGTCCGACCAACGCGTTCACGAAGTTGCTGCCGCTTCGTCTCGATCTTCTCCAGCGTGTTCGGTCGAGGGTAGACGGCCTGCACGACGAGGACGTCCGAGTTCTCCAGCACGATCCAGTCGATGCGAGGCCCCTTGACCAGTTCCTTCACCGTGGGCAGCGTCATGTCCTCGAGTTTCTTCAGCGGCTCGTCGCGGACGGGGGCGTCGTCCGCCGAGGCGAGATCGGCTCCCACCGAGAACGCGGCGAGCAGCAGGGTGAAGAAGCGGGTCACGGCTGTCCTCCGTCAACGGGGCCCGGCAGGCGGAGGACCGTTCCGTCGGTCGTCAGGACGACGACGTGGTCGCCGAAGACGACGGGCGAGCCGGCGAAGTTGACGCCGAGATCGCGATGTTCGAGCACACGCCCCTGTCGTGGGTCGATCCAGAGGAGTCCTCCTGCGCGCGTCGTTGCGAGGAGCCGGTCCCCCACGACGACCGGGGGGCCGGAGAGCGTCGTCCCGGAGAGCGGAATCGACCAAGGCGGGTCGGCCGCAGGTCCCACCGTGAACCCGTGCAGTTTGCCGTCCTTCGTCTCGACGACGACGAGGCGACCGAGTGCCGTCGGCGGTCGCACGGGTGCGGCGGCGAGCGGGAACGCGCCGAGCCGCTCGAAGCGGTCCGTCGAGAACACGATGACGTGGTTCCGACGATCGACGACGGCGACGACCGCGTCCCCGACTGCCGCGGCGACGGGGGTGTCGAGGTCGTCGATGCGGGCGGTCACACCGAAGTGGGCGACCGGCTGGGTCCGGTAGGCGAGCCGCACGAGTCCCCCCGCGTCGTCTTGGGCAACGACGTCACCGTTCGTCAGCTTCCGCAACGTCCGCCAGCCAGTCGCTGCTCCCGCCCTGGCGTCGTGCTCGACCTGCGTCCCGGTCGGCGAGACGAGCGAGAGCCGCCCGGGCGTCGCCACCAGCAGCCCGTCTTCCAGCGGCACCGGTGGTAGCAGCGGCCGGGACGGCAGCCTGACCGTCGTCGTCTTGGGGTTGGAGTCGTGCGAGAAGACGGTCGCCGTCCAGAGTTCGTCGTCCACGTGGCGGCGGACGAAGAGGAACCCGTCCGACACGACGTGCAGTCCGCGGGACGAGGTCTTCTCGTCGAACTCGACTTGGAAGTCCGAGGTCCCCCGGAAACCGGGCGTGTCGAACGTCGACTGGTTCACCGAGTAGACGCGGCCGCTCTCGGACGCCAGCAGGATCCCGCTTCCGTCGGCAGACCGCGTGGCGGCGAACCGTTCGGCGAGCGACACCCGCCAGCCGACGTCGAACGTCCGACGGTCGAGTTCGAGGACGACCGTCTCGGAGACGCCCGGCGGTTGGTAGCCGACGAAGAGCCGTTCGCCGATACCACGCAGCGGCTGCACGTGCCGGCCCTCGGCCGTCCGTCCGGGGGCCTGCTGCACCGCCTCGATCAGCACGCGGAATCGGCGGACCGAGGAACTCGCCATCCACAACTCGTCGGCCGGTCCCGGCAGGATCGAGACGGGCACGTCCGCTCCCTTGCGGTCGAGTCGCGCGGCCGGCACGAGCGGGTCCTGCCCCGGTTCCGCGGAGAGCGTGAACGTCGCCACTTGTTCGTTGCCGAACGGGACGAACAGTCGACGTCCTCGGATCGCGACGTCGTCGTGGACGTTGCCCGGCACGGTCGCCGTGGCGACCGGTCTCGGCGGAGACCCTTCGAGGTCGTCGGACAGCAGCCGAAGTCGAGCGGTCTCGACACCGACGTTCTCCAGGAACAGGACGTACGGCCCGACCAGTTGGAGCTGCGGACCGCTCGCCGTCAGCCCTGCGGCTGCTCCGCGGCGGTGCCCGAGGAACACGACGTCGGCCACGGCCAGCGGGGCCGTCTCGAAGACGTACGCGACCGACCGCTCTCCGACGACGACGACCCGGCCGCCGGGGAGCAGCACCGGGGTCGAGACGAGCGGCTGACCGCACGCGGCGAGGCCGAGCACTCGGCCGGTCGACGCCTCGATCTGGAGGAGTTCGCCCGAGCTCGTGGCGAGGTAGACGACCCCGCTGCGCTCGGTCGGCGGGCCGGCCGGCCAACCGTCACACGGCTGCGACCAGAGCCGTTCCCCCGTGACCAGATCGAGCCGTTCGAGCGCGTTCGCGTGACCGTTGAAGGCGAGCACCCCTGCGGTCACTCCCGTCGTCTCGACTGGGAAGAAGGCTCGATCGGTGCCGAGCGGCCGCCGCCAGAGCGGGCTGCCGGTCGACGCGTCGAGCCCGAAGACCGAGCCGCCCGCGTAGGCGAGCACGACCTCGGTGGACGCGGCGGAGTCGCGGTCGCGGCGATTCCGCTCCTCGTGGACGATCGTGACGCCGACCGGCGGTGCGGGCACGTTCGCGGCGGGAGGGCGACCGCCGAGAGCGACTTCGACGGCGGACTCCAGGTCCGCGAGCGCTGCGTCGAAGCGCTCCGCGAGGGCCACGTCGT
The DNA here is from genome assembly GCA_028284885.1 of Planctomycetaceae bacterium. Lineage (GTDB taxonomy): Bacteria > Planctomycetota > Planctomycetia > Planctomycetales > Planctomycetaceae > JANQQW01. Next base: position 57,727 of record JANQQW010000074.1, read on the forward strand.
CGGCGTAGTCGGCGAACTCGTCGAGCAGGTCGAAGCGAACGTCGAGTGCGTCGAGCGGTTGACCGCTTTCGAGAGACTCGTCGATGGAGGCAGTCTTCGAGTCGTACGTCACGCGTCGTCGAACGGCCCGCTCGGCTTCGGACCGGGACTTCGCCAGTCGGGCTCGCAACGCGTCGGACTCGTTCGTCGGTGCGTACCGAATCGCGATCGGCCCCGCGGCGTCGTGCACGGCGAGCAACGTCGCCTGCTCGGCTCGCTTCGCCCCGTCGGCGGCACCGAAGGCGATCGTCCGGGCGTCCTCGAAGACGACCGTGCCGAACGTCTCGAACTCCTCGTCCTCGCGGAACTCGTCGATCAACGCCTCCAGTCGGGCCAGCCCCGCCTCCCAGTCGGGCACGGCCGTGTCGATCTCCTTCCGTACGCGTGCTCGCGCCAGCTCGCGACGGGCCACGGTCGCCAGGTCGCCCGTCGGGTGCTCCTCGAGGAACGCCTCGTACAGGGTGACCGCCTGCCGGTGTCTGTCCGCCTCGAACTCCGTCTTGGCCGCCTCGTACGCCTGCGTTCGCTGGTACCGTTGGACGACGGTCCACAACACGGCGGCCGCGATCACCAGCACGACCGCTCCGCCGAACAGCCACATCACGAGCGGCGACTGCAGCGGGTCCTGTTCCCCCGGCCGACGACGGCGACCGCCGAAGCGGGGGCGGGGCGGCGTCGCGGCCTTCGACTCCGGAGGCGGTGACGACTCGAAGTCGCCCGAGTCGAACTCGTCGTGTACGTCGGAGAGGGTGTCGTCCACGCTCAGTTCCCCTCCTCGTCCGACGACGTCGTCATGCGGATTCGCTGCAGCCCGGCGTCCTGGGCGGCGTCGAGCACGACGACCACCGTCTTGTGGAGTGCCGCGTCGTCGGCCGTCAGCAGCAGTTCGTCCTTCTCGTCCCGAATGACGGAGAACAGCCGCGGCAGGGTGGAGGTGTCGGCGACCGGTTCGTCGTCGACGGTCACCCGGTTCTCCGCGTCGATCGTCACGCGGATCGACACCTGCTCCACGTCCTCCAGGAACCGGGGTGTCTGCGCGGCCCCCGTCTTCTCCGGGTCGGGGGGCGGGACCTCGAAGCTCCGCTGCCGCGTGAACGAGGCCGTGACCATGAAGAAAACCAGCAGCAAGAACGTGACATCGACCATCGACGTGAGGTCCATCTCCTCCTCGTCCTCGCCCCGTAGTCGCCGTCTCGGACGGCGTCGCCGCGTGTTCGTCGGGGCCGCTTCCGTCGGCGTGGGCTCCTCGAAGTACGCCTCGTCGAGCGCCGGGAGTTCCCACGGAGGAATCTCGTCCTCGGAGTCCCCCGCGTCGAAGGCCTCGATCGCTCCCGGGTCGTAGGCGTCGTCGGACTCACCGTCGGGGGCCGACACCGGGCCTTCGGACATCCACGAAGGGCGACCGGGCACCTCGTCGGGAGGGGCGGTCGGCGGGAGTGCGTCGGTCGTCTCCTGTGCCGCGTCGGGCGACGGGACGACGACCGTCTCCCTGCACGTCGGGCAGGTCACCTGCTCGCCCGCCATGCGGGTGGCGATGGCGATGTGCTGCCGGCAGTGCTCGCAGTGGAAGAAGATCGGCACGTCGGTCGTTCCGTTCAGCGTCCCGGGGACTCTCTCACGCCCACGTAGAACCGCAGTCCCTCGACCCGCCCGACGGCCCTCGCGACCCGTTGGACGAAGCCCTCGGGGACGTCGCCGTCCGCCTTCAGCACGACGCTGTCGATCTCGGTGCGGAGCTGCTCGACGATGCCGGGGAGTTCGTCCAGGCCGACGGCCGCCCCGCCCGCGTTCTCGAGGGTGACCGTCGGCTCGGGGGCGTCGCCGTCGTTCGTGATGCGGACGACGAGGGCCGAGGCGGTGCTGACACCGACGCCGTTCCGGGCGACCGGCACGTCGGCGTCGGGCGTGCCCTGCATCGTCGAGCTGACCATGAAGAAGATCAGCAGCAGGAACGTCACGTCGATCATCGGCGTGATGTCGAGGTCGGCGGACGACGTGCGGCGACGTCGACGGCGACCGGCCCGGTCCGTGGAGCGTCGTCGGCTCACGAGGCCACTCCGCGGGACTCCGCGAGATCCTCGAGGAACCTGTCGACGTCATACTCGACGGAGTCGGCCAGCTTGCCGATCCGGACCTGCAGCAACGCCCCGCAGAGGACGAGCGGAATGGCAATCGCGAGCCCGGCCGCCGTGGTGAACAGGGCGAAGCTGATGTCGTTGGCGAGGACCTTGGGATCGACGCCCTGGGCGGAGGCCGAGGCGATCTTGTCGAACGCGGCGATCATGCCGACGACCGTCCCGAGCAGGCCGATCATGGGGGCCGCCTTGACGATCGTGCCGATCCACGAGGTGCGGTAGTCGAAGTCGGCGAGCACGTCCCGCTCGAACGTCTCCAGCAGGTGCTCGCGGGTCCGCTCGACCGACCAACGCGGGTTCTGGGCGGCGATCATCACCAGCTGCGGAACCGCCTTCGCCCAGACGTCGGGCGTGTCGCAGTGGGCCACGAGCCCGGCGTGGTCCTTCTTCTGCAGGAGTTCACGCGTGGTCTCCAGGAAGGCGTCCGCCGTCGCAGTGCTGCGGAACCGCTTCTGGGCGACGCGGTTGACCGTGAGCACGACGACGAAGCCCCCGTAGAGGGCGACGAGCGCGAGCATGCCGTAGATGGCCGTGCCGACGAAGTCGAGGATGTCCGCCACTTGATTCTCCGGTGGTCTCGTCCGGGGCGTCGCGTCAGTTGAAGAAGGTCTGGCGGGTGACGACGAAGCGGAAGCCCTCCTCGGCGTTCCCGCGAACGGTGAAGTAGGTCCGGCGAATCTCGTCGACCGGTCGTCCTTCGGCTGCCTCGAGTTCCACGCGGGCCATCTCCTGTTCGGCACGCTGGGAGTAGACGTGCACGATCTCGCCGGCGGCGGTCTCCACGCTCGCCTTCTTGAACAGCAGCAGGTCGGCCTTGCGACGACCGCCGCCGCGCCAGGTGAAGAACAACCAGTTCGGGTTGCCCTTGGTGACGGTCTCCCGGCCGGGCGACGGGGTGGTCAGGTTGGTCAGGAAGACCAGTTCCGCCCCCAGCCGGACGCCGAGCCGGATGCCGAAGAACTCGAGCTGGGCGGCGTAGACCGAGAGCGTGTCGTCGGCGAAGGCGACGAACCACCGGTTGGCTCGCGGGACTCCGCCTTCGCCGCCACCGAGCCCCAGGGGTCGTCGTCCCGTACCGGACGCACTGCCGGGTGGGCCGGCGTTCAGCTTGTCCTGCTGGATTCGTTCATGAACCTGCTCGGCCGACTCCTCGGAGAGTTCGACGACGGTTTCGATTGCCTCCTCGACCTGCATCTCGTCGTCCTCGACCTCGGCGAGCGACGGGTCCTCCGACGGGTCCTCGGGGGTGTCGAGTTCGAGCGTCTCGTCGACGGCGCCGTCCTCGTATCCGCCGGTGACGTCGAAGAGCTCGACGGGGACGGCCTCGACCGGGGCGGCGGGCCAAGTGGCCGCCCACGCGGCGAAGAGCACGATCACCAGGAGGGCCAGTCCGAGCACCGTCGCCAGCAGGAAGGACGAGACGACGTCCTGCCGGGTCGTCTTCAGCACAGGCGTGCGAACGGAGCGGGCGCGCGGCTCGGACATGAAACCGGTTTGGCCTGGGAGTCCAGTCGCCATCCCGCGGCTCGTGCCGGCGGACGAGCCGCATCCACGTTCCGCGAAGGAAGTTGGGGTCAGCCGATCATGCTAGCGCGGGGCCGAACGTGCGTCAAACTCCCGGCCGAGTGCGGCGAGTTCGCGGGTGACTGGTCGCGGCGAGGGAAATCGCGCAAAATGCCTGATTCTGCCCGCACCACACCGGTGCACGGCAGGCCACTCTCCGAGAGCATCCGGGAGAACGAGTCAGATGGACGGCATGGAAACGGTCAAGGTCCGGGAAGTCATCCGCGGAGACCGCTTCGGCGAGGAGGAGATCGAGCAGATTCGTCAGCTGCTCGTCTCCGTTCAGGCAAGTGAGACGCGGCAGGAGCTCTCCGCTCTGCAGGCCGAGGCGAACGGCGTCGAAGGGGACGACGACCTGCTCACGCGGGCCGGCGTCGGAGCCTTCCTCCTCGGGCAACACCAGCAGGCCAACCGGTTCCTCTCGTCGGTCAAGAAGGCGCCGGTCGGGGTCTACTACCGGGCGTTGACGCTCTTGTCGCTCGAACGGTTCTCAGAGGCGGCCGAGGCGTTCGAGGCGGCCCGGAAGGCCGGGTACGACGAGATCGAGTGCACGCTGCAGCAGGCCGGGTGCCTGCGTCAGCTCGGTGAGGTGGACGCGGCCGAGCAGAGCATCCGCGCGATCGCCGCCCAGGCCGCGAAGCGGGCCGAGTACTCGTTCCAGATGGGCTGCATCTTCGCCGACCGGGGCGACTCGATGGGGGCCATCGAGTACTTCGAGCGGGCGGTCGACATGGACCCGTACCACTCGCGGGCGTTGTTCCGACTGGCCGCCGAGAACGCCCTGCACGGCAACGACGAGGACGCGATCCGCTACTACGAGCAGTCGCTGTCGAAGCCGCCGTTCTTCATGGGAGCGCTCGTCAACCTCGGGCTGCTGTACGAGGACCAGGAGAAGTACAAGGCTGCCGCCTACTGCTTCCGCAAGGTGCTCACGTTCGATCCGAACCACTCCCGCGCCCGGCTGTACCTGAAGGACGTGGAGGCGACCAGCGACCAGTACTACGACGAGGACCTCGCTCGCCGGGACGCCCGCATGGAGCAGTTGCTCGGGCGGCCGATCAACGACTTCGAGCTGTCGGTCCGGGCGCGGAACTGCCTGGACAACATGGGCCTGTTCACGCTCGGCGACCTGACGACCGTCACCGAGCAGGAACTGCTGGGGGGCAAGAACTTCGGCGAGACCTCGCTCGCAGAACTGCGAGAGCTGATGACCCAGCACGGACTGTCGATCGGCATGAACCTGCACCAGCAGGAGACGCCGGAGCCGATGTTCCAGAACATGAACCTGTCTCCGGAGGAGCAGGCCGTCATGAACAAGCCGATCTCCGACCTGGAGCTCTCGGTGCGTTCGCGGAAGTGCATGGCCCGGCTGGGCATCACGACCGTCGGCGAGCTGACCCGGAAGACGGCGGACGAGCTGCTGTCCAGCCGGAACTTCGGCGTGACGTCGCTGAACGAGCTGCGGGCGAAGCTGGCAGACCTCGGCCTCGCGTTGCGGAACGAGTAGCCGCTCGCGACCGGCTGTTCGGCGAACTCAGTCGTTCGCGCGGGCGGTCCGCGTCATCCCCTCGCCCCCGCGGGCGACGGGTGCGGGCTGTCGCGTGCGGGCGACGGCTTGTTCGTGCACGGTCGCGGAGACGCGTCGCAGCGACTCGCACTGCTCGTCGGTGACGCCGTCCAGCCGGTCCGACAGGGCGACCACGCTGGCCGGCCGTTGCTCGGAGAGCAGCGTCATCATGTGCAGGAACAGGCTGAGTTCCTGGAAGTTCCGGTCGATGATGACGTTGCTGATCGGCGAGACCAGCTTGGCGGCCGTCTCGACCGACTGCGACGGGAACGAGACGAACATGTTCACCCGGTGCCGAACGGCCGTCACGCCGTCGCGACGGTGGCCGTACTCGGTTCGCAGGTGCAGGATGCACTGGGCGTTGACCGCCCGCACGAGCGGACTGGCCTTGAACGTTCCGTTGCAGAGGACGACCGCCTCCTTCGGCGAGCGGTACAGTAGCTCGACCGTCCCCTCCGTGCCGTCATCGACCTTGGCGTCGTACTTGCCGGCGCCAGCGGCCTTCATCTGGAACGTCGAGATGTCCATGGCTCGCCAGATGCTGACGGCCACGTCGGGGTTCTCGACGAAGTAGTCGTACAGCTTGGGGTCGGCCGGCACCATGATGGTCGGCAGCTTGCGGAACAGGCTGGGGTTCGCCAGCACGGCGTCGGCTCGTCGGCGGTTCGCAGCCGAGAGGCGACGGAGCGGCAGCTCGCCCAGGGCCGTCTGGTGAGCGTCGGAGGCGGACGTCCCCTTCTCGACGACGATCGCCTGCCGCCGAATCGCGTCGATCGTCGCCTTCCGTTGCGCCTCGTCGTCGCTCCGGCGGCCGAGGCCCAGAAACCCGCCTTCGCCCGCCTGGACGTTCGTCGGGCCGGACAGGGTCAGGGACCAGGCCAGGAGCAGCACGGCGAGTCCGGCTCCGGTGGCACGCGCAACGACAGCGTTCGGCATCGTTCCCCCCATCCCCACGAGGCCACCGACCGACTCGACTCCTCCCTGAATCGACACGACGCCGGGGCGAGGATGACATCGGCACAACCGTCACGGCGTCCGCACCGCAATCGACGGCCCGGACCAGCCGGCAGAGCACGCGAGAGACGCAACCGATTTCGCTGCGGAGAGATGCGCCGCACGGCCGATCCGGTCGAATCGTTGGAATCGGCACAACCGGACCGTTCACGTACGCAGGGTCGATTCGTGGGAACCGAACGAGGTTGGTCCGCGTCGCAAGCACCGGTGGTGACTCCTCTTCGCACGAGCTCGACATGTCCCCGACACTCCTCTCGCTTCTGCTCCTGACCACGTCGCAAGTCGCCCCCGCGGCCGAGGACGAGATCGCACCGCCGATTCGCCCCCCCATCGTGAAGCCGGTGCAGCCGATCGGACGCCCCGTGGTGCCCGTCGCGAAGTGGTCGCTGTCGATTCAGAAGGACGCGAGGTTCGACGAGAAGTCGTGGGGCGAGGCCTCCGAACCGGTCTCCACGCGTGGACTGAGACTCGTCGTGCAGCCGGAGCGGAAGTCGTTCGCCGGCAACGGCCCGCTGGCGTTCCGCGTCACTCTCGAGAACGTCTCGGAGAACGCGATCGAACTCGCCGGCGGCCGGCTGGGGGCGAAGCCGCGGCTCGTGCTCGCGAATCAGAAGACCGGCGCGCAGTGGTCGCTGACCGCGAAGGCGAGCAAGACGAAGGGGGTGAAGTTGGCGGCCGGCGACAGTGCCTCCTACACGCTCGTCGTCTCAGCACCGCAGATCGTCTTCCCGCGTCCTGTTCCGGTGCCGCTGCCCGGCCCCATCCCCCGTCCGCTGCCGCAACCGATTCCGTTCAAGGGGGTTCGGTTCCAGGCCTGCGGCGCTGCCGGGCAGGCGCAGCCCGTTCCGATCCGGCGACCGATTCGGCCGCCGGTGTTCGTCGGCCAAGTCGTGCCGGTCGGACAGGGAACGGTTCGAGCCCAGTTGTTCGTCGAGTTCGACAAGCCGGCCCAGGACTCGAAGGCGTGGTCCGGCCGTCTCGCCGCGAAGCCGGTGGAGTTCGAAATCGGGAAGCCGGAACCGGTCGTGCCGCCGGGCGTGCCGACGACGAAGGAGACCGCGGTGAAGGCGGCAATCCCGGTCGCCGAGGCCGCCCTCCGGTCGAACTACCGGCCGGTCCCAGGCATCCGCCCCGAGCACTCCGGAACGTGGATCGAGGACGCTGAGAAGACGGCCAACGTCACCCAGACGAAGTCGGGGTGGACGGTCAGCTGGACGCACACCCCCAGGCGAGGCGGCTTCGGCTACAACGTCACCGTCGACGTCACCCGCGGCGGGGGCGGGGTCGTCCGTGAGGTCTTCACGTCGTACTCGCCGAAACGCTGACCGCAATCCGTGCAGGGCAAGCCGGAGTTCGATGCGTAGAATGGGTCCGGTCTCGACACTCGTCGGGTCCCACCGGAACCTCGTGGTCGATTCCCGTGCCCACTGACGCCCCGCACCCCGCACGACTCGACGTGGAGACTCTGCTCGCCGACTGCGAGCTGGAGCGGGTGCGACGCTCTGGACCGGGTGGCCAGCACCGGAACAAGGTCGAGACGGGCGTCGTGCTCAGGCATCGACCGACGGGCGTCGTCGCGGAGGCGAGCGAACGGCGTAGCGGAGAGGCGAATCGCCGCGAGGCCGTCCGGCGACTGCGGATTCGGCTAGCGCTCGAGATTCGGACCGCACCGGACGACGAGCCCTCGCCCCTGTGGTCGAGCCGTTGCCGCAACGAGCGGGTCTCGGTGAGCGCGACGCACGACGATTTTCCAGCACTCCTGTCCGAGGTTCTCGACCGGCTGGCGGCCGACGAGGCGGATCCTCGGACGACGGCTTCCTTTCTGAAGTGCCGCTCGTCACAGTTGGTGCGTTTTCTGAAGTTGGAGCCGGCGGCGTTCACGCTGCTGAACGGCTGGCGACGCGAGCGCGACTTGCGTCCGTACAAGTGACCGACGGAGACACGGCGTGCCACGGCGAACCGAGAAGTCCGACGCGGAGGACCCGTCGGTCCAGGCGAACCGGATGTGGGGATGGCTGGCGGTCCTCGCCGGGGTGGTCAACGCGGCCGTGCTGCTGTTCGGGCCGGACGTGGCCCCGCCGTGGCGATTCGCCCGCGTGGCGATTCAGGTCCTCGTCTCGACGGCGTGTCTCGCGTGGGGGCTGCGGCAGATCGGCCTCCTCTCCAATCGTGGCCCGCGGCGGCGGCAGACCGTGCGACTCACCCTCCCGGCGGGCGGGGCACTACTCATCATGGTGGTGTTGTTCGCCGGTTCGATGATCGGCCGGTCCAACCCGCTGATGCTCGTCGCCTCGATGATCTCCGGTCCGTTCGTTCTCAACGGGTGGCTGGCGAACGTCATGCTGCGGCGGTTGCGGCTTCGCCGTCGTCTGCCCGCGCGCACGGTCGCCGGTCAACCGGCTTGGGTAGAGCTCGAGGCGGTCAACGAGAACCGCTGGATGAACGCCTGGCTGGTCGTGCTCCGCGACGAGATCGTGACCGACGAAGAGCAGCTGACGGCCGAAGTGCCGCTGCTGAGGCTGCCGTGCCGCACACCGAGGACGAGCCGCTACCAGGTCCTGCCGATGCGACGCGGACGATACCGGTTCGGTCCGCTGACGGCTCGCACGAGCTTCCCGTTCGGCTTCGTCGAACGAACGTTGGTGGTCGAGGAGCACGGCGAGATGCTCGTGCAGCCCCGCGTCGGCCGGCTGACCCGCAACTGGCGACGCCCGCGGACGACGGACCAGTCCCCGGTGCCCGCCTCGTCCAGCCGTGAGGGAATGGCGGCCGACGAGTTCCAGAAGCTCCGCGAGTACCGCTACGGCGACAGCACGCGGCACGTCCACTGGCGTTCGTCGGCGCGGCGGGGCGAGCTGCTCGTGAAGGACCTCCGCTCCGAGACGGCCGCACCGCTGGCGATCCTCGTGGACCTCTGGCAGCCGGAGACGCCGGACGAGGCGGACCGTGAGCGCGTCGAACTCGCCGTCAGTCTCGTGGCGACCCTGTGCGTCGACGAGTTGACCCGACACCGCGAGGCGGCGCTCGACGTCGCCGTCTCCGCCGGGGACCTGCAGAGTTGGGAAGGTCGGTCCGGCCCGGCGGGCGTGGAGGGTCTCCTCGACGAGCTGGCGGTCGCCGAGGCCTCACCGAACGCCGGCGTCGCCGCCTTGGTGCCGTTGGCGGAGAACGCCCTCGCTCGTCGTGCGGCCGTGCTGCTCGTGACGACCCGACCGACCGCCGAGGTCCAACGGCTGGCCGGCGACCTGCCCCCCGAGCAGCGGCGACTCGTCGACCGGATGCGGGTCGTCGAGTGCTCGCCCGTTTCTCTCCAGTTCGTGCTCGACCTCAGCTGACCGAAAGGAGACGACGTGACGCCAGCGGCAACGTCCACGATGGTCGCGAGCACGGGACCGGCGGTCGACGTCTCCACACGTCGGCGCGCCGTCGAACGCGGCTTCCGGCTCAGCATCCACGTGTTGGCCGGCGTGGCGAGCGTGATGCTGGCGACGGCCGAGGGCTCGGCGTTCCCCACGCTGCTGACGGTCCCGGTCACCGTGGCGGCCGCCATCCTCTCGGCCCGAAAGCGTTACCTCTCCAGCGTCTGGGCCAACGCGCTCGGCTTCTTCGTCTTCTTCCCGTTCGCGATCATGGAGTTCACGTTCGGGTCGGCCGCCGACGCCAAGCTGCGGGGCGGCGTGCACCTGCTCGTCTACCTCACCTGGCTCGTGCTGCTGCAGCGACACACCGCGGGCAAGTACTGGTACGTGTGCGCGTTGACCGTGCTGCAGGTCGCGGTCGGCACGCTGCTCGTCGAACCGCAGGACTCTGGCCGGTACGGGCTGCTCCTCTGCGGGTACGCCCTCCTCGCGATCTGGACGTTGACCGTGTTCTCGGTCCGCCGGGCCTACGCCAAGGGGGCCGACGCCGCGGAGACCGCGACGGACTCGGGAGTCGGCGTGGGATTCGACCTGCTGCGTGCAACGTCCTCGACCGGGACGGTCGTCACCGGGGACGACCGGGGACGCGTGTTCGGCCCGCGGTTCGCCGCCGGGGTCGTCTCGACGACGTTCGGCTCGATGGCGGTCGCGGTCGTCGTGTTCCTGCTGTTCCCCCGCAACAACCTGATGACGGACGCGCTCGCGAACGGGGCCGACGAGTTCTCCTTCGGCCAGACGACGATGACCGGCTTCTCCGAATCGGTCGAGTTGGGCGAGCTGGGCCGCATCCTGGAGAGCAACGAACGGGTGCTCGAGGTCCGGGCATTCGACGGCGTGAGCGGCGAGGAGCTCGACCTGTACGAGTACGCGAACCGAATGGGCTACGACGAGCCGCTGTTCCGCGGGAAGGCGTTGACGAAGTACGAGGACGGGAGGTGGTCGGCCGGTCGCGAGGCGAGACGACTGCAGTACCGGAACACGCCCCCGCGGGACGCAGTGCGTCAGGAGTACCGGCTGGCCGACGTCGGCACGGACATCCTCTTCGCCGTCAACCCGGTCGAGCGCGTGCTGATTCGCGAGCGGAACGATCCCGTCGGCGCGGTCGTGGAGCCGAACACGTCGGTCGTGCGGCGGGAGGCGTCGTTCCGCGGGGCGAAGGGGATCGAGTACGTCGCGTACTCGCCGCGGCGGCGGGGCGAGAACGTCGTCTCCGAGCCCAGGCGAATGACGTTGCGGGAGCGGTGGTACGGACAGCTGGACGACCTTTTGGAACGACCGGCGATGCCTCGGCTCCAGGGCTTCGTGGCGGACGAGCTCGCCGAGATGCGGGGCGGCCGACTCTCGCCCCGGGAGGTGGCCGAAAAGTTCAACCGGTACCTCCAGTCCGAGGGAGGGTTTGCCTACTCGCTCGAGGGGCAACGCCGGCCAGTCGGCGTCGATCCGGTCGAGAACTTCCTGTTCGAGACCAAGACGGGCCACTGCGAGTACTACGCCTCGGCGCTCACGCTGATGCTGCGGAACGTGAACGTCCCGGCCCGCGTCGTCACCGGCTTCAAAGGAGGCGGAAAGAACCGGCTGACGGGCTACTTCGAGGTCGAGGAGCGGCACGCACACGCCTGGGTCGAGGCGTACATCACGGAGGAACCGATCGAGTTGATCCTCCGCGGCACGCGGCGGGAGGCCGTCAACGAGGGCACCTGGGTCGTCTTCGACCCGACGCCGTCCGTCGAACGGAGCGAGAGCGTCGCCAGCAACGCCCGCAACCAGGGGACCATCGGCAACGTCCGGCGGTTCGTCGTCGACCAGTGGGACCGCTACGTCCTGCGGATGAACTCCTACAAACAGAACACGCAGTTCTACCGCCCGGTGCGCAACTTCCTCCTCACCGTCTGGCGAACGCTGCAGGGCGAGGCGGAGTCCCGGCGGGCGTTGTGGAACCAGGTCAAGGAGTTCGCCGGCTCGCCCGACCGGTGGTTCAGCCCGTCCGGATTCCTCGTGACGTTCTTCCTGCTGCTGCTCGCGTACGGCGGCGTCCGTCTCTCGCTGTACCTGTTCCGCCTCGTGCGAAACCTGCTCTGGCCACAGTTGGCCGAGGGAGCGGCGGCCCGGCAGGTCGTCGTGTTCTACGAGCGGTTCCAACAGTCCTGCGAGCGGCTCGGACTGAAGCGCGGATCGACGCAGACGCACGGCGAGTTCGCGGTCGAGGTGACGAACCGCGTCGCCGAGGAGGGACTCGAGAGCCCGCTCGCGCCCGTCGCCGTCGTCCGCAGCTTCCACGACGTCCGGTTCGGAGGACGCAGCCTGCCGCCGGAAGAGCTTCGCCGGCTCGACGAGGGGATCGAGGCGTTCGAGGCCGCCGTCGAGGAAGTCCTCGCCCGTCGCAACCCCGTCTGACGGGGCCGGTCGGCGGGCGACTCACTCCGCGGGTAACTCGGCAGCGGTCGCCTCCTTCTTCACGGCATCGGTCACCGGGCAGGCGGCCAGCTGGCCGGGCGACATCGGGAGCAGGTCGGGGACCGACTCGGAACACGACGGCTGGGCCTGCGGGCAGCGGGGATGGAAGCTGCAGCCGCCCGGCTTGTTGAGCGGCGAGGGGATCTCGCCCGTCAACGCGATTCGCTCCGGCCGCGTGCGATCCGGCTGGGGATGCGGCACGGCGGACAACAGGGCCCGCGTGTACGGGTGGGCCGGCTGGTGGTACACGGTCTCGGCGTCGCCGATCTCGACGAGGTCGCCGAGGTACATCACGGCGATGCGGTCGCTGATGTGGTAGACGACGGACAGGTCGTGCGCGACGAAGACGTACGTCAGGTCGAACTCGTCCTGCAGATCCATCATCAGGTTGACGACCTGGCTCTGGACCGAGACGTCGAGCGCGGAGACCGGTTCGTCGGCGACGATGAGCTGCGGTCGGACGGCGAGCGCCCGGGCGATGCCGATCCGCTGCCGCTGCCCGCCGGAGAACTCGTGCGGGTACCGCTGCATGTACTCGGGCTGAAGGCCGACCTTGTCGAGCAGGCCGGCGACCTCGTCGCGGCGTTCGTCGGCCGTCTTGCTCGTGTGCACCTTCAGCGGTCGTTCGACGATCTCCTGCACCGTCATCCGCGGGTTCAGCGAGGAGAACGGGTCCTGGAAGATCATCTGGATCTCGGCCCGGAACCGCTTCATGTCGGACCGCCGGAGTTCCAGCAGGTCGACGACGCTGCCGTCGGCGTGGTGGAAGAGAATGCGTCCCTCCTCGACGACGCCGGGGACGGTGTCCTTCAAGATGTTGACGATCGCCTTGGCGGCGGTCGTCTTGCCACAACCGGACTCGCCGACGAGGCCGAGCGTCTCGCCGCGGTGAACGGTGAAGGAGACGCCGTCGACGGCCCGGACCTCGCCCACCTTGTGACGGAGCACGCCCCCCCAGACGGGGTAGCGGACGGAGAGGTTCTCGACCTCCAGCAGCGGGGTGAGCGGTGTGTCGGTCACGGCGAGCCGAGCGAGTTCGGGAGGACTTTCGGAACGAGGAGTCTACGCCACGGCGGCGGGTGTCGTCACGTCGGTCGCGGGCGTTGCGTTTTCGGCGTGGGTCGAGACAATCCGGCCGTCGGCATCGGCGCGTGCCGTTCCCTCGGCCCCCATCGTGAGAAAGGACTCCCATGCTCGAACTCGCCCAGCAGATCGAGGACGCCCGACAGTTCATCGCCTCGGAGTTCGACACCGCTCCGGCGGCCGGGCTGATCCTCGGCACGGGTCTCGGCGGCCTCGCCGAGCAGATCGAGACGGCAGCCACCATTCCGTACGAGGAGATCCCGCACTTCCCGACCTCGACGGTGAAGGAGCACGCGGGGCAGCTCGTCTGCGGGACGCTCAGCGGCAAGCCGATCGTCGCGATGGAGGGGCGGTTCCACTTCTACGAGGGGTACACCATGAAGCAGGTCACGTTCCCGGTCCGCGTGATGCGGGCGCTGGGGGCGGAGACGCTCGTGGTGACCAACGCCGCCGGCGGGATGAACCCGCAGTACGCGCTCGCGGACATCTGCATCCTCGAGGACGTTATCAACCTGATGGGCGACAACCCGCTGCGAGGTGTCAACGACGACAACCTGGGCCCGCGGTTCCCGGACATGCTCGAACCGTTCGACCAGGAACTGGTCGCCAAGGCGATCGAGACGGCCCGGGAGCACAAGCTGCCGTTCCAGAAGGGCGTGTTCGTGGGGGTCGCCGGGCCGAACCTGGAGACGCGGGCCGAGTACCGCATGCTTCGGCTGCTGGGTTCGGACGTCGTCGGCATGTCGACCGTGCCGGAGGTGATCGTCGCCAAGCACGCTGGGATGAAGTGCGTCGGCTTCTCGATCGTGACCGACATGTGCCTGCCGGACGCCCTCGAGCCGGTCGAGATCGAGAAGATCGTGGAGGTCGCCGGCATCGGTGGCGAGCGGCTGGCGAAGTTGATTCCGGCCCTCGTCGCCCAACTATAGAAGAGTCCGCCCGCTCCACGACGAGGTTGCCGTGCTCCTCCGCCGAATCCTGGTGACGTACTTCGTCGCGCTGGTCGTCTTCCTGGCCATCGACGCCGTCTGGCTCGGCGTGATCGCCGTCGATCTGTACCAGGACCAGATCGGGCACCTGCTGCACAAGCCGCCGAACTTCGTCGCGGCAGGGGCCTTCTACCTCTGCTTTGTCTCGGGCATCCTCGTGTTCGGCGTCCGACCGGGGCGACCCGACCGGACGCTGGGCGGGGTCGTCGGCATGGCGGCGCTCTACGGGACGTACACGTATTTGACGTACGAGCTGACCAACATGGCCACGCTGGAACGGTGGCCGTTGAAGCTGGTCGTGATCGACGTTCTGTGGGGGGCCGCCCTGAGTGCCGCGGTCGCTGGCGTGACGTTCGCCGTCGAGAAGCGGATGCTGGGCGAGTAGCGCGATCCGCAAGACTCGCCGCAAGCGGCAGCCCTCATTGCGTTTGCGCCGCCACCGCCCTGCAGGTGCCCTCGATGAGCCCCCCGGAACCGTTACGCGCCGAAAATCCGGCACGTCCGGGACAATCGTTACAGATTCACTAGGGCGCGAACCGATACCTCCGACATGTTCGGGATCACGCGCCCGAGGACGTGGGGGCGTGGTGCCGGGAATTCGAGGATCGTGGCCGGGGCGAACGTGCTCGCGGGTCACCTTTCGCAATCGGGCTAGCAGGGACGAGCTGATGCGACTCCGCACCTGGATGGCAGCCGTGGCCTTTTTGGCAATCGCGTTCGCAGCTTCGGCGAACGTGTACGCCCAGGGCCCGCAGTTCCTGCAGACGGCGACCGGCGCTCCGCTGGGCACGCCGCCCTTCCAAGACCCCAGCGCCGGCCAAGGCGTGGGCTCGCAGGGGCTGAGCGCCCTGCACGCGGTCTCCGCTCCCATGCCGGGACAGCCCGGGTGGGTTCCGACCGGAGCCCCCGGTCCCGGGCCCGGCGGGCCGGGCATGCTGCCCCCAGGCACACAGCCGTGGCCCCGCATCTCTCCCTACGAACACGCGATGGAGCAGCATCGCATCAAGGACGGGCTCTGGTATCGCGACGTCACCAACGGCGGCCGAAAATTCCACGCCCGCCTCGGTGCCACACTCCTGCAGGTCCGCAAGCCGAACCGCTTCCGCACGCTCGTCGGGGCCCCCATCGTGCCTGTCGGGGCAGGCGGCACGGGGGTCGCCTCGAACTTCTCAGCCATCGACACCAGTGCCTTCCACGAGGATCCGTTCGGTCCGACCAACGGCGACGTCGTCACCGAGGGCTCGATCAACCAGGAGCTCGTCGGGCAGTTCCGTGACAAGCTCGAGAGCACGCCGGGCGTCCGGATGATCTTCGGGTGGCAAGAGCCGTGGGGCTCGGGAATCGAGTTCAACGGGTTCGCGACCCCGGAGAACGAGGCCCGCTACGAGCGTGGTCGCGGCGGCACGGCGATCGGCCCGCGCGAGGACACCACCTCCATCACGCACGGCCTGCCGCTCGACAACGGTGCCGGCGGGGTCGTCGTCCCGTACGACCAGCTCTTCCGGATCAACTTCAGCAGCACCTACTTCGGCGGTGGCGTCAACTGGTTCACGAACGACATGTGGCCCCGCAAGGAGGTCCGGTTCCGCGTCACACCCGGGTTCCGCTACCTCTACATCTTCGAGGAGTTCTCCTTCGTCGGCCGGGACAGCGGCTTCGACTACACCATCAACGAAGACGGCTCGATCACCGGTCCGGTCACGCCCCTCGTCCCCAGCTACACGACGGAACTCTTCTCCAGCGTCCGCAGCAACCTGTTCGGGCCGGAGATCGGGATCGACTACGGCTTCGGCGGCGACACCTTCGCGATCAACGGCCACACCAAGGTCGGCATCATGGTCAACGTCACGGAGTACAACATCGGCGGCTACGGCGTCGGCGACGGCTTCGACCCCAACTTCCAGCCGGGCCTCGCCTTCGACGGCGGCGAAACCCACACGCACGTCTCCCCGCTGTTCGAACAGGAGATCGGCCTGGACTTCGACGTCATCGGCGTCATCCCCGTCCTCAAGAACTGCAGCTGGCTGGAGAAGGCCAAGGTCCACGTCGGCTACTCCGTCGTACTCCTCTGGGAACAGGCCCGCCCACAGTACAACATCGAGTACCTCGGCCAGCCCCAGGTTCCGCGACTCCGGTCGAACCTCGCCACGCACCGGACGCAGTGGTACACCCACGGCTGGGACTTCGCCCTCACCTGGACCTGGTGACACCGGAGCCCCGGCCGCAGGCCCGTCGTGAAGATTCGGCGAATCGAGCCGACCGTGTCGCGTGACCGCCGCACCGACGACCGCCCGCTGGTAGAATCCGACGCGCTCGGGCCGGGCCGAACCGGGCAGTCAGCAGCCCGTGCCGCCGTGACGGCCGGGCGGACGCGGCGAACGACTCGCCGCACCTCGGGTACGGACGACTGCTTGGCGATGGACCAGCAAGCCTACCGGGAGATCGTCTCCGGCGACCGGCGCGGACTCCTTCCGTCAGCCGCGCGACTCGGGCTGAGTCTCGCTTCGATTCCGTACGCGACCGGGAGCCGACTCAACGGCTGGCTGTACGACGTCGGCCTCAAGGCGACGACGGCGGCCGAGGTGCCCGTGGTCAGCGTGGGCAACGTCGTCGCGGGCGGAACCGGCAAGACGCCCGTCGTCGCCCACGTCGTCAACCAGTTGTCCAACCGCGGTTGCCGCCCCGCGATCCTCAGCCGCGGCTACAAGGCCGGACCGGACGGCACCAACGACGAGAAACGCGTCCTCGACCTGCTGTGCCGCGGCGTCCCCCACGTCCAGGGGCAGGACCGCGTGTCCGCGGCCGGCAAGGCCGTCCGTGAGAAGAACGCGAACGTGCTCGTTCTCGACGACGGCTTTCAGCACCGACGCCTCGGCCGGGATCTCGACATCGCCCTCGTCGACGCACTCGAGCCCTGGGGATTCGGCCGCATGCTGCCCCGCGGACTGCTCCGCGAACCTCGAACGGCACTCCGGCGGGCCGACCTCGTGCTTCTCACCCGCGTGGACCAGTCGGAGGAGTCGCAGCGAGCGGCCGTCCGTCGCGAGATCGAGTCGGTGACCGGCCGGCCGCCCGTCGAGGTCGCCTTCCCGCCGAAGGTCCTCGTCAACGCCGCCGGGGCGACGTCGACGCTCGACTCTCTCCGCGGCGCACCGGCGGTCGCCTTCTGCGGCGTCGGCAACCCGGCCGCGTTCCGGCGGTCGTTGGAGTCCCTGGGCGTCCGCCTGCTCGCCTTCTTCGAGTTCGAGGACCACCACGCCTTCGGTCCGGACGACGTCCGACGGCTCACCGAGCAGGTCGCGGAACTCGACGCACCGCTCGTGCTGTGTACTGAGAAGGACCTGGTGAAGGTTCGCGAGGAGAACCTGGGCGACGTGCCGCTGTGGGCCGTCCGCATCGGCGTCTCCGTCCGCGAAGGGGCCCAGCGGCTCGACGAGCAACTCGACCGCGTCGCCGGCCTGGTGAACGAGCCGATCCCGACGACCCCCACGACCGCCGTCGGTTGACGTCGCCCGACCCGGCCTACGGGAACGTCCGCAGCCGCGACGACGACGAGCTCGGCCACCGCCCGACGCGCTCCCTCTGGTGGAACCGCTGACCGGTCAGTTGCTCGAGTTCGTCTCGGAACCGGCTGAAGCGCCGCAGGCGAACGTCCGCGTCGGACGCCTCGAACACGCCTTGCCCCCGGACGCCGAGCCGCCCACGGAGCAGGCCGTTCGGCGCGACGTCGAGATCGATCTCCGGATGCGCCTGCTTGAAGGGGAGTCGCACGTACGCCCCGTGAAGGCCGAAGTCGCTCGCCCGGAGCGGGACGCTCCAGCGGTCGGACGTGAAGAACGGACGGTCGCGCCGCCGCCACGGCAGTTGCCGCCTGGTGGCGAACTGCTGCAGCGTCAGCTCGAAGTTCAGAGTGCCGTCGACCGGGACGACTTCGCCGTCGTCGTCGAGCGGGACGACGTGCACCAGCAGTCCGTCGATCTCGGGGTCCGCGTCCCAGTTCGCGACCCGTGCTGCGATCGAGAGTGACCGGACGCGAGGTCGTCGCGCGGCGGACGCGGTCGGACGGCGTGGACCGGGGGCGGCTCCGTCGAGCAGGATCGTCCCGTTGTCCCGGTCGAACTCGTCGGCCGCGAGAATCGAGAGGACGCGGTCGGCCGCGAACCGGCTGCGAACCTCGATCCCGTCAGTCGAGGTCGCCAGCACCACGTGGTCGCTCGACGGTTCGGAGTCGAGCACGCCACGTGCGACACGACCGTCGGAGAGCCGAAGGACGACCGCGTCACCGCGCTCGACCGCCTCGACGTTGCTCGCAAGTCCCCCGCACACGGCCACGCCCGTCGCGATCGCGATTCGTAGCACGCTGCTGATCGGTCGTCGCATCCCGCCGCCCCCCGTTCGCCATGGAACGGGGAACAACGAATGCAAGCGGAGTGCCTCGCGCACGTCTGACGACGGCGGTCGTCCGAACACGCGACGACGTCGAGACTTCAGCCTTGCCCAGCATGCCGAGTCCCGGCGACGACGTTGCCCGTGGGCAACACGCGACCTCCTCCGGCAACGCGAGCCGGACTACGGAGCCACGTCCCGGTGCCAGCTCGTCGGCGAGATCGCCATCTTCGGACCGCTACGGAACCCGGGCGGCGGATCGTTCAGATGGACGTCGGAGAAGCAGAACTCCGTCGGCGAGGTGGCGATCACCGACTGGGTGACGGCACATCCGACGATCTTCGCCGTCGGGCTGCCGAACGGGAGCACGAGCGTGTCGGACGTGTAGACGATCCCGCGGAGGTGCGACGGGTAGGTGTCGGACGTGTCCCCGTCGAACGAGCCGTGGTAGGGCACGCCGGCCGGGTTGAAGTTCGTCGCGTGCGTCGACTCGCTGAGGGCGTCGACGTCGTGCCCGATCCGGAAGCTCCCCGCGACGAGCAGTGCGGGGTAGTTCGGAGCGGCCGGCTCCCAGTGAACCGAGCCCGACACGCCGCTGGCCGAACCGGGGTTCAGCACGACGAGCGTCCCGACGATTCGGCAGTTCCGCACGGTGAGCGTCTTGAAACCGCAGTCGACGACGTAGATGCCCAGCGGGTTCGTCCCGCCGCCGAACGGGTTCACCGTCGGGGCGAGCACGAGGTTCTCGATCACCGGCGTGTTCGCACCGGACCCGGGAAGGGCGTCGACGTCGATCTGGGTGCCGTTGTCGAGGTAGAAGTCGAACACGTCGCTACCAGGAAGCGTCCGCGTTGCCGCGCCGCTGACGGAGGTACCGGAGACGTCCCCGCTGACGGTTCCCGTTGCGGATGCGTCGCCGAGGACGTCCGCGTCGACGGCCGTCGCGGTCAGGTTCCCGTTGGCGTGGAGCACCGTGTCCGTCGTGAGGTCGACGAGCGTGGCGACCGTCAGGTTCGAGTTCACGCACAACGGGACGCCGAGGCAGTCGAGCGCGTCCCCCGCGGGGACCAGCCGGACGCGACGAACCACGACGGCGTCGTTCACGCGGCCGGTGCCGGTGAGCCAGACGGAGTCGGTTCCGTCGTCGGCGAGGACTCCGTCGTCGTCGGTCAGTTTCCACTCGAACGTGCCGTTGCCGAGGGAAAAGGTCTCGGCCGTGTTCCCGCTGACGTAGGTCGTCCGCCACGTTGCATTCGAGTCGACTCGGTTCACGCCGAACTCGACTGCCGTGCGGGCGAGGAGGGTTGCCTCCTCGCAGTCGGCCCGGGCGGTCGCCGTCCGCAGCCCGTCGTGGGCGATGCGAATCGCGGCGAACCCCATCACCGAGACCATCACCGAGACCATCATCACGGCGACGTACAGGTAGCCGCGGCGAGATCGGTGACGAGGTCGTGCTCGGACGGCTCTCCTCATCGGTCGTACGCCTCGCTGGTGACGTCGACCACGGACTCGACCGCCGGCCCCGTGCCCGCCTGCAGGGCGACCCCGATCCGCGAGACGGCGGACGAGGCGACGTCCGGCGACCGCGGATACTCGCCCGGCAGCGCGCGAACGGCGACGAGCGTCGTCGAGCGACCTGTCGGGTCGGTGACGGTGACCGAGACGCGACGGACGCCCTGCTCGCCGGCGACGTCGGAGACGACGGTGTTCGGGTCGGCCGCGGAGACGTGGTCGACGACGACGGAGCGGGTCCAGCCCGTCAGGTTGGGGTGGTCCGTGCCGGTTCGGTCCTCCGGGGGCGAGGCGGTCCAGCCGTCGAAGTCGTCCGAGTCGTCGAACGTCGATCGATTCGCGGAGGACTCGCCGGAGTCGAGCCCGAAGGCGACGTCGACGCCGTCCGGGTCGTAGTAGGGCTGGTCGAGCACCTCGGCCATCATCTCGCGGGCGAGGTTCATCCGCTGGGTGCGGGCGGCCGCCTCCTGCCAGGTCCGCCACACTGAACCGACCGACCGGAGCGCCCCGACCAGGAGCAGCCCGACCAGCAACGTCGAGACGGCCACCTCCACGAGCGTCAGTCCAGCGCGTCCGCGACGATCGGGTTGTCGTGCTCGAGCGTGACGGGCCATCAGTTCGTCCCGTGCACGGCGTAGATCGAGATGCGGCGGTCCTCGGTCTCGTCCGACGTCCCCCACGTGGTCCGGAACCCGTTGCTCACCGCGTCGTGCGACCGAGTGCGAACATCGCCCCCGCCCGTCGTGTACTGGTAGGACTGAAAGCCGTGCTCGAAGGCAACGGCCAGCCAGTAGTCGCCGGGCGTGAGGGGCGTGTCCGGGACGCTGACCGTGGTCCACGCGGCCAACGAGGGCGTGCGAACCCTCGACGACTCGACCACCAACGCGTCCGGCTCGCCGCCGTTGTCCCCGTAGACGGCCACGCGAAAGTCCTTGCTGCCGTGCCCCCCGACGAACGCCGTCACGGCCGTGACCGTGATCGGGTCGAGCACGTTGAACCGTGTCGCGATCTGCGTGTTCGGGACGCCGGACTCCTCGTTGGCGTAGACGTGCGGATAACCAGCGTGTGCGCTGAGCGTGGGCGGCGAGAAGGTCTCGGTCTCGTAGCTAAGGTCGAAGTTCTGCACGTCTTCGAGGACCGTGGCCGCGGGGCCGCCGTCGACGGAGACGGTGAGCGGGTCGCCCGGGGTGCCGGACCAGGCGTAGCGGAGCAGGTCGGCCTTGCCGTCATTGCTCCTGTCAGGCACGGCGAACGTGACCGAGTTGGCCGTCCGCTCGGTGAAGTGCCGGGCGGCGGCGAGGTCGGACTGCAGCGACGAACGGGCCTCGCCGAGAACGGCCCGGTCGCGGTCGACGAAGTCCGTGTCGAGCGCGGAGGTCGCGATCGCGAGCGTCGTCGCGAGGCCGACTAGGAGGAAGGTCGCCGAGCCCATCGCGACGAGGGTCTCGACGAGCGTGTAGCCGGCTCGCGGGCGTCGGTGCGTTCGGATCACTGGACTCGGGCCCTCCCGGTGACCGGATCGACGACGACCGTCCGCGTGTGGGATCCCGAGCCGACGACGACCGTGCCGCTGGAGAGGGGCGTGAAAGCGGTGCCGGTCCGCGGCTGGCCGTACATGTCGAACGTGACCGACGGCCCGCCGTCGAAGCTGGCCGACAGGACGGCGGTCGGCCCGACCGTCACGCCGAAGTCGACGACGTAGTTCTCAGAGTGGTGGCCGGGCATCGGGACGCCGGGCAGCTCGTAGCCGACGTAGGGCGTCGTCTTGAACTCCACGGACTGCACGGTGCTGTGCGACATGGCCGTTCGACGGGCGAGCGTGAGGTCCGAGACGAGCCGTCGGGCGAGGGATTCGGCCCGGCGGTCGTGCAGCGCACCGCTGAACCGCGGGGCTGCCGTCGCCGCGAGAATCCCCATGATCAACACGGTTAGCACCAACTCGACGAGCGTGAAGCCACGTCGGCGTCCGGTTGGCCGGGTTGTGACGGGTCGCGGGAGCACGTCGAACTCCGGATGAGACCGCGCACGCCTTCGTCGGCGGCTGCGCAACGGCGAACGGGCAAACGTAGGTCACGCACGGCGACGTTCAAGAAGTCCGAATGGGTGGAAACGCTGCTTTTCGGCAACGTCCGTTTGACTCCCATCCGTTGCAACCTACGTTTGCCCGCCCGGCACTCCGTGCGAACTCGGGCCACGAGGTACGAAACGCACAGTCACCTGATCCAATCGGGGAATCGAAACAATGGGCAAACGAGTCAATGGTCGGAAACGACACGGTTTCACGCTGGTCGAACTCGTCGTCGTGGTGCTGGTGATCGGCATCATCGCGGCGGTCGCCGCTCCCAAGATGTTCAACACCGCCACGAACGCCCGCGAGAACGCGACGCGGCACTCGCTGACGGTCGTCCGCGACGCGCTCGAGTTGTACCGCTCGCAGACCGGCAACTACCCGTCGGCCGCCACCGACCTCGCCAGCGACCTCGGCCCGTACCTGAAGGGGCCCTTCCCGACGGCGCAGGTCGGCAACACGAACGCCACCGTCGGCGCCTCGGCCGCCGACCCGATCGCCGTCTCCGGCGGTTCGGAGGGCTGGGTCTACAACGCGTCGACCGGCGACTTCGCCGTCAACGACGCCTCCTATGTCAGCTGGTGATCCGAGCCTCGACTCGGCTCCTCACCGTTCCGTCCGGAGGTCGATCCGTGAACGACGTCCACCGATCCCCGAAGGTTCTCGTGGCCGAGGACAACCGGGCCATGGGCAACGTCCTCTCGTTCGCACTCGAACGCGAGGGATTCGACGTGACCCTGGCCCGCAGCGGGACCGAGGCGATCGAGGTCTGCGAGACCTCCACGTTCGACTTCGTGCTGACCGACCACCAGATGCCGGGGGCCTCGGGCGTCGATCTCTGCCGCCACCTCCGAGGGCAGGCGAAGCACGCCGTGGTGCCGATCCTGTTCTGCTCGGCGAAGGGGTTCGAACTCGACGCCCTCGAGCTCCGCGAGGAGTTCGGTGTCATCGACGTCGCCCTCAAGCCGTTCAGCACGTCGGAGATCGTGAACTCCGTGAGAGCCGCGACAACCGCGCTCGCCGTCGAGTGAGTCTCGTACGGGCCGCGAGCGGAGAACGCTGCCCACAGTGAATCGTCGAAGGAGTGTCCTCGTGCTCGCGAACAACCCTTCCCGCACGCTCCTCGCCGTCGTCGGTCTCCGCATCGCCGTCTGCGCCGCCGGGGTGTTCCCCGTCTGGTCCGTCTTCCACGACGACCTCCGCGCCGCGGTCCTCCTGACGGCCGGGCTCGTCGTGCTGACGGTCCTCGCGACGGTCTCACGACTGCGGCAGCTGCTCGACGCACCACTCCGCATCGCCGACCAACTCGGTACGCTGGGTGCGGAGTTCGACGTCCGCCGTCTAAGGCACGTCCCGGAAAGGGACGTGACGGCGACCGCCTGGAACGAACTCGTCGACGTCGTCGGCCGGCAGGCCTCGCTCGAGGCGGTCGCCAACCGGCTCCGCGAGACCATCGGCGGACTGAAGCGCCGCGAGTGCGACGTCGTCCTCGACAGCCTCCCCGACGGCGTCGCCGTCACCGCCGGACGCGTGCTGCGGTTCACGAACCGGGCCTTCGGCATGTTGCTCGGGATCGACGACGCCGAGGTCAACGGCCGCAACGTCGAACAGTTCCTCCGCGTCTCCGAGGCGGACCTCGCCAAACTCGTCGACTCCGACCGGCCCGTCGTCGTCGAGTCGTCGCTCGGCAGCGTCCCCACCGACGGCGTCCTCCGCATCGCCCGTCACCCGCTGCTCGACACGGCGGGCGGATCGGCCACGCACGTCTGGACGATCCGCGACGTCACGCAGCAGAAGCTCGCAGAGGCGATGCGGGACAACTTCGTCTCCTCCGCCACGCACGAGCTGCGGACGCCGCTCGCCAACATCAAGGCGTACTCGGAGACGCTCGCCCTCCTCGACGTGACCGACGTCGACCGGCAGAAGGAGTTCTGCAACATCATCGACGCCGAGGTCACGCGGCTCTCCCGCTTCGTCGACGACCTGCTCAGCATCGACCAGATGGAGTCGGGCGCCCTGTCGCTCGTCCGGCACGAGACCGATCTCGGTCGCCTCGTCGCCGAGGTCTGCGACAAGGTCCGCCCGCAGATGGAGGGGAAGCGGATCGCCTTCGAGACGACGTTCCCCAAGAAGTTCCCCAAGTTGCACCTGGACAAGGACAAGTTCGCCGCCGCCCTCGTCAACCTGCTGGGCAACGCGGCGAAGTACACGCCGGACGAGGGGACGGTTCGGCTCGTCGTCGAGCGAACCGAAGACGGCCTGCGGATCCACGTCGAGGACACCGGCATCGGCATCGCCCCGAACGAGGTCGAGCGGGTCTTCGAGAAGTTCTTCCGCAGCGACGACGACCGAGTTCGCGACGTCGCCGGGAACGGCCTCGGCCTCGCCTTCACCCGTGAGGTGATCCGACTGCACGGCGGCGACGTCACCGTACACAGCGAACTCGACAAGGGCACCCGCTTCACCGTCTCGCTCGCCGGCTGACCGGAGGACTCGCGTGTACAAGCACTCGCAACACGGCAGCGTCGACGTGATCTCCGGGGACGCTGCGCTCGCCGCCGACGCCGTCGAGGGCATCCTCGAGCTCTTCGAGCAACGCGCCGAGCACGGCCAACCGCACGTTGTCTTCGACCTCGGGCAGACACCCTACTTCGACAGCACCGGCCTCGAACTGCTGCTCGACCTCCGCGACCGCTGCACGGCCCGTGGCGGTGCCCTCGTCGTCGCCGCCCCGAACGCCCTCTGCCGAGACGTGCTGCACGTCACCCGTCTCGACCGGGAGTTCGACCTGTACGACGACCCGGTCTCGGCTGCGGGGAGCTTTGCCCGATGACGACGACCGTCGACGAACTCCAGTCCCCCGAGCCAAGGCCGCCGAGTCCGGTGCCGCTCACGGGGAACGCTCCGACGCCACGCGGGAAGCCGCTGGGACAGCAGCTCGCGGAGGCCGGTCTGCTGGAGGAGTCGGACCTCGCCCGCGCCCTCACCGAGCAGTCCGGCCGCCGACTCGGCGAGGTGCTGCTCGAGATGGGACTCGTCTCGGAGGAGGACCTGCTTCCCTTCATGGAGGAGCGGCTCAGCGTCCCGGCGGCCCGGCTCCGCGAGGGTCTCGTCGATCCCGCCGTCGTCAAGCGAATTCCCCGGGAGGTCGCCGAGGAACGTCGGGTGCTCGCGTTGTTCGAGGTGCGTGGCACGCTGCACGTCGCCATGGCCGAGCCGCAAGACCTCTCCGTCATCGACGACCTCGAACGGATCACGGGGCTCCGGGTGGAGCCGGCCTTCGCCTTCGAGTCGTCGGTCGAGCGACTGCTGCCGCGTGCCTACGAGGAGGACTTCACGGTCGACGCGGTGACCGCCGACGTGGACGGGGACGCCGTTCGCGTCGACGAGGACGCCGTCCACATCGACCTGCACCAGGCGACCACGCTCGCCGGCGAGAGTCCGGTCATCAGTCTCGTGAACTACGTGCTGGTGCACGCGGTGCGGCAGGGAGCGAGCGACGTCCACATCGAGCCGGGTCACGGTTCCTCCGTCGTCCGGGTGCGCGTCGACGGGCAGCTCCGCGAGATCCTGCGACCACGCCCGGAGCACCACGCCGCGATCGTCAGCCGCATCAAGGTGCTCGCGAAGATGGACATCGCCGAGCACCGGCTGCCGCAGGACGGCCGCGTCCACGTCGTCGTCGACGGCCGCAAGATCGACCTCCGCGTCTCGACGCTGCCGACCGTGCTCGGCGAGAAGGTCGTGCTCCGCGTGCTGGACCGGGCGAACGTGACGTTCGACCTCGGTCGGCTCGGCATCCCGGACCACCAGTACCAGACGCTGAGCCGCATCCTCAAGAAGCCGTTCGGGCTGGCCCTCGTCACGGGCCCCACCGGCAGCGGCAAGACGACGACGCTGTACTCGGCTCTCGAACTCGTGAAGTCGGTGCACACCAACATCGTCACGGTGGAGGACCCCGTCGAGTACCAGCTCGAGATGGTCAACCAGGTGCAGGCCAGCGCCGCGTCCAAGCTGACGTTCGCCGGGGCGCTGCGGTCGATCCTTCGGCAGGATCCGGACGTGATCATGATCGGCGAGATCCGCGACCGCGAGACGGCCGAGGTCGCCGTGCAGGCGTCGCTGACGGGCCACCTCGTGCTCAGCACGCTGCACACCAACGACAGCGCCGGGGCGATCACGCGGCTCGTCGACATGGGGATCGTCCCGTTCAAGATCGCGGCGTCGCTCGCCGGGGTGGTCGCCCAACGGCTCGTCCGCACGAACTGCCCGCACTGCTCCACGCAGTACTTCCCCCCGGACGAACAACTCGACCTCGTCGGCTTCCGCGGCGACCGCCGCCGGCAGTTCGTCCGCGGCGAGGGCTGCCGGAACTGCTACGACACCGGCTTCGAGGGACGCGTCGGCATCTACGAGATCCTGTTCGTCGACGGTCAGCTCCGCGAACTCATCGGCAGGAACCCCGACCTCGAGGAGCTCCGCCGTTTCCACCGTGAACAGGGCGGGACGACGCTGCTGAACGAGGGTGTACGGCTCGCCCAGGAGGGACGGACGTCGCTCGACGAGGTCATCCGCGCGGCCCACTTCGACTGATTGAGACCCGACGAGAGAACAGCTCGAAACCGTGAACTTCACCTACAAGGCCAAGTCGACGACGGGCGCCGTAACGACGGGCGTCATCGAGGCCTCCACCGCCGTGGAGGCCCGCCGACTGCTGCGCGAACAGAACCTGTTCGCGCTCGCCGTGGAGGCGAAGGCCGCGGTCGAGGCAGGGGTCTCCAAGGGTGCGAGCCTCGCCTGGTTCGGCGGGACGCGGATCGGCAAGGCCGACCTGCTGATGCTGACGACGCAGCTCTCGATCATGTGCCGCGCGGGTATCGACCTCGCCGAGGCCTTCAAGAACGTCTCCACCGAGTGTCGCAAGCCGGCGCTCAAGACGGTGCTCGTGGGGATCTACGAGGACGTCGCCTCGGGCTCGGCCCTATCGGCGGCGTTGCAGCGTCGGTCCGACGTGTTCGGCGAGGCGTACGTCGCCAGCATCGCCGCCGGCGAGGCCTCCGGCCGTGTCCCCGACGTGCTCGCCCGGCAGTGCGAGCTGCTCCGCAACGAGATCCGCCTCCGCGGTGCGCTCCGCGGCGTGCTCGCCTACCCGTGCGTGCTGATGCTGGTGGCCGTCATCGTGTTCGCGGCACTCGTCTTCTTCGTCCTGCCCCAGTTCGGCGACGTGTTCGTCAGCCTGGAGGCGACCGCGCCGCCGATGACGCAGCTGCTGCTCGACGGGTCGCAGCTCGTCCGAAGCCACTGGATGCCGTTGTTGCTCGTCGCGGCGGCCGGGACGTTCGGACTGGTCTGTCTCGTGCGAACCGAGTCCTTCCGGCGGTGGTTCGACGAACGACTGTTGCGCACGAACTTCCTGCGAGCCGCGACGCAGCCCCTTCTCACGGGGCGGACGTTCCGGCTGATAGGCACCATGCTGGAAAGTGGGCTGCCGCTACTGGAGGCGGTGCGGCTCGCGCGACGATCCGAGAACAACCGCGTCTTCCGCGACGTGTTCGACCGCATGGAGTCCGAGATCCTGCTCGGCAACGGCATCGGTCGGGCACTCGCGGGGACCGACCTGATTCCGGGTGGGGCCGTGCAGCTCGTCACGACCGCCGAGCGCTCGGGCGACCTCGGTTCCGTGATGACGCTCGTGGGCGAGTACTACGAGGAGGAGGGGCAGCGGGAGGTGCAGCAACGGGCGAAGATTCTCGAGCCGCTGATCATCGTCGCGATGGGCGGCGTGGTCGCGTTCGTCGTCGCGTCGGTCATGCTGCCGCTGCTCGACGTGTCCGGGGCCACCGGGTGACGGACCGACCAACCACGACCAACCAGACCGAGGAGAGCCGAACGATGGAGAGAACGAAACGAGGGGCGCTGCCCGTGGCCGGAGCACTGCTGTTGGGGTTCGTCGCCGGATGGTGTGTCGATCCGACGCCGCCAGTTGCCGCGGACACGCGACGCAGCCCGACGCGGGAGGCCTTCAAGTCGGGGGGCGCCCGGTCGGAGGAGGTGTTGAAGGAGATCTCGGCGACGCTCGTCCGCATCGAGAAGCGGGTGGGCAACATCGAGAAGGTCGTCGTCGAGTCGAAGTGAACCGTTCCAGCGAAGGTGGCATGAACGTCCTCGGAAGACTGCTCGGCAACCGGCGAACCGCCCGACGTCCGCAAGTCGGAGCCGACGTGGGGCGGCGCGTCTTGAAGGCGGTGGCCCACTCGGCCACCGGCCCGGGCTCGCAGTGCGTCCGCTGGGAGGGGAGTGACTTCGACGCGACCGACGGTCGAGGCGGACTCGCGGTCGAGAAACTCGCGAACGCCGTCGCGTCGGCCGTGGCCCGGTTCGGACTACGACGTGGGGCGACCGCCTACTGCGTCGCCTCGATCGGTTTCGGCGGGTTCCGGAGCCTTGAACTGCCCGTCGGCACCGACGACGAGTCCCGGGAGATGACCCGGCTGGAGCTGTCCGACGACGGCTCGCAGGACGGGTTCGAGTTCGCGTCGTGGGCGGCGCCGACACCGGGTGACCTGCAGTCGGTGGGGGCCTGGCGACTCGACCACGCGACCGGCACGGCCTTCGACGACGCCTTCCGCGCGGCCGGTCTCGAGTGCGTGGGGATCGACGCGGTCCCGACGGCGGTCGCTCGGGTCGTGGCTGCCGATTCGTTCGGGAGTCCGGTGGCCGCCGTCGACTGCGGTGCCACCACCCCCTCGCTGACGATCGTGCACCGTGGCCGCCCGTGCTACACGCGCCTGCTCCGGGACTGCGGGGCCGACCGAATCCTCGACGACGTCCGTGAGGGCCTCGGGCTCTCCACGGACGAGGCGGCGGACTTCCTCGAACAGTCGACGACGACCGACTCGCCGTTCGGAACGGTCGAGTGTCGGCAACTCGTCGGCGAGTACGCGACGAAGACCGCGAACCGGCTGGTGGACGAGGTCCAACGGACGTTGGAGTACGTCTCCCGTCGACTGGCGGCCGTTGCCCCGACCGGGATCCGGCTGCTCGGCGGTGCCTCCGCGGCCTACGAGCCCGCGCTGAGCGCCCGCTACGGCGACCGCGTGCGCGTCGTCGACGGGGACGACGGCGGGCCCCACCTCGCCGCGGCTCGCTCACTGCTCGAACTGGAGGTGCAGCCGTGACCGCCGTCTCTTCGAGCAATCTGCTGCCGCCGGCCATTCGCTGCCGGCGAGTACGACTCCGCGGGTTCAGGCGTTGGGGGCTCGTGCTGGCGGTCGTCGCGGCCGGTCTCGCCGCCTTCGTCGTCTGGCACACGCACCTGCACGTGCAGCGCGGTGTCCGAATCGAGGCGATTCGCGCCGAGACCGCCCCCTTGCTGCAGGCCAAGGCGACGACTGTCACGCATCGGAAGAGAATCGCCGACGCGACGTCGCGCTTCGCCGAGCGAGAACGGCTCGTGCCCCGCGAGGACACCATCGAGGTGCTCGACCTCGTCGGTCGGGCCTGTGCGGCGACCCGAGGCGAGTTGTCCGTCGACTCGCTCCGCGTCGAACGGGAGCGGGTACCGGGGGGAGAAGCCGGCGTGGACCGGCACGCGACGCGGGTCGAGGTCGGCGGCGTCGCGGTCAGCGACGTCGTGCTCTCCCGGTTCGTCGCGGCGCTCCGACGCGAGGTCGAGCACGGACGGGTGGAGCTGCAGTCGGCGGGCCACTCGACGATCGAGGGCAAACACGCGCGAACGTACGTGGTGGTCTGCAGTTTCGACTAGTCGACCGCGGAGAGGACAACGGCATGAACGATCCCATCAGACTCCGAAGAGTCGTCGACGTCACCGGAGCCGTCCTCGCGGTCGGGCTGGCGGTCGGCGGCATCGTGTCCGTGCGGGAGTGGTTCGGTGCCGGGCACGCTCGGCACGTCGCGGACCACCGCTGGCTCTCGTCCGTCCTCGCGGAGAAGGAGGCGATCAACCGGGAGCTGGAGATCGCTCGCCGCGAACTGGAGGCTGTCGAGACCCGACTGCAACACGCCATCGAACGGGTTCCGGACCGGGCCGACGAGGCAGCGTTCCTGGCCGAGGTCGTGGAGTTGTTCGATCGCACGGCGGTCGAGCTCCGCGACTACCGCACCGGTCGCCCGGTCACCCGGGAGACGCACGGTGAACTCGACGTCACGATCAGCGGGACGTGCAGGTACGAGGGGCTGTGCCGGGCGCTGGCGGGGCTGAAGGACTCGCCGCGGGCGGGCCGGGTGGTCCGTCTCGACGTCGAGCTCGGCGAGCAGGACGAGGAGGGGTTGGAGTTCGAGTTGACCTGGCGACTGTACTCGCGGCACGAGGACCTGGCCGTGGCGGAGGCGAACGATGAACGACGCTGACAAGGGCCCGCGGCGGATGACCCGCACACAGATGGTTCGACTGGCCGCGATCCCCGTGCTCGGATTCGTCCTGTACCAGCAGACGGTCGGACGACTCGACGCGGTTCAGGAACCGCCGCAGACGACGACCTCGGTCGTCTCGCCCGAAGAGTTGCCGAACCCGACCAAGACGCCGGCGGAGGCTGCCCCGGTGCGAATTCTGGAGAACGTCCGCGACCTCGAGTCGATCGCCCGCGAGAACCCGTTCGCCGTCCCAGAGGCGCTGCAGCCCGCACCGGCCGAGACATCGGCTGCCGAGGAGTCGGGAGTGACCGAGGTCGCAGAGCCGACGGAGGATGCGGTGCAGAAGGTACCGAGCGCCGCGGAGGCGCAGTGGCAGCAGGCGGCCGCTCGTTGGGAGGCGAAGCGAGTCCGCATCGTGTTTCGCGCCGGAAGCGATCTGATGGCCGTCGTCGGGGACCAGACGGTGCGCGTGGGCGACGTGCTCGAAGAGGGGGTTCGCGTGGCCGAGATTCGCCCGGACGGCGTCGTGTTGGAGGAGATGCGCCCCGCGGACGACGACTGACTTGTCGCCGACCGCGGACCGCTCACCGGCGGAACTCGCCGGTTCGAGCTTGCGGGTCGTGCGAGACACGTGGGTGAACCGGTTTCGCCCGGTTGCGGAGCGAGTGCGGCGATTCCGGCTGGCACGCGGCAGGGGGAATCACCACGACCGATACCATCCGTTGGATGCCGTTCGGCAGCCCACCGTCGAAGGAACGCGGTGCTCGTAGGAAGGACCCCTGGTGCGAACCCTCGCGCGGTACGCTACTTTGACCGTCGCTCTCGCGTTGCCTCTCGGCTGCGCCCACGGTCCGAAGTCGGCGGAGCGAGACGCGACGGGGAGAACGGTTCTCGCCGCCCACTCCGAGCCGGCGAGCGACGAGTTTCCGTGGGCCCGCGACGACTCGGGCCCGACGGGCCAGGCGGCACCTGACGTCTTGGACGTCCGCGAGCCGCGACCGCTTGCCCCGGCGGGTGGACACACGCCGCCGGCGGA
>JANQQW010000084.1 GCA_028284885.1 Planctomycetaceae bacterium
TTGCGGACGCCGGAGCCGGCACCGAGTTGCTCGCGGATGATCGGCTCGGCGTCGGCAACGTCAGCATCGGCGGCTCGATTCGTTCCTCGTCCCTCGAACAGGAGGGGCCGCCCGGAACGGTCTTCGTCCAGCGTGGCGGCGGCAGCGACGAGGACCGGCGACGCATGTTCTACGAGATGATGAAGCGGCGACGCGAGGAGGAGGAACGCCGTCGCGACGACGACCGCGGTCGTTCGTCCAGCCGCTCCAGCTCGTCCTCGTCGTCGAACGGCAAGGTCCAGATCTCGGTCGACGTGCGGACGAACAGCCTGCTGATGACCGCCAGCCGTCTGCAGCTGATGCTGGCCGAGAAGATCATCGAGGCGATCGACGTCCCACCCGACGGGGCCTGGGAACCGGTCGAGAACTCCGGCCCGTACCTCAAGGTCTACAAGGTCAACACGGCCGACGCCGGCGAGGTCGCCAAGACGATCACCGCCATCTACGACGGCATCGTCGTCAACGAGGACCGCAGCGCCGACACGATCCACATCTGGGGCGACGACGCCACCCAACGCGAGGCGGCCCGGCTGATCAACGAGCTCGACGGGCTCGGCAGCGGGCTGCAGGTCGACGTCATCTCGCTCGCCCGCATGGACCCGCTCTCCGCGTCCGCCATGATCCGCTCGATGTTCCTCAGCGACGGCGAGAACGCCCCCACGGTCGAGGCCGACCTCTACGGACGACGGCTCATCGTCCGCGGAACGACCGCGCACGTCACCCAGATCAAGTCGATGCTCGCCAAGCTCGGCGAGGACGGCAATCCGAACTCCCGGCCGCGTACCGGGACGGGCAACGTCCGCACCATTCCGCTCCCGGCCCACGACGTCGACGAGCTGCTGCCGCTCGTCGAGAAGCTCTGGAACGCCTCGAACGACCAGTCGGTCCGCATCGTGCCGAACAACCGGCCGACCGTTCGACGTCGGTTCCCCGAGTCCGCCCCGCCGCGCGAGTCGCTTCTGCGTGACGAGACCGGCCTCCGAGGCAGCCGGCCGATCTCGCCGAAGCCGGTCGAGGAAGCCGAGCCTCCCGCGGCGAAGCCCTCCGACGAGACTCCGGCCGAGTCCGACTCGGTCGAGGCGACGACGACCGGACTGCAACCGGTCTCCGTGCAGACCGACGCGGCCGGTTCCGACGACGGGGAGCCGACTCCGCCGATCGCCATCACGCCCAGCGGCGACGGCATCGTCATCGTCTCCGACGACGAAGAGGCGCTCGACAAGCTCGAGCTGTTCGTCGACACGTTGACCCGCGCCATCCCGCCGCGGACGCAGTGGAACGTCTTCTACCTCAGCTCCGCCGACGCCACCGAGACGGCGACCATGCTGGAGCAGCTGATTCCCTCCGCCTCCGTGTCGTCGGCCCTCTCCTCCGCCGACCAGGGCATGTTCGGCAGCCTGACGAGCGGGATCACGTCCATGGGTTCCAGCCTGATGGAGATGAGCGGGCTCGACAACGCGATGCTGACGCCGAACACGTTGCGGATCGTCCCGGACGTCCGCTCGAACTCGCTGTTCGTCGCCGGCCCGCCGTCGATGGTGGACGCCGTCGAGGATCTGCTCGACGTGCTCGACGAGTCGGACCTGCCCGACGCCCTCCGCGACCGCCGGCCGGGCACGATCCCGGTCGAGCACGCGGACGTGGACGACGTGGCCGACATCGTCCGCGAGCTGTACCGCGACCAGCTCGCCGGACAGAACCAGCAGCAGCGCGGAGGCCAGAACCCGCTGCAGATGCTGATGCAGCAGGGGGGCAACCAGCGGGGCAGTCGTGGCCGCCAGCAACAACAACCGCAGATGACGCTCTCGGTCGACAACCGAACCAGCCAGCTCGTGGTCTCCGCGAGCGACGCGCTCTTCCGCGAGATCGAGACACTGGTGAAGCGGCTCGACGAGGACGCCCGACTCGCCCGCCGGACCACGCGGATCGTGCCGCTCCAGTACGCCGACGCCCTCGTCGTCCAGAACGCCGTGACCTCGTTGATCCCCAAGGTCCACGTGGGCGGAACCCCGTCCCGGCGTCCCTCGCCGCAGACGCAACCGCAGGGCAACCCCGGCGGTGGCGACCGCGGCGGCAGCGACGCCGAACGCGACGCGGCCCGAAGGTTCTTCGAGCAACGGATGCGAGAACGGTTTGGGGGAGGCAACACGCCGCAGCCGGGTGCCGGACGACTTGGTGGCGGACGGCCGGGCGGCGGACGACCGGGCGGCGACGCGGGAGGTCGTTCGGGCGGAGATCGACCGGGCGGCGGTCGTCCGGGTGGCGGCCGGCCCGGCCGAGGTTGACGAAGGCGCGACGACGGACCGCAAGAGAACACTCGATCGACACCCCATGGACATCGCCGGCGTACTCCACGACCACGGACTGCTGACCGCCACCCAGTTGGAGTTGGTGCGGCAGGAGGCGAACGGCGTACGGGCCGACCAGCTCGCGGTCGAGCTCGGCTACGTCGACGAGGCGGTCGCGCTCCGCACGATCGGGGACGAGATCGGCCTGCCGTTCATGGACCTCCGCGACTTCGACGTCGACCGGCAGGTGCTCGCCAAGTTCCCGACGACGCCGATCTACCGGCACTCGTTGCTGCCGCTCCACGAGCGCGACGGCCGCGTCGTGGTCGCCACGAGCGACCCGTTCGACCTCGAGCCGCTCGACGAACTCGGTGCCCTCAGCGGCGTTCGGATCGTCCCCGCACTCGCGCCGCGGAACGAGATCGTCCGGCTCATCAAGGACAACCTCGGCGTCGGCGGCGACACGGTCAACAAGCTGGTCGCCCAGACCAGCGACGAGGTCGAGCTGCTCGACTCGATCGACGACGACCTCGGCGAACTCGCCGAGCAGGCCCAGGAGGCGTCGGTCATCCGGCTCGTCAACGAGCTGCTCGTCGAGGCGCTCGAGCAGCAGGCGAGCGACATCCACGTCGAGCCGTCGGAGCGTGGCCTCCGCGTCCGGTTCCGCGTCGACGGCATCCTCCGCGTGCAGCCGATCCCGCCCGAGATCAACCAGTTCGTGCAGGCGATCGTCACACGGCTGAAGATCATGGCCCGGCTGAACATCGCCGAGAAACGCCGCCCGCAGGACGGCCGCATCCAGCTCCGCGTCTCCGGTCGCGAGATCGACGTCCGCGTCTCGATCATCCCCATGCTGCACGGCGAGGGGATCGTGATGCGACTGCTCGACAAGGAACGCATGGTCTTCGAGCTGGACAACGTCGGCATGCCGACCGAGGTGCTCGAACCGTTCCGCGAGCTGATCTCGCTGCCGCACGGCATCGTGCTCGTCACCGGCCCCACCGGCTCCGGCAAGACGTCGACCCTGTACAGCGCCCTCACCGCGATCAAGAGCCCGGCGACCAAGATCATCACCGTCGAGGACCCGGTCGAGTACCAGACCGAGGGCATCAGCCAGATTCAGGTGCAGTCGAAGGTCGGCCTGACGTTCGCGGCCGGACTCCGCAGTATCCTCCGGCACGACCCGGACGTCGTCCTGATCGGCGAGATTCGCGACGGCGAGACGGCCCAGTCCGCCATCCAGGCGTCGCTCACCGGCCACCTCGTCTTCAGCACGCTGCACACGAACGACGCCCCGGGGGCGATCACGCGACTGGTCGACATGGGCGTGGAGCCGTACCTCGTCGCGAGCACCGTCGAGGCCGCCCTCGCCCAGCGTCTGGTCCGCGTCCTCTGCAAGAGCTGCAAGGAACCGTACCAGCCGAACCCCGACGACCTGCCTCCCGACTTCCCGAAAGAGGCCCTCGCGAACTCCGACGTCTACCGGCCGGTCGGCTGTCGAGCCTGCCGTGACGTCGGGTACGCGGGACGTACGGGCGTCTTCGAGCTGATGCGGATGGACACGGACCTCCGCCGGATGACCGTCGAGCAGGTCGGAACCGACGTGCTCGCCCGTCACGCCCGCGACCACGGCATGCTCACCCTCCGTGAAAGCGGCTGGGGAAAAGTCCTCGACGGCACGACCAGCATCGACGAGGTCCTGCGGATCACGAAGGGAGACTACGTTGGGTGAAGCGTCGGGAGTGGAGAGCCTGGAGCTAGAGCAGGCGTGGTGGGACAGGTCCCTGCTGCTCCTGGCTGTGCCTCGGCTCCAAGCTCTCGACTCTCGACTCTCGACTCTCGACTCGTAACTTGCCTGACTTCCAGTACACCGCCCGCGACAACACCGGCGTGCTCGTCACCGACGTCCAGTCGGGGGCGAGTCGGCAGGAGGTGCTCCGCGCGCTCGCGCAGCGGAACCTGTTCCCGGTCAGCGTGGACGAGATGGAGGACGCGGGGTACGCCGAGGGGGACGTGCGGGTCGGTGCGGCCCACGTCGCGATCTTCCTCACGCAGCTCGCCGACCTGCTGCGTTCCGGCGTCCCGCTGCTCCGCTCGCTCGAACTGCTGGAACGGCAGTCGACGAGCACCAAGCTGCGGGCCGTCGTGCAGTCGGTCCGCGAGAGCGTCGCCGACGGCAACCGCCTGTACGAGGCGATGGAACGACATCCGCGGACCTTCGACGAGCTCGCCACCAGCATGGTCCGGGCGGGCGAGGAGGGCGGGTTCCTCGAAGACGTGCTGCAGCGCATCGCCGCCTTCATGGAGCACCAGCAGGAACTGCGGGCCCGCGTGCTGGGAGCCATGGTCTACCCGGCCTTCCTGCTGGCGATGGGCATCGTCGTCGTGGCCGGCATGCTCGTGTTCTTCGTCCCCAAGTTCGAGCCGATGTTCGACCGGATGGAGCAGCAGGGGACGCTGCCGTTCGCCACCACGTTGCTGCTCAGCCTCAGCGGTTACGCCCGAGGTTACGGCGTGGTGATCCTGCTCGCGCTCGGTGCCGTCGCGTTCTTCGTCTACGGCTGGCTGCAGTCCGAGGACGGCCGGATGGCGTTCGACCGGTTCCGACTCTGGGGCCTGAAGCTGGGCCGCACGGAGATCGGCTTCGGCCCGATCGTGCGGACGCTCGCCATCGCCCGGTTCTGCCGCATCCTGGGCACGCTGCTCGCCAACGGCGTCCCCATCCTGCAGTCGCTCGACATCGCCAAGGACGCCACCGGCAACCGCGTGCTCGCGCTGGCCATCGGCGAGGCGTCCGAGAACGTCACCGCCGGCAAGGCGCTCGCCGAACCGCTCCGGGAGTCCGGCCAGTTCCCCGAGCAGACCGTCGAGATGATCGCCGTCGGCGAGGAGGCCAACAACCTCGAACAGGTCCTCGTCGACGTCGCCGAGAACATGGAACGACAGACGAACCGCAAGCTCGACCTGTTCGTGCGGATGCTCGAACCGGTCATGCTGACGGCCATGGCCGGCGTGATCCTGTTCGTCGTCGTGGCACTGATGCTCCCGATCCTGCAGAGCTCGGGGCTGTTCTAGAGAATAGGCCGTGGGGAACCACGAAATACTCGAAAGACACGAAAGCGAGACCGTGGCGGAACTTGTCTACCCGGACGAGAGCTACGCCGTGCAGGGGGCGTTGTTCGGGGTGTACTCCGTCCGAGGATGCGGGTTCCTCGAAGCCGTCTACCAGACCTGTCTCGCGATCGAATTCCGACTCAGAGACGTCCCGTTCGTCTCGAAACCGAAACTCGAACTCGCCTACAAGGGTCATTCCATAGACGCTGCCTACGAGCCCGACTTCGTCTGCTTCGGCAAGATCATCGTGGAGTTGACGGCGGTCTCGAAACTGGCAAACGAGCATCGTGCTCAAGTTCAGAACTACCTCCGGGCCACGAACACGAGACTGGGAATCCTCGCCAACTTCGGCCACTTCCCGAAACTGGAGTACGAGCGCATCCTGCTCTGAGGACTTTCGTGTTCTTCGCGTGTTTCGTGGTTCCAACCATCCAACCTCCGAAGGAGCCTGCATCGTGACCTGCCGACCGAAATTCACCACCCTTGCCCGTCGTCGCCGCGGGTTCACGCTGATCGAGGTGCTCCTCGTGCTCGCGATCCTCGGCGTGATCGCGGCGATCGTCGTTCCGAACCTGCTCGGCAGTCAGGACCGGGCCAACGTGAAGTCGGCGAAGATTCAGATCAAGACGATCGAGACCGACGTCCAGAAGTACAGTATCGAGCACAGCGGCAAGCTGCCGGCGTCCCTCTCCGTGCTGACCGAACCCTGGGAGCTCGACGGCATCGAGCAGGAGCCGATCACCGACAGCATCCCCAAGGATCCGTGGGGCAACGAGTACCACTACGAGGTGGGCACCAACGGACGCGGGCCGCACCAGAAGACCAAGAAGCCGGACATCTGGTCGAACGGACCGGACGGCCAGGACGACGGTGGGGACAACGACGACGTGAACAACTGGGACCACCTCGAGGAGTAGTCGGTGCGGACGGTTCCGAACCCAACTCGGCTGCGGCGGGCGTTCACGCTGTTCGAGCTGCTGCTCGTGCTCGCGGTGCTCGCCGTGCTGGCGGGCGTCACGTGGCCGATGGCCCAGTGGTGGTACCGGGACCACGCCCTCCGCCAGTCCGCGCCCGACGTCCGTGTCGTGCTGGGCCGCACGCGAGTCCACGCGATCGACGAGGGGGTGCCGTACGACTTCCGGTACGAGCCGGGTGGCCGGCGCTTCGTCGCGTTGCCGGTCGAGTTGCCTCCCACCGACCAGGCCGCCGGCGGGCCGACCGCCACGGCGAGCCGCAGCGTGCTCGACACCCCTGCGGAGTCGACCGTCGAGTACCTGATCGGCGAGCTTCCCGAGGGCGTCGTCTTCTCGCTGACGTCGCCCGGCTCACGGGCTCCCACGCAGGTCAACCCGGACCTCTACGGCCCGATCGAGGACGCGGCCGTCATCGGCGAGACGACGTGGTCGTCCCCGGTCCGTTACCGGCACGACGGAACGACGGACGACGACAGACTCGTGCTAGTCGCGGAAGAGGACCGACGGGCCGTCACGCTCGAGATTCGCGGCATCACCGCCGAGATTCGCACCAGCAACGTCCACCGGGAGGGCCCGTGACGACCGCCGGCCCCCCCACGCCCCGTCGAGGCCTGACCCTCTACGAGGTGATGCTCGCGCTGGGCATCGCGCTCGGTTCCATGGCCGTGCTCTCGCAGCATCTTGCCGTGGGAACGCGTGCCGCCGTCACGTCGAACCTCCGCAGCGAGGCGGCCCGGCTCGCCGAGTCGAAGCTCAACGAGGTGCTCGCCGGGGTCGAGACGGCAGCCGGGGGCACGCTCGACACGTCGGTCGACGGCAACTGGAGCTGGACGCTGACGTCCCGAACCGGCACGCCGCACGTCGACACGATCGCACTCGAGGTCGTCGTCGAACGAACGGAGCAGAACGGCGGCGACCCGTTGCGGTTCACGCTGCGACGCATCGTCCGGGATCCGGCCCTGTTCGACGCGACGCTCGCCTCCGACGCCGTCGTCGTGGAGGGGGAGTGATGCGGAACTCGCCGCGGCACGGATACACGTTGCTGGAGGTGATCCTCGCGCTCGCCCTGACGACCGTCCTCGTCGGCTCGATGCTGTCCGCGCTCTACCTCTACGAGCGACTCTCGACGGCCGGGCAGCGGGACGTACAGCAGGCCCGGATCGTCCGCGCCGTTATCGACTCGATCGAGGACGACCTCCGCGCCGTCGTCTACCGTCCCGTCGAGGAGGAGACCGAGGAAGACGAGGACGAGGACGAGGGGGTTGGCGCTGCGGACGAGGAGACCGAGGAGACGACCGTCGTCGAGGTGACCGACCCGAACGAGGCGTACGAGTCCGGCAGCGTCGGGCTCGTCGGCGACGCGTGGACGCTCGTCGTCCACACCAACCAGCCGGACCGCGACGGGTCCGTCGACGTGACGTTCGCCGACCTGCTCGCCGAAGGCTCGCGAACCAGCGACCTGCGGTCGGTCTCGTACTTCCTCGCCGTCCCCGGAGCACCGGGACTCGCCGGCGCGGTCGCCGACCGACTGCTGCAGACGTCGGCCCAGCCCTTCGCCGCGATCGACGGAGAGCCGCTCGGGCTCGTCCGGCTCGAGGGGGATCGTCTCGCCATGACGCTCGCCGACCAGACCGGCGACTACGACGCCCTCGCCGCCGGGGCCCGGCTCGTGGCCCCAGAGGTGAAGACGCTGTCGTTCCGCT
Source organism: Planctomycetaceae bacterium (assembly GCA_028284885.1). Lineage (GTDB taxonomy): Bacteria > Planctomycetota > Planctomycetia > Planctomycetales > Planctomycetaceae > JANQQW01. Next base: position 8,119 of record JANQQW010000084.1, read on the forward strand.
ACTTCGACGGCGAAAACTGGCGGCTCGACTGGGACGCCGTCGGCTTCGAGCGGCTGCCGCGGGCCGTCGAGGCGACGATCGGGCTGCGGATCGAAACGGAGGCGAACGCGGAGGAGGCACGGGCGAACGACGCGACCGCCGACCTTCCGAACCTGTTCGAGGTGCGACACGTCTTCGCGTTGCCGCAGGCCGACCCGACGCCGCCGGAGGAGGTGCTGCCGTGAATCGGTTCGCGAGCCACACCACCGAGGCGAGTTCCGCACGACGCGGCAGCGTGCTGATCCTCGTGATGGTCGTGGTCGTGATGCTGACCTTTGCGACGTACGTCTTCACGGAGTCGATGCTCGTCGAGCGGCGGGTTTCGCGGGCCTACGAGCAGGAGGTCCGGAGCCGCAGCTGCGTCGACTCCGGCATCGAGCTCGCCGCCGCCTACCTCGGCGAGCCGCGGGAGCCGGGCGACGAGGGCTTCTTCCACCGCCCTGAGCTGTTCCAGGGAACGCTCGTCTACGACGAGACGTCGACGTGGTCCGCCGGCCGGTTCGCGATCGTCTCCGCCGTACCGGGTGAGGAGGAAGTCGTTCGCTTCGGACTGGCCGACGAGTCGGCACGCCTGAACCTGAACACGCTCGTCACGTCGACGGCCGAGGAGGAGCTGCTGCTCGTCGCGACGGAGAACGGCGGGGTCCTCGAACTCCCGCTGGTCGGCGAACTCGACGTCGTCGAGGACGTCGAACTCGCACGCTTCCAACGCGAACGGCTGCTGGTCGTGCCGGGCATGACCGAGGAGCTCGCCGACTGCCTGCTCGACTGGCTCGACGAGGACGACGAGCGCCGGGAGTTCGGGGCCGAGGGGCCGGACTACTACGAGTCGCTCGCGACGCCCTACACGCCGACCAACGGGCCGATGGAGTCGCTCGAAGAGTTGTTGCTGGTGAAGGGCGTGACCCGGGCACTGCTCGACGGCGAGGACGCCAACCGCAACGGTCGGCTCGACCCGAACGAGAACGACGGAGACGCGAGCGCCCCGTTCGACGACGCGGACGGCCAGCTCGACGCCGGCTGGCGGGCCTACTTCACCGTGCACTCCCGCGAGACCAACCTGCGGACCGACGGTTCCGAGCGGATCGACCTGAACCAGCCGCTGCTCACCGAACTGTACGACGCCCTCGAGCCGCAGTTCGGCGAGGACGTCGCCCGGTTCGTCACGGCCTACCGCATCAACGGTCCGGTCGACCAGACGGCCAGCACGCAGAACCCGTTCGGACAGGTCGCCGGTCGTGGCGAGGAGGCGGCCCAGGAACTCGCGGTCGGCATCGCGAAGGCGGTCGCCAGCGGGCAGGGGGCCGTCACGCGAGGCGGGCTCGACCTCTCCCGCGGCGGCATCTTCAAGATCAACTCGCTGTACGACCTCGTCGAGTCCGAGGTCGACGTCGAAGTGGACGGGACGGCGACCACCTTGACCAGCCCGTGGAACGGGTCCGACCTGATCGCCGTCATGCCCGAACTCGTCGACACGCTCTCCACGACCGACGCCGACTCGCTCGACGGCCGGGTGAACGTCAACGAGGCGCGGTACGAGGCGCTGTTGACCGTGCCCGGCATGACGCAGGATCTCGCCGACGCCATCGCCAAGTCCACCCCGGTCGGACCGGACGGCCAACCGCTCGCGGACGCCATGCAGTCGCGGACCACCACCGCCTGGCTCGTCGCGGAGGGGCTCGTCGACGTCGTCGAGATGCGACGGCTCGACCGCTTCCTCACGGCTCGCGGCGACGTCTATCGGGCGCAGGTCGTCGGCTACTTCGACCACGGCGGGGCGTTCACCCGCGTCGAGGCCCTCCTCGACGCCTCCAGCCCGCCGGTCCGCGTACTCGGCGTGACGGATCTGACGACTCTAGGGATCGGGTACCCGCGTTCCCGACTCTCCGGCATCGAACCCGGTGTCGTCGGCTCCACCGGCGTCGGACAATAGGGAAACACCGAAAGCCCACGCATGCCAGAAGTCCTCTCGATCGAGTGGTGTTCCGACCGCCTTCGCGGCGTGGTCGCGCAGGTCGACGGCGACCGGGCGCGCGTCCGAAAGGTCTTCGAGGCCCTGTGGCCGGACGCCGCCCCGCCGACCGTGCCCGGCGCGACGGCAACGGCCGACTGGCTGCGTGGGCAACTCGCCGAGGCGAACTGCACCGGGCGGGACGTCCACGTCCACGTGCCGCGGTCCTCCACCGTCGTCCGGCGGCTCGAACTCCCGCCGGTGCCCGACGACGAGCTGCCGGACATGGTCGCCATGCAGGCGGCCACCCGGGCGTCGTCCGGCATGGACGAACTCGCGCTCGACTTCGTCCCGCTGCCGAGCGGACCCGACGCGAAGACGCGACGCGTGCTCGCCGCGACGATCGCGCGGCGGCTGCTCGACACGATCGCCAAGGTCTGCGAGGAGGCCGGGCTGCGACTCCGGTCCGTCGGACTCGGTTCCTTCGCGACGGCCGAACTCGTCGCCAGGGCGACCGCCGACGAAGCACACCCGTCCGCCCTGGTCGTCGGGGTCCACGACGGCACGCTGGAGACGATCCTGCTCCGCGACCGCGACGTGCTGCTCGCCCAGTCGACGGAACTGCACGCGGACGACCCGGCCCTCGTCGGCAAGGCCGTCGCCGCCGACGTCCGCCGCACACTGATGGCCCAGGGGGACGGTCTCTCCGCGAACGCGCTCGACCACGTCTGGTTCCTCGGCGAACCGTCCGAGACCGCGGCGGCCCGGGCGGTGGTCGGTTCGACGCTCGACGTCGCCGTCGAGGCGTTCGACCCGTTCGACAACTCCGTCGTCTCGGGGCAACACGGGAAGATCGACGCGGCCGTCTTCGCCGCGGCCGTCGGCGGTGTGTTCACGGCCGGCGACGCACGCGTCGCCGCCTTCGACTTCCGCTCCCCACGAAAGCCGCCCAAGAGGATCGACCACGCCAAGCGGCGACGCATCGCGATTGCCGCCGCCGTCGCCGCCACGCTCCTGCTCGCACTCGGCTGGTGGGGCGCGATGATCTGGCGGCTCGACGGCGAGATCGCCGATCTGCGGAAGCGCGAGCGCGAGCTCCAGAAGATCGTCCGCGACGGGGCTCCGGTCCGGCAGAAGGCGGCCCGGATTCGCGACTGGGAGTCGCTCCGCCGCGACTGGGCGGACGAACTCGTCACGTTCGCGGACCAGCTCCCCCCGTCGGACCGGCTCCTGCTCGACGAGTTCGAGGCGAGCATCGGGGCCCGCGACCCGGTCGGAACGGTCAAGGGCGTCGGCCGGGCACGCTCGCGTGACGACCTCGAGAGAACCCAGTCGCGACTCGACGAGATCGGCTACGACGTCCCGGCGTTCGACGTCTCTCGACGTTCCACCGGCGACGGCTACGACCAGCGGTTCGTGTTCGACGTCTCGCTTCCCATCCCCGGCGACGACGAGACGGAGGAGCAGCCGTGAAGCGCAAGAAGAAGCAGGGAATGAACGCCCGCGAGCGGCTGCTCGCCTTCGGCCTCGCCGGGGCGGTCGGCATCTGGTTCCTCGGCCCGGGCGTCTGGAGCTTCTTCGCCACTCCGCTCGAGAACCGGTGGAGCGACGTCGAGAAGCTGCAGGAGTCGGTCGAGTTGAGGGAACTCGAGGAGTTCCAGACGACCAGTGACGAGCGACGACTCCGCAGTTGGGGCGTCCGCAGCCTGCCACCCGACCCGCTCGACGCCCAACGAACGTACCTCGCGTGGATCGACGACCTCGTAGCCGAGTCGGGGTTCGAGACGTTCACGACGCAGCCGGCGGCGCCTGTCCGCTTCGGCGACGTCTACGCCACCGTCTCCGTCGACGTGCAGGGCGAGGCGACGTTCGACGCCGTCTCGCAGTTCCTGTTCCACGCCCAGCGGGCGAACTTGATGCACCGCGTCGCCTCCCTGCACCTCACGTCGACCGGGCGGAGTGCGAACGACCCGGTCGAGGTCCACGTCGTCGTCGAGGGGTTCGCGTTGCTGTCCGCGCCGCCGAAGTCGGTCCTGTTCCCGACCACCATTCTCGCCGCGCCGCTCGACGGAAGCGCGAACACGCTCCGCGTCGGCGAGACGAAGGGCTTCCCGTCGAAGCCAGGTTTCGAGATCCGCATCGACGGCGAGTACGCCCGCGTCACCGAGCTCGACGGTTCGACTTGGACGATCGACCGGGGACTCCACCGGTCGCGGACCCGCGGTCACGACGAGGGAACCCGGCTGCAGTACGTCAACGTCGTGCCGGAGTGGCGAGAGGTGACCTTCGACGAGTTCACCGAGCGGTTGCGGGAACACAATCCGTTCGCGCTCCCGCGGCAGTACGAACCACGTGTCTCCCCACCGCGTGACGTGACCATCGTCCGGGGCGAGACCGCGACGACCCGCGTCCGGGCCAGCGGCTACGACTCGACGCTCGGGACACCGGCCTTCCGGCTCGCCGGGAAGCCGCAGCCCGGCATGACGCTCGACGAGTCGAGCGGCGAGTTCCGCTGGTCGCCGGGCGAGGACGTGCCGGCGGACGACTACGAGGTCCAACTGGCCGTGACGGTCCCGGGGCTGCCCGAGCCGGTGACGGAGTCGTTCTCCGTCACGCTCCGCGAGCCGAACGCCTCGCCGGTGCTCGGGGAACTCGACTCGTTCCAGGTGACCCAAGGCGGCGTGCTCCGTTTCACGGCGACCGCCGAGGACGCCGACGACGACGGCCTTCGGTTCTCCCTCTCCGACGCCCCGTCGGGCGCCTCGATCGACGCCGAGACGGGAGAGTTCTCGTGGTCCGTCCCGACCGACTTCGAGCCGGGCGAGCAGCGCATCGAGGTCCGCGTCGAGGACGACCGCCGTGCATCGGACCGACGGACGGTGACGGTCACGGTCCGCGAGGACACGGCTCGGTCGATCTTCCTGGTCGGGGCGATCAACCGCGGCGGCGACCGGGAGGCGTGGCTGCTGAACCGCAAGACCGGCGAGAAGTCCGTGCTGAAGGAGGGCTTGCCGGCCGAGGTCGGAGGGGTGCCGTCCTTCGTTCTCGTCATCGGCCGGGACTTCGTCCTCCTCCAACAGGACGACACGACCTACCGACTCGACCTCGGCCACTCGCTCGAGGACCTCGTCGAGCAGCGCGACGAGGCCGGCTGACCGCGCGCCAGCACCTTGCGTCGTCATGCCTTGCTTCGTCGCTTCGCGCGCGAAGCGTCCGGTCGGAGAAGGCGGACTCGCCGACAGATTCCCCTCACGCGGCGCGTTAAGCCTTGCCGATTGTAGGGATGGTGCGGATTCCCGTACCGCGTGCGCACCGTTCGTCCGCACGCCGCCGACCGACGGAGAGAATCGGTGAAGTCGACTCCCCCTCAGTCCCATTCCCGGGTCCGGGTGCTTCTGGCCGCGTGCAGTGCGGTGGCGGCTCTCGGTACCTGGTTCGTCCTCGAGGCCGACCCGTTGACGGCCCGTGAAGAGACGTCGATCACGCCGGTGCCCTCGGTGGCGGAGACGCCGACCGCTGCCGCCGCGGCAACGCCGCGCGAGGACGAGAAGAAGGTGAACCTGACCTTCTTCAACACGGGTTGGCCGGACGTCCTCGAGCGACTCGCCAGCGAGACCGACTCGACGCTCGTCCTGCACGACACGCCGACGGGTCGGCTGAACCGGCTCGACCGCCGCTCCTACACCCGGACCGACGCCGTCCACCTCCTCAACCTCGAACTCGAACCGGACGGCTACCGCATCCTGGAGCAGGGCCGTTTCCTCGTCGTGCTGCACGACGAGCGGGTCCGGCCGCGGTACCCACGTCCGACGACTCCCGCCGAGTCCGATTCGGTCCCCGAGCCTCGACGGGAACTCGCGGACGAGTCCGAGCCGGCCCGGGACGAGACCGCTCCGGAGACGTTCGAGAGCATCGTGCACGTCTCGCTGGAGGCGGCCCACGTGACTCCGGTGGCAAAGGCCCTGCACGAGTCGCTCGGTGCGCGGTCGCGGTTGGAGAACGAGGGACCGAGCGGCCTGCCGGCCTTCCGCGTGACCGACGCCTCGGGAAGCCCCGTCGTCTTCGAACTCGACGTCCCGAACAACCGGCTCGTCGTCGCCGGGCCGCGTCGCCCCGTGGACGACGCCATCACGCTTGCCAAGGCCCTCGACGCGTCCGCGCGGTCGGGCAGCAGCGCTCGACTTCTGCGGGTCGAGGACCCGACCTCCCGACTCGTGGCCCAGCTCGACCGGGTACGACGTGACCTCGGCCAGACCCGACCGACCACGCTCCTCGCCCAGGCCGATCCGACGACTGACCCGGCCCCGCCCGCCGATCCCGCCGGCCCACCTGCCGGCGGCGAACCGCAACCCGGACCGATGGACCCCGTCGATCTCCCCGGCCTCGTCGGCTCCCTGAAGGGCGACGTCAGCCTCGAGGCTCTCCAGGACCTCGGCGTGCTCATCCTGCGGGGCAACGAGCAGGACATCGCCGAGGTGATGCGGGTCGTCCGGCAGATCGAGCTGTTGAGCCGCGGCACCACGCCCGACATCCTGCTGCACAAGCTCCGCTTCGTCGACTCGGAGGCGCTCGCCCCGCTGCTCGACGACGTCTACTCCCAGATCGACGCCCTGCAGGCCCGCGGGACCGCCGAACGGAAGTCGGTCGCCGTCATCCCGGTCGCCAAGCCGAACGCGATCCTCGTGCTCGCCCCGGAGGCGATGCTGGCCTCCATCCGCGAACTCGCCGAGCAACTCGACGAGCCGGTCGACCCGCGGGACGAGGTGCAGATCTTTCGCCTCCGTTCCGCAGTCCCGACCCAGGTCGTCGAACTCGTCGAGGACTTCTACGAGGAACGGCCCGGTCTCGGGACACGGGTTCGCGTCGCCGCGGACGCCCGTACGAACTCGGTGATCGTCCAGGCACGCCCGAACGACCTCGTGGAGATCGAGCGGCTGATCGAGGGCCTCGACCGCGAGAACTCGCGGGCCGTCTCACGCGTGCAGATCCTGCCGCTGAAGAACGCCGTCGCCGAGGAACTCGCCGAGGTGCTCAACGCCGCGATCGAGTCGGCGCTCGGCAGCAGCCAGACGGGTGGCGGCGGCAACACCCAGTTCGGCGAGGCTCGCTCCGTCGTCCTCGAGTTCCTGACGGCCGACGGTCGGGCCGAGGCGCAGCGAATTCGCTCCGGGCTGCTCGCGAACGTCCGCATCTCGGCGGACGCCCGGTCGAACACGCTGATCGTCACGGCTCCGAAGGAGAGCCTCGACCTCGTCGCGGCGCTCGTCGCGAGGCTCGACGAGCCTTCCCGGTCGGTCGCGGAGATCAAGGTGTTCGAACTCGAGAACGCCGACGCGACCGCGACGCGCGACCTGCTGGAGGCTTTGTTCGAGGAGGAGCAGGAAGGCCAGACCGGCGTGCGACTCGCCGGGGCCGAGGACTCGTCCGGCTCGCTCGTCCCCATCCGGTTCTCGGTCGACGTCCGCACCAACAACCTCGTCGCCATCGGCGGGGCGGACGCCCTCCGCGTCGTCGAGGCGATCGTCCTCCGGCTCGACGCGACCGACGCCCGCAGTCGCCGCACGCAGGTCATCAGGCTGCAGAACAGCCCCGCGACCGACGTCGCGACCGCCGTGAACAACTTCCTGCAGTCGCAGCGGGACCTCGCGGAGATCGACCCGGAACTCGTCAGCAACGTCGAGATCCTCGAGCGGGAGATCATCGTCGTCGACGAGCCGATCACCAACAGCCTGCTGATCAGCGCGACCCCCCGCTACTTCGACGAGATTCTGCAGATCGTGCAGCGGCTCGACTCCGCCCCGCGGCAGGTCGTCATCCAGGCGCTCCTCGTCGAGGTCGAACTCGACAACACGGACGAACTCGGCGTCGAGCTCGGCCTGCAGGGAAGCACCCTGTTCGACCGCAGCGTGACCGCCGCCGAGGACCTGGTCACGCTCTCCACCACGAACACGTCGCCGAACGGCGTGCAGACGACCACGCAGAACATCGTCTCGCAGGCGGCCCAGCCAGGCTTCCTGTTCGCCAACCCGAACACCCCGCTGGGCAACAACTCGTTCGGGCAGGGGGCCGACCCCGGCGCCGTCGGCACGCAGGGGCTCAGCAACTTCTCGCTGGGCCGCGTCAACGGCGACCTGGGCTACGGCGGACTCGTCTTCTCGGCGAGCTCGGCCAACGTCAGCGTCCTCATCCGCGCCCTCGCCGCGCGGACCAACGTCCACATCCTCAGCCGTCCGCAGATCCGCACGCTGGACAACCTGCTCGCCCAGATTCAGGTCGGCCAGCAGGTGCCCGTCATCGACGGCGTGAACATCAACCAGCTCGGCGCGGCGACCCCCATCATCCGACAGGACTCCGCGGGGATCATTCTCACAGTCACCCCACGGATTCGCGACGACGACGAGATCGTGATGGAGGTGATCGCCGAGAAGAGCGCGTTCGACCTGACCGAGGGGGTCTCGCTGTTCGTCGACCAGACGACCGGCGTCAGCATCGACTCGCCCGTCAAGGACATCACCTCCGCCCAGACGACCGTCAGCGTGCCGACCGGGCAGACCGTCGTCATCGGCGGCATGATCACGAAGGCGGACGCGACGATCGAACGCAAGGTCCCGTGGATCGGCGACCTGCCGATCGTCGGCCAGGCCTTCCGGTACGACTCGACCACGACCCAACGATCGGAGCTGTTGATCTTCCTCACGCCGCGGATCCTCGACGGACCGGCCGACAGCGAGGTGGTCAAGCAGATCGAGGCGGGCCGGCTGCACTTCATCGAGGAGGAGGCCGAGGCGATCCACGGCCCCCTGTTCGCCGTCCCGGCCGCAGACCCGTACGGACTGCCGCCCGAGTTGCCCGTCGGCGACGACCGGCAGCCCCGCACGCTGCCCGCACCCGACCGCTGGGAGGACACGGACGTCCCGACCACGCGGATGCCCGCCCAGCCGACCGCGCCGCCGGCTCCGGCGACCGCCCCACCTTCCCCCCCTGAACCGGAGAGTGGTCGATGACGACCTCGTTCCGTACGACTGGACCGTCCCGGCTGCTCGTCACCGGGTTGCTGCTCGCCTCGCTCGTCGGCTGTGCCGAGTTCCGAGCGCCGACGAGTTGGATCGGCCTGCCGGGAAGCATCCCGAGGGCCACCGCGCGAAACCCGGCGAGCCGGATCGTCGCCATCTGGCAGCCGGCCGACGGGCGCAACCTGAACGGCCTGCCGGGCCGCGGGTTCGCCGGTCAAATCCTCTTCTTCCCGGCGAAGGGCGAAGCGCCCATCGCGGTCGACGGAGACGTCCGCATCTACGTCTTCGACGACCAGGGCAGCCCCGAGGAGCAGATGAAGCCGATGCACCAGTTCGACTTCGCGGGCGGCAGCTGGGAGGCTCAACTCGTCGAGGGATCGCTCGGCCCGGCCTACCAGGTCTTCATCCCGTACACCCGCAAGGGGACGCACCGCGCGAAGTGCTCGCTGAGAATCCGGCTGCAGCCCGAGGTCGGCACCGCGCTCTACTCCGAGGTGATCGACGTCGTGCTGCCCGGACCGGACTCCCCGGCGGCTCCCGAGCCGATCGTCTCGACGCCGCGTCCGACGACACGCACCCCGACCACGTCGATTCAGCTGACGAGGGCCGAACGCCCCGCGCCGGTGCCGACGCCCGGCAAGGTCTCCCTCGACCCCGCAGCTGCTCCTCACGCTCGAAAGGGCGAGACGCTGCTCGCACGATTCACGGCCGAGCAGGCGATGCCGCGAGAGCAGGCCACCGCCGAGCCGAGCCGACCGGTCGAACGACCCGAAGCACGTCCGGAACCGGCGACGCAACCGGAACCGACTCCCGTGCACCCGCTCTCCGCAGCCTCGCCTCCGAGTCGGCACGAGCCACCCCGCGTTCAGCCGCAAAGGTTCCAACCGCGAGCTGTACCGCAGCAGGCTGTACCGCAGCGGCCCGAGCCGCAGCGGTTCCACGTACGGACGTCGCAAGTGGACCATGGGACTCCGAGCACCGTCGCTCCGCCGACGAGGGAATCCTCGAAGCCGCGTCGCCGCTATCGACTGACGCCGGCTGCGAGCCCGTCCAATGAACCCGTCGAGACGCGGACGCTGTCACCGGTCCGGTCCGATACGACGAGCTCCCGTCGAACGGTCGATGTGCACGACTCGTCGAGTCCCTTCGACCCGCAACCGACAACGTCAGCTTGGCCGAATCCCGTCAGCGAGGACGTTTGGCAGAGAATCGACTGAGCCCAGTGTGCCGATCCGGTGTTAGGATGGTCGTCGGACTTCTCCTCACACTCGGATTGCTCCCGTGAACCTCTTGGTCCTACTTCGACTGCTCGTCGCCTTGGCCGCCGTCGGCCTCGCTGCGGACGTCGCCGTCGCCCAGCAGCAGAGCCTGTTCGGAGGGCAGGGCGGATCGGGTGGAGCCGGTGGATTCGGAGCGGGCGGAACGGCCCCCCAGGGAGCCAACTTCGAGCAGGGGGGGCCGCAGATTCCGACCGAAGTCGGCGAACTCAGCCAGCAGGCCGGCCAGCAGTCGTTCCTCGGCCGCGGCGAGCAGGGGCAGGGGCTTCTGGGAGTCGGCGGTAACCAGCCGACCGGCCGCGGCCCCGGCGGCGGAACGCCCGAGTTTCGACCGGGGGGCGC
>JANQQW010000097.1 GCA_028284885.1 Planctomycetaceae bacterium
GTCGCGGTCCGAACGTTCGCCGGGATCGACGTACTCGACGCGGAGGACGGTTCGCTGTCGTTCCAGACGATGTACGACAGTGCGTTCGACGACCTCGGCTTCACAGCCGCCGGTGCCAACGACAACGTTCTCGCCAGCTACGTCCTGCAGCGCGGTTGGTGGGACGGCAACCAGGGGACGTTCAGCAGCGACGGTGAACTGCTCTACGCGGTCGAGGACGCCGGGTCGTCGGCTGCGATTCCGGTTCCCGGCCGCCCGTTCCAGCCGCCCCGGAAGTCGAGTCGGTTGGCGGCCTACGATCTCGAGACCGGCCGGTTGCAGTGGCAGGTCGGTGGCGAGCCGGGCGACTTCGCCGCCCCTATGGCCGGGACCTACTTCCTCGGGGCTCCGTTGCCGCTCGGCGGGCAGCTCTTTTGTCTCGCCGAGGTGAAGAACGAGGTGCGGCTCCTGGTGCTGGAACCGCGGTCGGACGGCGTTCGACCCGGAGTGGAGGAGGCGTGGTCGCAGCCGCTCGCGGCACCGAACGTCGATCTCGCCCGGGACGCCGTGCGCCGCTCGACCGGCCTCGCCGTGTCCTACGGCGACGGGATTCTCGTCTGCCCGACCGGCGTCGGCGTCTACGTCGGAATCGACCTCGCGGCACGAACGCTCGCCTGGGCGCGGAAGTTCGAGCCGAAGGGGAACGCCCGGCCGCCGTTTCCGCTCCCCGTTCCAAACCCCAATCCGAACGCGAACCGGGCGGGTTGGCGGGACGACGTCGTCCTCGTCGACGGCGGTCGCGCCCTGCTGACCCCGCGGTACGGAAACGTGCTGCACTGCATCGACCTGCGGACGGGCAAGGACGCGTGGGAGAAGCCGGTGCCGCGCGAGGACGGGTTGGTCGTGCTGGGGGTTTCGGACGGCGTAGCGGTTGTGTCGGGCAGTGCGAAGGTGCGGGGCGTCCGCCTCGAGGACGGTCAGCCGTCTTGGAAGGAGGCCGCGGAAGTCGGCGCTCCGGCTGGCCGCGGCTTCCTCGTCGAAGGGTTCGCCGTCGTTCCGCTCGCGACGAACGAGATCGCCTTCGTCTCGCTCGCCGACGGGACGGTCGCGTCGCGAGTCGAGGGGCCCGAGGGGGTCGAACTCGGGAACCTCGTGCCGGCCGGGGACCACGTCGTCTCGCAGTCGGCGACCCAGGTCGCTTCGTTCCCGCTGGAGACGCCGGCCGCGGAGCCTACTCCGGCCGAGCGGTGAGCACTCCCAGCTTCGCCTTCGCCGGCAACGAACCGTGCCTCGCAGCCATCTCGTAGTGCAGCCGCGCCACGGCGATGCGACCCTCCAGTTCGGCTCGTCGTCCGCGTTCGTAGGCACGCAGGGCGACCGGTTGCGGTGAGACCGTGCGTTCGTCCCGAACCGGCCGACTGGGATCACGACCGCCGTTCAGCATGGCCCGCGCGGTCAGAGCCGGAGCCGGGAGCCGGGACCGACGGCCGTCGTTCGAGAGCAAGTAGGCGTCCATGGCGTTGAGGTCGTGAACTCGCACGCTCACGGACAGGCTGGAGGTCGAGAGCGACCGACCGACCGACGACCCGTACGCCGGGCCGAACCCGTATCGCGACCGCGAGGCCGCATACCGAGAGACGCTCGCCAGGTGCGCGCGGCCTCGGTCGGGGACGGAGACCGACGTCGTCACGCCGAACCGTGAGACCACCGGCTGCTGAACCGTGACCTGCGCAGTCCCAGTGGACGGGACGACGCACAACGCGAACAGGACGAGAACGACACGCACGGGACACCTCCGCTGACGAGCGTATCGCGAACTCAGTCGTCGGTCACGGTTAGATTCGGGATCCGTTCGGCGAGGAACATGACCCCTTCGTCCGTGACGTACGTCTGGGAGAGCGAGAGTTCCTCGAGTCGCGGCAGGTTGGCGAGGGACCGTGCCCCGGCGTCGCCGAGGTCGGTGCCGTCGAGGTGGAGGGACTCGAGGTGCACGAGCTTCGCGATCTCGGCCGCCCCGTCGTCGTCGATCCGGCTTCCGGGCAGTGCGAGGAACCGAAGCCGCGGGAGGTCTCGCGCGATCCCCGCCACGCCGTCGTTCCCGACGTCGCTGGAGAGGATCGAGAGTTCGCGGAGTCCACGCAGCCCGCGGAGGGCAAGCAGGCTGCGGTCCCCGAGCGGATCCCAGCTGCGGACGAAGACCGACTCCAGTTCCGGGAACCCGGCCATCAGTTCGACGCACGCGACGATCTCGTCGTCCGTCAGCTTCACGGGGAACCCGCTGCTCGCGTGTCGGAAGGTGACGCCGCGGACTTGGCCGAAGGCGTCCGCGACGTCGGGTCCGGCGGCTTGCCGAAGCCACGCGGGGACACCCTCGACGCGCAGCTGCCCGTGATGCTCGGCGAGGCTCGTGCGGACGGCACGGAACCTGGCAACTCGCCAGCCGACGGCGACGGCCGCGCCCAGAAAGAGCAGCATGGCAGCGAGGCCGATGCCCCACCAGAGACGCCCTTGGACACGACGCGTCACCGGGCCGTCCATCCGCCGTCGACGGTGACCAGGCTGCCGGTCACGTAGCTGCTCGCCGGGCTGGCGAGGAAGATGGCGGCCCCCTGAATCTCCTCGAGTTCGCCCCAGCGTTCGAAGGCGACCGCCCCCACGATGAACTTCTTCGCCTCCTCGGTCTCGGCGATCGGCACGTTCATCGGCGTGAGGAACGGGCCCGGGCAGATCGCGTTCACGCAGACGTTCCACGGGGCGAGTTCCAGTCCGAGCGCCCTCGTCATCTGCACGACCGCTCCCTTGCTGGTCGCGTAGGGAGTGCGGTTGGCGAGGCCGACGACGCCGAGCGTGCTCGCCATGTTCACGATGCGGCCGTACTTCCGCTCCTTCATGTGCGGCACCACCGCCTTCGAGCACAGCCAGACGCCCTCCACGTTGATCCGCTGCACCTGCTGGAACTGCTCGTAGTCGAGGTCGTCGATCGGTCCGCGGATGTTGATGCCGGCGTTGTTGACCAGCACGTCGATCCGGCCGAACTCGTCGAGGGCCCGCTCGACCATCGCGTCGACCTGCATCAGTTCGGTGACGTCGGCCGCCATGCCGATCGCCTTCACGCCGTACTCGTCGGCGACGTGATCGGCGACCGCCACCGCCTCGTTCTCGTCCCGGCTGGTGACGAGCACGTTCGCCCCCGCGGAGGCGAGCCCGGCTGCGATCGCCTCTCCCAGCCCCTTGGACCCGCCGGTCACGATCGCCGTCTGGCCCGTCATGTCGAACAGCTTGATTCCCGGCAGCATCTTGCAACTCCTGGTGGCTTCGTCGTTGGGGGTCGGCTCCAGAACGAGTCCTACCGCGCCGTCGTCGGCGCGAACAGCATGGCGGGGCCGTCGCGAGCCCTTTCGTCAGTCTGTGGCGACGCCGAGCGAGGCCGGCGGTCAGTCGGACGTCTCGCGGACCCGAACCGTCACGGTGTGGTACTCGGAGTCCCCCTGTGACTCGAACGAAATCTCGCCGCGTGCGTCTCCGATCGCGTAGGTCGTCTCCACGTCGCCGACGTTTGAGACTTCGCCACCAACGGCCTCGACGTCCGACTTCAGTCGTCCTCCGAGGGCCTCGACGAACTTCGTCACGTCGGAGTCGTCGCCGCTGATCTCGAACGTGTACAGGGCTTCCACGGAAACGGACTCGTCGGTCTGGTAGTTCGTCTTTCCGCTCCGGACGGGTTTCCAATCGACGTCGTCCGGCACCGCGTCCGCGGCGACGGCGGCGAGATCGAGGGACGTGACGAAGTCGCTCGACTCGAGAGACGCGGGCTGACACCCGAGCAGAACCGTTGGCAGCAGAACGGCTGTCAAGAATCGCATGGTGAGGGTTCTCCAGAGGTTGGCCGGCAACCAAGCCGAGTGAACTCGCGACGAACCAGTGTCGGACGTCGTCAGCACCTGATCGTCTTCCGCTTCCTTCCCGCCCGGCCGGACTTTTCGACCTTTGCGATGTACTCCGTCGCCACGGGGACCTTGCAGGAGGTGTCCCCGACATCGACCTCCACCTTGCCGAGCCGCTTTGCCGTCGCCTTCGCCCGTTTCGCGAGCGGTCGCACGTAGCTGCCGACGGCGATGACGAAGCCGTTCATCGTGTACTTCACACGGTTGGGGGCCTTGTCGATCTCGTTCTCCACCCGGTCCAGCAGCCCTTCGATCTCGTCGCGGTCGAGCTCGTCGTCCGGGGTCACGGCCACGATCCCCGCGTAGGTGCACCAGCCGGTCGAGGCGACCGACTCCTTCCGCGAGTCGATCCACTCGAGCGCGAGTGACCGGGCGTGACGGCTCTCACAGGCGACGCCGGGAACGGTGTACTCGGAAATCGTCGGGAAGCTCGCTGCCCTGGCCCAGTCGTGCAGCCGCTTCTTCGTCATTCGCGAGCCGTCGGCCACCATTCCCGCAAGGTACATCGCGTCGCCGTTCCCGGAGTCGTACAGTTCGTAGGCCAGTTCCTGCTCCCCCTTGATGCGTTTCGCGATCACCTTCATGTCGGCGATCTTCACGCCGAACATCCGGTCGGCCGGTGCTCCGTGCTTCGCGCCCAACTTCACGCGCTCGGCGCTCCCCTTGCTCTCGAGTTCGGCCATCACCTGCTTCAGTGTCGACACGCTGTGCTCCTGTGGTCGGTTGATCGTCGACGCGAAAGAGAAAACGCGTCCGGAGCACTGCTCCGGACGCGTCGGTGGTTCCAACTCCCGGACCAGCGGCTACGGGATGGTGACCGGGTTGCCGTCGTTGTGTTGAACGAGGTTCTTGAACAGGTCGGCGGCGACGTCGGCGGGCAGGGTCTGCACGGAGCCGTCCATCACCAACACCTGCAGGCCGCCTTCGGGAATCTCGCCGACGCAGGCGAGCGGGTCCTTCGGGTCAATCACGAGGTCGACGGGCTTCGTCCAGGGAACGGCCTTGTCGGGGGCCGCGTAGACGGCGACCACCGTGTTGGAGAGCCCGTCCGTGAAGTCGCGGAACCTGAGCCCCAGACGCTTGGTGCTGCCTTCCTCCTCCGGTCGGCCCAGCCCGGCATTGGGTGTCCCCGGCCCGGTGAACATCATCAACGTCGTCATGCCCGGCTTGGTCACTCCGGGTGACTCGAACACCTCGGGCATGTCCTCCAGCAGCGTCTTGTTGTGGTCGCTGTCCCAAGGTTCGTCCAACTCGAACTCGTCGTAGAGGAACGGCTGCTCCAAGTAGTTCAACACGGCGATCCGCCAACTCAGCAGGGGCTCGTCGTTCTCGTTGGCGAAACTCACGGCGGCGGGAAGGTTGTCGAAGACGTCGTGGTAGTTGTGGAACGCGAGCCCGACCTGCTTCAGGTTCATGCGGTACTTGCTGCGTTCCGCCTGCTTCTGCATCTCGACGATCTGGGGACCCATCTTCTCGACGAAGGCAACCGTTCCGTCGGGGTGGGGCAGGGTGACGACGACTTCGTTCCCCTCGACCTTCGTCGTGATGCCGGTGACCGCCTTGGTGACCAGTTGCTTGCCCTCGGCGAGTTCCGGCGGTCCGTCGGGCGGGAGCGGCAGGAAGCCGATCATGGACTTGCCGAACTCGAGTGCGCCGTCGAGTTGCTTCTTCACCTCGGCCGTGCCTGCCTCGTCCGACGCCGCGATCCGGACCGTTGCCAGGGTTCCCTTCTCGGAGACGTCCACTCGAGCCGTCACCATGCCGACCTTCATGGCAGCGTCGGGCATTCCGGCGAAGACGGGCGGAAGCCCCCCGGCGTTCTCCTCGACCAGTTCCTTTTTGGCAACCTTCTTGAACATCTCCTGGTCGGACAGGTCGGTCATCATCAGGGCGTCGAACGAGTCGTCCACCTTCGCGAACGCCTCGTACAGGCTGCCGCTTCCCTGCTTCGCGACCAGGAAGTCCTCGACGGCCGAGAGCCTCCCCCCCATGATCGTCTTGCCGTCGTCGGAGACGACGACGGCGTGGTCGCCCAGCTTGTGTCCCTCGGTGCTCCCGACCGTGAACGGTTCGGCTTTGGACCAACGCGTCTCGCGTGCGGCAACGTACTCGGCCTCGTCGACCGGCGTGTCGAGCCAGATGACGTACGCGATGTCGCCCGCGCCGGCCGGCTCCTTGAACCGCTTCATCTCCCACGCCCGTTCGGCCTCCTCCAGTTTGCGTCGCTGATCCTCCTCGAACGCCTCGATCTCCTCGTCCGTCTTTCCGTTCGGGTCGAAGTCCTCACGGGACCACTCGAATCCCTCGCGTTCGATCTCCTTGCCGTCCAGCTGCGCCTGCATCTCCTCGATTTGCTTCGGGTTCGGTTCGAAGCCGACGACCAGGATCCGGTCGATCCGGCCCATCTCGAGGCCCGTGCTCTTCTCGAACTGGCTCAAGTCGAGTTCGTCCGGCAGTGCTTGGAACAGGTCGGACTGCGTGAACCGCTTCGGATGCACGATCGTCGCCATCAGCATCTTCTCGTTGAGGTACACGAGCGCGGACTCGAGCCCCGAAGCAGCGGTTTCGGCGGTCCCGTTCGCCGTGTTGCCGTCACCGTCCGTCGTGTTGTTTCCGCCGTCGTCGGACGTCTGTGTGTCGGTCCCGCCGCCGCCGGTGTCCGCGTCGTCGTCCGACGCTCCGCAGCCGACGAGGCCGACGACGAATACCAACAGGAGTGGCATCCAGTTCTTGAACAGTCGCATCAGAGTGGTCCGAACAGGAGGTGAGATCCGGCTCCGTCAGCCGGCAGAAAGGACGCGTCGGGGAGCCTAACGCGCCGCGAGCCGCGACGCGAACGTCCGGTTCAGTCGATCTTCGGGACCCGCCAGAGTCGCACCGAGCCGCGGCTCGCACGTTCCTTCTCGTCCAGTGTTCCGTCCGGACCCGTGGCCAGCAGTGCACCGTCCGGCGAGAGTGCCATGCTGGCAATCCGGCGAGTGTGAGCGCCGAGTACGTCGACGAGTCGCCGCCGCCGCATGTCGTAGACGAGCACCTCGTGGGTGCAGGCCAGAAAGAGCAGTCGGCCGTCCGTTGTCATCGCGCGACCGCGACCGATGGCGGGCGTCCGAAGCAGTTGCTGGCGGTCGGTCGACTCACCGGACTCCGGGTCGATCACCCGGATCGCGGTGTAGTTCGTCTCCAGCAGGTGGTCGACGTCGTCCAGTCCGTCGGCGTCGTACGCGTTCATGGACTCGGCCACCACCAGCTTCCCGTCCTCGCGCACGGACGTCTGAAACAACCAGATGTCGTCGATCTTGCGAACGACGTCGCCGGATTCCACGTCGATCACGCTCGGGTCCATGCTGCCGTGGAGAATCTGTTTCCCGCCGGCCAGCGGAGTAAACGCGTCGCCGAAGCCGTCGCCGAACTCGTCCGGAACGTCGATTCGGTGGGACTCCTTCGGTGGCGGACCCGTGTCCCAGAAGCGGATCGTCCGATCGTGGGCGAACGAGACGAGCGTCCCGTCCGACAGGAAGTCGAGATCGGCGACGCCTTTGTCGTGCAGGCCGACCTGGTGGCGCAAACTGCCGTCGGTCGCGTCGAGCAGCCAGATCTTGGACGGACCGAACGTGTTGGTGCCGAGCGCGACCGTCTTCCCGTCCGGCGAAACCGCCATTTCCTCCGGCCGCTGCTCGCGACTCGACCAACGCTTCTTCCCGGACTCCACGTCCCAGGCAGTGATCTCGCCCCAGGCGACGCCGTAGAGCGTGTTTCCGTCGGGCGAGAAGGCGAGTTGGCCGATCGCTTGCTCGACGGGAATCGCGAGTACCAGTGACGGATGTGGCTCGTCGCGCTGCGGGGCGTCGTAGCGGCGTCGCCTCGTCTCTGGAAGATCGACGTACCATTCTTCGTCGACTCGGTTGAGTGCGACTTCCTCGTCGAGGAATCGCCCCGTCAGGCTGCCGAACTCGCCGATCGGTCGCCGGACGGGTACGAAGGCCGAGTCCTCGTCGACGACCGGCTCGCCGAGAACGGCCCCAGCCCACGTCGGGGCGGTGTCGACGAGGGCGTACCAGCCGCTTTGTTCCTCGCGAAAGTCGGCGATCTCGGCCCCGACTGCGACCACGTTCGGCAGTGCCGCCAAGGCTGCCTCGATCTTCTCCGTTTCACCCTTCCGAACCTCGCGTAGATCGAAGTCGGGAGCCGACTCCAACCTGGGGATCGGTTCGCGGTCGTTGAGATACAGGATCCACTCGGCGACGCGGACCCGCCGCGAGGGCTCGTCGAGGCAGGTCAGGTAGGACGCCCAGTCGCGCCGTGCGAGGGACCTGCGGTGACTCTCGGCCGCGGCGGCCGGCGTCGACAGATCAACCTGCAGCGGCTCGGCGGCCGGGGCGGACACCGGCGGCCTCGGAACGTAGCCGGGCATGGACGTGTACGGGTCGACGAACCAACTCTCTCCTGTCTTGGCCAAGGTCACCTCGCTGCTCGGCTGGGGCGAGAGCGGTGGCGCCGTGTGGATGCCGACGGCCATCGTCGCGACGGGGTCGGAGACGTCGAGATGGCCCTGCCACCAGGACGAGAGCCGCAGCGGCGGCACCTCGTCCACGGGATGCTCGTCGATCCAGTCGATCAATGCCTCGGCGAGCGCCGTGGGATCGGTCCCGGCACCGAGCGCTGCCGTCTGCCTGACCGTTGGTTCGACCAAGGAGGGAAGCTTGGTGGAGTCGACGTCGTGGTCGTCCAACAGGCCCTGCAGTGACCGCGATGTCTCGTCGTCACGTGACGACACGGCGATCCCACGAGCATGGGCGAGCAGGTCGCAGGCCCAGCGCTTCCGGGCGGAATCCGACAGCCGCGAGGCGGCCTGCTGCCATCGTCTCGCCGCGAGATCCTGCTGGAACGACTCCAGCGCCTCCCGGGGCGTTGCCTGGCCGGTGATCGCGGGTTGGGGTTCGGCCGTCGTTCTCTTCTCCTCGACGACGTCGTCCGCTTCCTCACTTCGACCGTCTTCGCCCTTTGTGCCGTCATCGGGCGTGCCACTCGGCTCACCAGGCGGCTGGGGGTTCGTGGGCAGTCCCTCCAGATCGGGAACTGCTGGGCCGCAACCGAGAGCGAGTAGCAGCGCGAGCAGCGGCAGTCGCGTCCAGAGAAGGCGTTTCATCGTTGGCTCCGTCGAGTCGGCCTTCCAAACAGTGAGGTACCCGTGACTTGTAACCGCGTGTCGATGCACCGTTCAATGGGGCGGCTCGACATTCCACGCAGCCCTCGCTCCTTGCGTACTCGACTCCTCATTCTCGCCGGCTTGTCGGTCCTGCCCGCTTGCAGCGGTGGCCGGTCGAACGACGACGTCTACCCGTCCGAGCCGGTCAAGGTGGTCGTGCCGTTCGGGGCGGGCGGCGGGACCGACAGCTTCGCGCGGATCGTCGAGCGGGCGGTCGAGGAGAACGGGCTGATCGAGCAGCCGCTCGTCATCGTGAACCTCGGCGGGGCGGGCGGGACCATCGGGAGTCGGCGGGCGAAGAACGCGCCGCCGGACGGGCACACGGTGATGGTGCTCCACAACGCGATCCTCACGGCGAAGCAGACGCGGCTGGTCGACTACGGCCCGGAGGCGTTCGAGCCGGTGGCCGCCACGGGCTTCGTGGGGCAGGTCGTCGCCGTCTGGGCGGACCGGCCGAACTCGCCGGAGACGCTCGACGAGTTGATGCAACAGGCCCGCGACAAGCCGGGAGAGCTTCGCTGGGCGTGCAATCTCGGGGCGCTCACGCACTTCTCCGGGTTGCAGCTCGAACAGTCGGAGAAGGGAGCCGGCGCTCGGTTCAACTTCGTCCCGGCCGGTGGCGGGGCGGACCGCTTTGCGGCCCTCAAGGGAGGCAACGCCGACGTCACCGGCTTCTCGCTGGAGGAGTACACGCGGTACCAGTCCGAGGGGCTTCGCGGCCTCTGCTTCCTCGGCAGCCGCGAGCGGCTCAACAAGCTCCCGCCGACCGGCCTCCGGACGGCCCGCGAGCTCGGCTACGAGGAGGTCGTGCGGGACAACCTCTTCTACTGGTGGATGCCGCGGGGGACGCCGCCGGACCGCATCGAGAAGTTCGCCGGCGTGCTGGAGAAGGTGATGCAGCTGCCGGAGGTCCGGGAGCAGTTGCTCGCCAGCCGAATCAGCCCGGAGTTCGAGCGTGGCGACCAGATGAAGGAGACGCTGCGACAGGCGGAGGAGCGAAACTCGAGAATTCGCGTCCCGCCGCCCCCCTCGCTGCCGAACTTCCCGCTGCTCTCGCTCGCCGCCGTCGGCCTGCTGGGCGTGGTGGTGGTCGCGCGTGACGTCGCGGCGTTCGCCCGTCGCCGACCTGATCCGGTGGTTCCCGAGGTGCGAGACGAGACGACGGGGAGTCGGATCGACCTCGCCGTGGCGATCTCGCTCGCCGCCGTGGCCTACGTGACCTCGCTCTCCTTCGGCTGGCTCGACTTCCGCATCGCAACTGTGGCCTTCGTGACGGTTGCGGGCGGGTTGATGGTCGATCGTGACCTGCGGAAGCTGGCGGTCGTCATGGCCGTCGCACTCGTCGTGGGCCTCGGCGTGCACGGCGTCTTCACCGGTCTCTTCGAGATTGTCCTTCCCTGACGGACCGGCACCCCGTGAACGCCCTCGTCGAGACACTCAACCAGCTCTTTGGCGAGGTTCTCGTCAACTCGGGGGGGCACCTCGTCTCGCCGACCGGCTTGGCGTGCATCGTCATCGGCACCGTGCTCGGTGTGCTCGTGGGGGCCGTGCCCGGACTGACCGGGGCGATGTTGATCGCGTTGACGCTGCCGCTGACGTACCAGTTGAAGATGTCGTCGGCCGACGCGCTGATCCTGCTCGTCTCGATGTACGTCGGGTCGATCAGCGGCGGGCTCATCACGGCGACGCTGCTGCGCATGCCGGGGACGCCGGCGTCGATCGTCACTACCCTCGACGGGTATCCGCTGGCCCAGTCCGGAAGGCCGGGGCGGGCGCTCGGGCTGGGGATCATGGCGTCGTTCGTCGGCGGGATGATCTCGTGGGGCTTCCTCGTCGTGCTGGCAAAGCCGATGGCCGACCTCGCGACGCGGCTGGGGCCGTACGACTTCTTCT
>JANQQW010000145.1 GCA_028284885.1 Planctomycetaceae bacterium
CTTCCCCAACTTGCCTCGGTCGTGGGATTCGTTACGCCCGTTCCACGCCCGTCGGGCGATCTCGCCGGCCTCAGTCGAACACGATCAGCCGCCACGGGCCCTTGTAGCGGGGGTGAATCCGGACCTCGAACTCGCCGTCGAGCGGGAGTTCCTTCTCCCCGATCTTCGGGACGGGGACACGGCCGCCGATCGTGCTCACGCGGCGGGGTTCCTCCTCGCCCTCCTCGATGCGGTAGACGTACAGCGTCGGCGGGGCCTCGCACTCCCAGCGGAGAACCCACGGAGCCTTCATGCGGAACGGCCCGGCCGGCTGCCCCTCCTCGCCGACGCCGGTGAACGTCTTCCCCCGCGGCGGCAGCATCAGCGTGACCACGAACCCCAGCACGGCCACGCCCGCGACGACGGCCATCCACGGCCGGAAGATGATCGTGTTCTCGCTGGCGAGATCGACCGGGTGGGCGTCGTACGGATGCCGCTCCCCGCAGAGCGGGCAGTGGGGGACCTTCTCGGTCAGGTCGGCGAGTTCGTAGTCGCCTTCGCATCCCAGGCAGCGGACGAGCGGCATGTCACACCGAAGCTGTGGAACTCGATTTCTGGGCGCGCGGTCACGGAGGAACCGAGCACAATTCTGGATAACGAGTTCACGAGGGGAACGCCATTCCCCCACGTGAATCTCTCACGAGGGCCGCGAGACGACGGCGCGAACGCGGACGGACGAGCCGCCACGCGAACGGGACGTAGTGGCATCGGGCCGGTCAATCGATCACACTTCGACAGGAGTCGATCCATCGAGTTGGGAGTCGCCGCACGGGGGCGAGTCGCGTCTCTGCGTGAAGACTCTTGATCCGACGGGCCGGTCCGTCCGTTTCCGCCAAGGTCCCCAGAGCACTCGAACGCGAGCGAATTCGTGGAGTGGGCCATCTTCGCCGGTTTCGGCATCACGTTTCTGTTCATCACGCTGACGAGCCTCGCCGTCCCGGTGATCATCGTGATCGTGGCGCTGCGGATCGCGAAGCAGCACGGGGGGACGATCGAAGAGGATCTCGTACAGGCCGACCGGAACGTTCGCGAGAGCTTCCGCTTGAACGACGACGACCCGGAGCCCGACTGGACATGCCCCCACTGCGGCCGCCAGAACGCCGCCCACCTCGTCGAGTGCGACGGCTGCGGCGCCCCAGTCCGCACGAGCTCCTGAATGTCCACCTGTCCCGAGTGCGGCAAGTTCATGCACGTCATGGACGAGGGCTGCAGCCACTGCGGCTTCCGGTACCCGCCGAGTGCCCCTCAGGCGGACTCCGAGAAGCGGCAAGAAGACTTCGAGGACGTCGTTCTCTGGTCGGCCGCCGTCTTGACGGCCCTCGGCATCGCCGCCACCGTTCTGTTCGTGCTCACCTCCTTCCTCACCGGTCACCCGTTCGGCAGCCTACTGTTGCTCGCGCTCGCTGTTCCCGGTTTGATCATCCAGTACGCCCTCGTGATCGTCTTCCTCCGGGCGATCAAGAACCGGAAGTAGTTCATGCTGATCGTTCTCTCCCCCGCCAAGCGGCTCGACCCGGCCGAGGACTTCGACGGGCTCGACGCCACCGAGCCGGCCTTCCTCGACGAGGCGGAGACGCTCGTCAAGAAGTTGCGGCGGTTCTCCAAGGCCGACGTCGCCTCGCTGATGAAGGTCAACGACGACATCGCCGAGCTGAACCGCGACCGGTTCAAGAACTGGTCCCGGCCGTTCGACGCCGAGTCGGCACCGCCGGCCGTGCTGCAGTTCATGGGGGACGCCTTCCAGGAACTGAAGGCCCGCGAGTTCTCCAAGAAGGAGATGCAGTTCGCCCAGAACCGTCTGCGGATTCTCTCCGGAATGTACGGCGTACTGCGGCCGCTGGACCGGATGTTCCCCTACCGACTCGAGATGGGGACCAAGCTGCCGACTCGCGGGGCGAAGGACCTCTACGAGTTCTGGGGGACGAAGATCGCAGAGGACCTGAACGCCGCCTTCCCGAAGAAGGGGCCACGGGTGCTCGTGAACCTCGCCTCGAAGGAGTACTTCGCCTCCGTCGACCGGGACGCACTCGACGCGACGGTCGTGACGCCGGAGTTCAAGCGGCGGAAGGACGGACAGCTTCGCTCGCAGGGCATGTTCGCCAAACGGGCCCGCGGCCTGATGACCCGTTTCGCGATCACGAACTGCCTGACCGATCCGGAGGAGCTCAAGTCCTTCGACCTCGCCGGCTACGCGTTCGTCGAGTCCGCCTCGACCGACGACGAGTGGGTCTTCGCCCGCGACTGACGATCCCGTTGAGAAAGCGCGACCGCGACTGAGAGCCGGACGTTTCTTCGACCTCCTGCACGGCGTAGAATGGGGGTATGCGCGTCGTCAGCTACAACATCCACAAGGGGGTCGGCAACGACCGCCGCTACCAGCTCGACCGGATCGTGGACGTCATCCGCGACACCGGGGCGGACGTGGTCTGCCTGCAGGAGGTCGACTTCAACCTGCGGCGGTGCAACTTCGACGACCAGCCGCGACTCCTGGCCGCCGCGCTCGGCGAGGTCGGTGAGCACTCGTTGTTCCAGTTGAACGTGAAGCGACGCGGCGGTGGATACGGCAACCTGATCCTCTCCCGCTGGCCCGTCCACACCGCGCACGACGTGCCGCTCCAGTACGGCCGTCTCCGGGAACGGGCCGCTCAGATGGCGGTCGTCGAGGGACCGCTCGGGCCGGTTCGACTCGTCAACTGGCACCTCGGCCTGCTCGAGGTCG
>JANQQW010000149.1 GCA_028284885.1 Planctomycetaceae bacterium
CCACCAGACGTTCTGCATCTGCTGCCGCAATGCGGTCGGCCAGCCGGACCGACCGACGACGTAGCCGGCCTGAGCTCGTGCGACGGCCTCGTATCCCCCGTGGGGCTGCAGGTCGCGGAACACCGGCAGCCAGACCAGAGCGGCCACGACCGCGACGACCGTCCACAACCCGGCGACCCGCAGCAGCCGCGGCCTCGGCTCGCGACCGCGAGCGAGCACCACCCACGGCAGGCCGCCGGCGAGGCCGATCGCCAGCGGCAACCAGCCGTTGTACTTCGTCGACCAGGCGAGACCCGTCGCGAGACCCGCGGCAACCGCCCACCGCCACGAGTCTCGCACGTACGCCCGCCAGGTCAGCCAGACCGCGAGCAGCAGGAAGAAGCAGAGCGGGGCGTCCACCAACGCCGTCCGGCTGAACAGCACGTGTTGATCAGCGAACGCGACCAGCGCGGCCGACGTGAACCCGGCGTACCGCCCGAACCACTCCCGCCCCGCCCACCACGCGAGCGGCACCGTCGCCGTTCCGAACAGGATCCCCGGCAGCATGGTCCCCCAAGTGCCCGTGCCGAGGAAGATCATCGACCACTCGAGCACGGCGGGCACCAACGGCGGCGCGTAGAGGTGCCGGTACGGGTATCGAAACCCGTCCTCCGCCCCGAACCAGAGGTTCGAGACGTAGACCCCTTCGTCGAAGTGCTCGACCGCCAGGTGGTCGAAGTGAGCGAGCCGCACCACGAGCGCTGCCACGACGACCACGCCGAGAAGCACCCGGTCCAGTCGATCGAGACGACTCGCGCGTGGGCCGTGGTCGGGATCGGGGTTCAACGGGGCTCGCCGGCGATTCGGGCAGAGGCTCCCTCTTCGGAGGGAACGAGGAGCGCGGTCGAGACGCTCTCGCCTCGGTCGGTCGGACGCTATCATACGAACGAACGAGACTTCACGCTTCCGCAGGAGAGACCGATGTCGGACGGCCCGGACCCGAATGCCCTCTACGACGAGGCCGTGGTGCTCAAGGGGAACGGCGACCTCGAAGGGGCCGTCGCGAAACTGCGGTCGGTGCTGGAGATCGACCCGGACCACACGCAGTCGCACGCGGCCCTCGGCGTCTACCTGCAGCAACTCGGGCAGCCGGACGAGGCGATCGCGCACGCGGTGAAGGTGACGGAGCTCGAGCCGAACGACGCCTTCTCGTTCACGGCGCTCTCGGTGATCTACATGCGGTGCGGCCGAATTCCCGAGGCCGAGACCGCGATGGACAAGGCCCGTCGGCTCCAGGCCGGAATGTCCTAGACCCCCACTCCGGAACCCTGCCGTGGCCGAAGACGCGTTGGCCGAGAACGCTGCGATCCTCGCCGGCTTCGCCGAGCAGGGGGCCGACCTGACACGGGAGCGGGACGTCGAGTTCCAGCACCTGCTGCCCGACGAGGCGGCTGCGAACGCCTTCGCCGAGTGCGCCCGGTCGCTTGGGTTCCGGGCGGACGTGCACGGCCCGGACGAAGAAGACCTCGAAGAGGGCTTCACCGAGTGGGACGTCGTCTGCACTCTGTCGATGGTGGCGACGCCGGAGGCGGTCACGGAGGCCGAGTCCCGGCTCGGCGACCTCGCCGCGGAGTTCGACGGCACGGCCGACGGTTGGGGCTTCTTCGCATGACCGCCCTGGGCGAACGCGGTCAGGGCGGTCGCACGACCGGGTTCCGCCGGTGAACGGCGGCTACGTCGTCGCGAGCGGCCGGACGATGCCGGGCACGTTCGACTCGGTCAGGTCGACGACGGTCTTCGCGTCGGGGTCGTGGCGGCTCCAGCACTCGACGACCGGCTTCGTGTGGGTGCGGAAGTTCGCCCGGACGACCGTCCCGACGCGACCGTCCTCGAGTTCGACGTGTGAGCCGACGGGGAACAGCGACAGCGTGTCGAGCAGTCCCTGCATCGCCTCGCGGTCGAACTGGCCCTTCGCCGTCCGCTGCAGCAGCGAGGTCATGGCGTAGTACGGGACCTCGGGCAGGCGGTGCGGCCGGCGGGACGTCATCGCGACGAACGTGTCGGCCAGCATGGCGACGCGGGCGAACGGGTGAATGCGTTTCCCGAAGATGCCGCGGGGATAGCCGCTGCCGTCGAGCCGTTCGTGGATCTGGTAGACGACCAGCTTGGTCCCGAGCGGGACCTCGGGGATCTGGGAGACCATCTCGAACGACTTGGCGGGGTGCTTCATCAGCTCGAGCCGCTCGATGCGGTCGAGCGGCCGCTCGGAGTTCACGACGGTGGGGTCGATGGCGAGCATGCCGACGTCGTGGAGCAGACAGCCCATCCCCATCTCCGACAGCGACGTCGCGTCCATGCCGAGCACCGCCCCGGTCGCCATGGCCAGCCGGGCGACCTGGATGCCGTGCGACATCGGGTACTGGTTCATGTCGAGTTCCGACCCAACGGCGAGGAACAGGTCGACGTCGTGGCGGATGTGGTCGAGACAGTCGTCGACGAGGCCCTCGACGGCGGCGCCGGAGACGAGTCCTCCCCGGGTGAGGCCCTGGAACGTGTTGCGAACGTCGACGACCGACTGCTCGAACTTCTCGCTGAACTGCCGGACGACGGCCTCCGACTTCGGGTTGGTCGTCGGCTTGGGCTTCGGCTCGAGCAGCGGCGGCCCGTTCCCCGCGAACCCCGAGCGTGGCGGCTCCGGTTCCTCGAAGACCGGTGGCGGCGTCCGTTGTCGCTTGACGCTGTCCGGGACGTCGCCGGGGCCGACCCGGACGTGCGTGATGCCCCGCCGGGCGATCCGGTCGAGGTGCACCGGGGTCAGCCGCTGTCCGGCCCCGACGAGCGCGAGCTGCGAGTCCTCCGGGTAGACCGCGCCGTTCAGAACCCGACCGGTCTCGAGCAAGTCGAGCGGTACGGAGACGAATTCGACTTCGTTGGTCGTGGACACGGTCGGACGGCGGGTCGTGGTCGATCGGTCTTCGCCACCTCGTCGGAGGCGACGTCGAGAACGGTTTGTCGTCGGGAGGCGACGCCTTACGCGAAACGGTTCAGGCGGACTCGGCGAACATCGGCGCGACCGCGTGGTCGGCCCGGAAACGCGTGCACATCCGGCGGGCGTGCTGGTCGGCAGCGCCGGCGAGCCCGACGACGTCGAGCCGGGACGACTGCAACGCGAACTCTCGCAGGTTCTCGAGTCCCCGGACGTCCTGCCGGAACCAGTCGGGCAGGAAGGCGGCCAGTCGGACGGCGACGGCCGCGGTGCCGGCGAGTCCGAGTTCCGCGAGCCGGGGCAGCGGTTCGTGGTGCAGCAGGATGCAGCAGACGAGGTCGTCGGGGAAGTCCCAGCCGAGGCAGAGCATGGCCGCCATGCGGGCGTGGTTCACCCCCGCGCGGCCGGTCTCGTACTGCCACAGCCGACCGCGGACCTTCTCCGCGTGTTCGCGGTAGCCGAGGTAGAAGGACTTGTCGTGCGCGGCGAGAACGGGCAGGCAGCAGTCGGCCAGCAACCCGCCCGCGAACGCGAGATCCTCGTCCTGGCCGAGTTCGCGAGCAACCCCCTGGGCGAAGTAGGCCCGCTGCAGGTTGCCGGCGTAGATCGCGTCGTAGTCGAACTCCTCGGCCGAGTGGGCGAAGGACTTGTCGACGGCGCACCCCATCAACAGCAGCTTCGTGCGGTGGAAGCCGAGCAACGAGATGGCCCGCTGCACGGACTTCACCCGCTGCTTGACTCCGGTGGCCGCGGCGTTCACGTGGCGGAGCAACTCGACGGTGAGTCCGGCATCGGCCTCGATGACGGGTGCGACGGAGGCAGCCGAGGCGTTGAGGTTCTCGACCTGCTTGGCGAACTCCGTGACGGCCGTCGGGAACGGCGGGATCCGCAGCCATCGCGGCAGGGCCGCGGCGTCGTAGGAGCCGATCAGGCGTGTTCGGAGTTCCGTCCAGTCCATGATGCCCGCCCATCTTCGGACCCGGTCGTGCCAAGACGGCGGTCGCGTGGACGGCCCCACCTCGGACACCTGCGTGGGGGCGCTGGCTCGATCGCACGAAGCGAGCGCACGCCGTCCCACCATGGAACGCTAGCTCGCCACGGTCCGCGGTGCGGCCGTTCCTGCGTGGAACCCCTCGGACGATCCGGCGTCCGCGACGTTCACTTCCTGCAACGTGCAACGTCGTCCGATCGCGCGCGAACGGTCGAATCCGCACGACTGCACCCCGGACGCGGGAGCGGCTGGTCGCTCACGGGCCGTACAACCAGTTGAAGGTCAGCCGGAACGCGCCGTCGTACTGGTCGTCGAAGCCGCCGAGCGGGGCGACGTACGCCGCGGTGAGCGAGGCGTTGTTCCTCAGGGCGAAGTTGAGGGCGGCCACGCCGTTCAGGGCCTCGGCTCGGTCCATCCAGTTGCCGACCTGGAAGCCGTTCGCCGCCGTCACCACGTCGGTGTCGTTCAGCGGCAGGTTGTAGTGCAGCTCGAACATGGGGGCGATGCCCTGGACCAGGCCGCACCGCTTCCTGTTCTGCAGGGCCCACCAGCCGAACCCGGCGTCGAGGTACAGGTAGTTCACGTCCTGGGCACGGCCGGCGTCGATCAGCTGGCCGCGGGCGTAGTCGTGCACGGAGACCGGGTTGCCGTTGGTGTCCAGGTCGAGCTGTGCGAACCCCTGCATGAAGACCCGCGGGTTGGGCGTGTAGACGCCGCCGACGAAGGGGAGCAGGTGGACGGACTCGTTGTCGACGGCGACGAGCTCCGTGCCGACGGCGTCGAACACGCGGACGTCGTCGCCGGTGGGGAGGGCGACGCCCAGCCCGGCCGAGACCGCGTACTTGTCGTTGCGGCCGCCACCGGCCAGCAGCACCTTGAAGTACGTGGTGATGTTGCCGAACTCGATGTTGTTCGTGTCGGTGAAGCCGCTGGCGTGGATGTCGCTGTCGAGCGTGCTGGCGAAGGGGAACCGCATCTCGACGGAGAAGAGGCCGTCGCAGAAGCACTTCTCGAAGCCGGGGACGACGCGGTGGACGTCGAGCCCGCCGGGGAAGAAGTTGCCGTCACCGAGGTAGCCGTAGTCGACGAAGACGCGGTCGCGGCAGAGCGGGCTGCCGTTCTCGGCGATCTTCTGCCGCCCGACCGCGACGCCCGACGTGGAGGGGCTCGCGACCTGCATCTGCAGGGTGTAGTCGTAGACGTACAGGACGTCGAAGCCCGAGCGGAGGACCTCGTCGGCAACGAGTCCGTTCGCGAGCGCACCGGACTCGTTGGGGACGAAGATCAGGAGCCCCCCGGGACCGAAGCGCTGGCCGGCCGCGGTGGCCGCGACCGAGTTGTAGGCGGCCGCGTCCACGATGGGGACGATGGCGTTGTTGTTGCCCTGCAGCAGCACGTTCAACGCGTTCACCGAGAGCGTGGAGGTGAAGCCACCGGTCGCGATGGGAAAGACCTGGACTCCGGTGCCGAAGGACCCGCCGTTGATGTTCGGGTCGAGCGTGATGTTGCCGTTGACGTTGTTCGCCGTGACCGTCAGCGGGTTGTTCGAGGAGGGGAAGCTCTGGGAGGGCAGGTTGTTCGTGAACACGCCGAGGCGGTTGGTCTGCTGGTTGTCGAACCGGATCGAGCTGCCGACGAAGCCGAAGAAGTCACCGACCATCTGCGGCGTGCAGTGGAGACCGGTGCCGCAGCAGTCGCAGGCGTCGCAGCAGGCGTCGGCCACACACTCCTCGGCGGGACGGAACGCAGGCGGACCGTCGGCCGGATCGAAGAGGCCGCCCCGCTCGGGAGCCGCCACGGACTCCGGTGCGGGCAGGACCGGAGTCTCGTCTCCGGGGGGCGCGTCGGCCTCGAGCGGGAGTTCGGCGGCCGTCCGCTCCTCTTGCACGGAGACGTGCCGGAGCTCGCTCGCAGTCGCTCGCGGGGCAGCGCTTGGGCGGGGAGCGACGGCCGGACGTGGGGCTCGCCGGACCGGCTGCGGGTTGCGGGAGATCGACGAGCGGATCGGGACGACGTGCCCTTCCGCCCGGTTCCGCGGCACCGCGCCCTTGGGGGCGATCACGAGCTGCCCGCGAACGGGCGACTCGGTGAGGACCGCGATCCCGAAGGAGATCAGGAGAACGGCGAGAACGCGACAGTGCGCGGCGGCGCGGAGGGTGAGCCTCGACAAGGTTCGAATCCCGAAGGAGGGCGCGGCGACGTCCGTGCCGGCTAGCTCCGTCGAAGCTGTCATCGGCCGGGGTGAACACCCAGGCCCCCGATTTCGTCGCCCGTGGTCAACCGCCCCGCGGACTACGGAGACGGCCCCGGAACGACGAAACCCGCCCCGAGGCCGTGCTCGCGATTTGACATCGCCCGAAGGCGCGCTTCAGTCCTCGAGCCAGACCTGCTTGATGCCCGCGCCGAACGTCTCGTTGAACTTCGCCTCCAGCTCCGGCGGGACCGGGAGGAGGCACTGCAGGTACGCAGCCAGCACCTCGTCCTCGACGTCGGCGGGAATCTCCCGGACCGTACCGTCGGCGACGAGAACGTGGATCGGCCCCTCGGGAATGCCGAGCCCCTGCCGCGGGTTCTCGGGGTCGAGGACGAAGTCGCCCGGCTGGTCCCAGGGCACGGCGGCGTCCGGCCCGACCACCACGACCAGCGGAAAGAAGGCCGACGGGCGACGGTCCGTCTCGACGTCGATCAGCGAGACGAGCCTGTCCGACTCGAAGTCGAACGCCGTTCCCGGCCCCGTGATGAGAAGGTACCGCGTCTTCCCCGGGGTGTCGGACCGAACGAAGTAGGCCTCGGCCGAGTCCTCGGGTTCGGTCTCCTCGGGGAGCCACTGCCTCCAGTTGGTCGTCGTCGGATCGAGGTCCGGCGGGAGGATCGTGCCGCCGCTGCCCCCGGTGATGCCCTCGGCGTAGACGTGGAACATGACGCCGATGTTCATCAACTGCGTTTTCGGCGGCATCCCGCCTCCGCCGCAGCCGGCGATGGGAAGGAAGAGGAGAAGGGCCAAGCCGATCGATCGGTGCATGGTGCTCACGACGCTGGTGTCCCGAGGGGCGGAGTGGTCGAGTCGTGTGGTCACGACTCCCAGACTCGTTCTGCGTGTCCAGCGGCGCCGCGGCAGCCGCGTTGCCACGCAACGCGGACGAGCGCGGGATCGACGTCTTCGTCTGCCGATCGACGGTCTCGTGATCGACGACGTCGACTCGACTTCGGACACAGCCAGACTGCGACTGCGTTGCGTGGCAACGCAGCTGTGGGTCACTCGCCGAGTCGCTCGACGGTGTACTCGGTCGCCCGTTGCACGTAGCCGCCGCGCTTGGCGGCTTTCTTCATGGCGGGGACGGCGGCCTTCGCCGCGTCGCCGATCTCCTCGAGGACGTTGGCCGCGTGGAGGGCGACGTACTCGTTCTCGTGCTCGAGCAGCTTCGTGATCTCGGGAAGCGCGTCCTCGGTCTGGTCGATCCGGCAGAGCGCTTCGGCGACCGCGAGCCGGGTGTCCGGGTCGGTCTCGGCCGAGAGTTGGTTGACGAGCAGTTCGGACAGCTCACGCGCGACGGCCAGGTGCACGATGCAGCCGGTGGCCGCCCAGTAGCGGACCCCGGGGTCCGGGTTCGTCAGCCCGTTCCGCAGGTCGGTTGCGGAGGCCTTCGGCCCGGTCGCCGTCTCGGCCATCGCCTTCACCTCGGCCAGCGGGTACTCGTCGGCGTCGCGAACGAGCTCGTACGTCGTCCGGTCCTTCGACCGGAGGTTGAACTGCCCCTCGGGGAGGAAGCCGGAGTCGTGGATGCGCGCCTGGTGGTCGTCGAGCGCCTTCCGCAGCCGGGCGAGGTCGGCGGCGTACGCCGGGTCGCCGGCGAGGTTCTTCACCTCCCAGTAGTCCGCCTCCGTGTCGTACAGTTCCTCGGCCGGCTTCGGCTCCCAGAAGAAGTTCTGCGGCCCGGTCGTGCGGCCCGCCTCGTACTCGCGCTGCCAGGCGTTCGTCAGCGGCATCTTCCAGAGGTAGTTGAGGTGCTGGCCCCAGATGCGGTGCGGCATGTAGTTGCGGATGTACTTGAAGCGGTGGTCCCGCACGGCGCGGGAGAAGTCGTACCGCTCGTCCATGCGGCCGCGGAAGAGGTGGACGTACTCCGGGTCCTCGGTCTTCTGCTCGCCCAGGAACGCGTGCCCCTGCACGTGCTCGGGGACCTCGACGCCGGCCAGGCTGAGGACGGTCGGGGCGAGGTCGATGAAGCTGACGAGCCGGTCGCTGGTGCTGCCCGGCTTGCCCGGCGCGAGGTGCTGCCAGTTCTTGCCGAAGCGGACCAGCATTGGGATGTGGGTGCCCGTGTCGTACAGGAACCGCTTCGACCGGGTGAGGATGCCGCCGTGGTCTCCGTAGTAGAAGACGATCGTGTCGTCGGCGACCCCCTCCTTCTCGAGCTTGTCGAGGATGGCGCCGACCTGCCCGTCCATGCGGGTGATGATCCTGTGGTACATCGCCCAGTTGGCTCGCACCTCCGGCACGTCCGGGTGGTAGGGGGGGATGGTCACGTCGGCGTCGAACAGCGACTTGTCGAGCGGCTTGTGCAGCGAGCTCTCGTGGCTGGTCCCGATGTTGTAGACCGCGAAGAACGGCTGCCCCGGCTTCCGCTTCGTGTGGTCCCCCTTCGTCATCTTGTCCCAGGCGGTCGCGTCGTAGCCCCCCTTGCCGTAGCTCAGGTTGTAGTCCGTCTTCGAGTTGTTCGTGCAGTAGTACCCGGCCGCCCGGAGGTACTTGGGGAACATCTTGATGTGGTCCGGGATGCGGTTCTTGCTCCGCATGTGCTGCGTGCCCATCGAGGGCGGGTAGACGCCGGTGATGATGGTGCAGCGGGCCGGGGCGCAGACGGGGGCGTTCGAGAAGGCGTGCGTGTAGCGGATGCCCTCGCCGGCGAGCTGGTCGAGCCGCGGCGTGTTGGCGTCCTCGTACCCGTAGCAGCCGAGGAAGACGGAGTTGTCCTCGGAGACGACCCAGAGGATGTTCGGCCGGTCGGCCGCCCGGGCGGTGGAGAGCGACCCGAACAGGGCCAGGGCGAGCAGGGCGAAGGCGAGCGTACGACGCGTCATCGGGGCATCCTCGTGGGGTGGCCGTTCCACGCGGAACGGCCCCCGGTGCGAGAAGGTTGAAGCGAGGACCGGGATCGACGCCTCACTCGCCGCGGGAGCGTTCCACGTGGAACACGATACCCGCCGGCGGAAGCGGATTCACCCCGGCGGCGTTCCACGTGGAACGGGAGCAGACGGGGGAAGCCAGGTCGATCCGTTCCGGCAAGCGTTCCACGTGAAACGCCCCCGGCCTCCCGATCCCTGACGCCTGCCCCCTGAGCGAGCACCCCCACCAGGACTCGAACCTGGAACCCTCGGCTTAGAAGGCCGATGCTCTATCCAATTGAGCTATGGGGGCGTGCGCGGCACCCGCTTCGACACGCTGGCCGCGCCGCGGGTTCGATCGCGGGATCAGCTTAGATTCGGTCCGGTGACCCGGCAAGCAGGGGGCGGACTTGTTGAACCACAGAGACACAGAGGGTCACAGAGGAATGCCACGAGGCTCTGTAGTCTTCCGAAACGAGGAGTCAACCAGCCGCGACCGTCAGGGAGTGTTTGCAGGGTCGATGCAAGAGCCGCGTCGGAGCGCTCCCTGACGGTCGCGGCTGGTCAGACTTTCTCTGTGCCCCTCTGTGTCTCTGTGGTTCATCAAAACCGAACTCACAGCCGCTTGAGCTTCGTGACCCGGCCGGTCGCGACCCACTCGGCGACGTAGACGTCGCCGCCGGGGCCGAAGCAGGCGTCGTGGGGGTGGACGAACTTGCCGTCGATCCACTTCGCCGCGTCGCCCCGCACGTTCTTCACGGTCTTCGTCACTCGCTCGACGTCGGCCCCCAGTTGGGCGGCCACCTCGTTCTTCGCGTCGAGCAGCGTGATGCGGGCGTGGAGTTCGGGGACGAGGAGCAGGTCTTCCCACGTGTCGAGATTGGCCGGCAGGCCGAAGCCGGGCTGCGTGCGGAGGTACTTGCCGTCCATCGTGAAGAACTGCAGCGTGTGGTGGGCCCGGTCGCAGACGACGATCTCCGGCTCGCCCCTCTTCCTGCGGTCGATCCAGATGCCGTGCGGCGTGGCGAAGGTCCCCTCGCCCTTGCCGGGGCCGCCGAACTTGGAGACCCAGTTTCCCTCCTTGTCGTAGCGGTGGACGTAGAACGAGCCGTAGCCGTCGGCGAGGAGGAACCCGCCGTCGTCGAGGAAGGCGAAGTTCGTCGGCATGAACCGGTTTCGGCCCCAGACCTTCTGGGGGTTCGTGTCCTCGCCGTCCGCGTACACGCCGGCCTCCATGGGGGCGTGCTTCCGCCAGACGGTCTCGCCCTCGAGCGTCATCTTGGCGAACGACTTCACCTGCTGGTACGCGCAAACGTAGAGGAACTCCTCGCTGCCCTCCTTCCGCACCTCGATGCCGTGCCCGCCTCCCTGGAACTCGCTGCCGAACGCCCGCAGGAACTTGCCGTCGGGATCGAAGACGAAGATCGACGGGTGCTCCTTCAGGTTGGCCCGCCCCTCGTGGACGACGTACAGGTTCCCCGCCTCGTCGAGCGCGACGTTGTGCGTCGTCTGCCACGAGTACTTCTCGGGCAGCTGCGGCCACGCGTGGTGAACCTCGAACCGGTGGTCCCCCTCGCCCAGCACGAGGGCGGAGCCGGACTTGCTCGCCGTGACGACGGCCGGAGCCGCGGCCACCACGGCCGCCGCGGCGGAGGCCTGCAGGAAACGACGACGGCTGACGTTCTTCATGGGAGCGCTTTCGATGAGACGCGTGCGTGGTGAACCGCAGAGGCCACGTGGGCCACGGAGAAGGGTAACCGCGAAGGGCCCGGAGAGCACGAAGGTCGGCCGGACCGGGACGTCGGCTACTTGCGGATGCTCGCGTCCGGCAGGGCCTGTTGCAGGCGGGCAACGCCGGCGTCGGTGACGGACGTGTTGTAGAGGTAGACGCTCTTCAGGGCCTTCAGCTTCGCGAGGTGGACGAGGCCGGCGTCGGTCACGTTCTCGCTCTCGACGGACAGCTCCTCCAGCGACTCGAGTCCCGTCAGGGCGGCAAGGCCCTCGTCGTCGACGCCGGGCCCGTCGACGTTCAGCGACACCAGCGTCGTCCGCTCGCCGATCCGTTCGAGCCCGGCCTTCGTGATGCCCGCCGGGACCGACAGTCGGACGAGGTCGGGGAACGTGTCGAGTACGACGGCAAGGTCCGCGTCGCTGGCCGGCATGTCGTACGGCCAGCGGAAGCCGACGGCCGTGCCGTCGGCGCGGCCGGACACGCTGGCGAACAGCTTCAGTGCCTCGGCCCGCGTGCGGCCGAAGTCCTTCTCGAGCAGGTTCAGGATGTCCGAGAACTCCGCGGCCGCCCAGTTCATCTGCATCCGCTCGAGCGTCTCGATCGACTTCAGGTGGGCGAGTCCCGCGAGCGTGACCGACCGGGGGAGCGAGACGTACTTCAGCTTCGACAACCCGGCCAAGGGCTTCACGTCGTCGTCCGACATCGGGACGTTTTGGAGGTACAACGACTCGAGCGTGCCGAGGCGGCCGAGTGCCTGCAAGTTGCCCTCCGCGAGCTTGCAGTCGCGGATCGAGATCGACTCCAACGCGGGGAGCTCGGCCAGCGGTGCGAGCGCGCCGGCTGCAAGGTCGGTGTCGGAGAACTCCACGTTCGTCAGGGCCGGGCAGCCCTTCAGGTGGGCGAGGCCCTCGGCGGAGAGCCGGATCGGCATGTCGTCGAAGCGGCTGCCGCGGAACTGAATCGACTTCAGCTTCGGCAGCGGGCCGATCTGGGCGAGCCAGGCGTCGGTCGTCTGCTTGCCGAGGGCGAGCCCCTTCAGCTCGGGCAGGCCGCGGAGGTACTTCAGCGTCGCCTCGTCCGGGACGGGACGGTAGTCGAGCGACAGCCAGGTGACGTTCCCGTCGTCGTCGACGATGTCCGGCCGCAGGATGATCTGCAGCGCCTCGGTGACGGTGCGGCCTTGCCGGTCGACGACGAGTTGCAGCGCCTCGGACATCGTCACGTTCTCGCCGGTGAAGTGCAGCCGCTCGAGCTGCTTCATGCCGGCGAGGTGTTCGAGTCCCTTGGCCGTCGTCTGTTCCGGGAGTTGCAGGTCCCTCATCTCCGTCATGCCGGCGACGTGCACGAGGCAGGCGTCGGTCAGGTCGTCCCCCCACAGCCGGAGCTGCCGCAGCCCGGTCAGCCCGGCGAGAACGGCGACGTCCTCGTCCTCCAGGCGGGACAGCATCAGCTTCTCGAGCTTCTCGAACCTCGCGACGCGTTCCAGTCCCGCCTTCGACAGGTCGCCGCCGCCGAGGTCGAGGCTGCGGAGTTCCGTCATGCCGGCGAGGTACTGCATGTCGTCGTCGCCGAACGTCCCGTCGCCGAGGTCGAGGAGGCGGAGCTTCGTCAGCCCGGCGAGGTGCTTCAGCTCCCCCTCGGGGTACTCGGTCCCCATCAGCTCGAGCTCCTCAAGGTTCGCGAGCTTGCCGACCGGGGCGAGCGAGCCTTCGTCGAGCTCGCAGAACCACAGGCCGAGCTTCTTCAGGCTCTGCAGCGAGCCGAGATGCTGGAGGTGCTCGGCGAAGCTCGGTGCGTGGCCAGGGCCGGGGTCGGGCGAGTACTTGAAGTCCTCCAGCTTCGACAGCCCGGCGAGGTGGGCGAAGCCGGGGCCCTTCACGTCGGTCTCCTCCAGGTGCAGGAACCGGAGTTCGGGCAGCTGCGTGAAGACCTTCAGCCCGTCGTCGCTGACGGGTGTCTCGAACAGGTAGACGGCCGTCGTCTCCGGCAGCGCGGCGGCCAGTGCGAGGTCGTTGTCGGTGCAGCCGGACTGGGAGAGGCCGAGTTCGATGCCCCCCTGCTCGTCGAAGCCGACGCTGCCGATCTCGGAGAACTTCTGGAGTGCCCGACGCCGACTCGTGTCCCGCCAGTAGGTGACGAGCCACTGGTCCTTCTTGCCGAGCTCGTCGAACGCGACGCGGCGCTCGCTGCCGCGACGGTTGATCACGACGAAGTCGTCGCCGATCTCGACCGACTCGGCGTAGACCGGTTCCTCGCCGGCGATCTCCCAGCGTCGCGAGAATCCCGCTCCCGTCAGCGTGGACGGATCGACCTCGACGACCGGCAGCTCGGACGGCTCGCCCAACGGCTCCTCCTCGGGCTTCGCCGTGACCTCCGGGTCGGCCGTTGCCGGTTCGTCGGTCTCCGGTTGTTCGGTCGGCGGCTCGTCCGTCGTCGGGGTCTCGGCGACCTGCGGCGTCGATTTCGGTACCGGGACTTCGTTCTCCGTGACGGACGGGTTCGGCGACGTCTGCGTGGTCTCCGTGCTGGTCGGCGGGCTCGGCTCGTTCTGCTCCCCCTGGCAGGAAGCGAGAACGGTGATCGAGAGACCGCACAGCAGTGCGGCGAGCGGGCGGACAGGTCGGGGACGACGCATGGGACTCGGCTCGGAGGGGATTCGTGGAACGCACGAATCCTCTCGTGACCGGGCCCACCGATCAAACGAAATCCCGCAGCGACTGCGGCGCCCTCACTTCGCGTCGGGCAGCAGGGACTTCGCGTTGGTGGAGGTCTTCACCAGGACCAAGTCGATGGTGCCCTTCTTGCCGAAGGCGTCGATCTGCAGCTCCAGCTTGGCGACGCCGAACGGGGCGTCGTCGGTGCGGGCCACGGTGAACTGCGTCACCAGGGCACTGTCCCCTTCGCCGTACGTCTCACGGCCCGTGAGGGTCGTGCACTTCAGCTCGCGGTCGCCAACCTCGACCGTCTGGTCGTCCCCCTTGCCGGGTTCCTTCAACGGGCCGGTCAGGAACGCGGGGATGGGCGTGCCAGTGTGCTTGGGGTCGCCGAACGCCACCGTCTCGCCGTCTGCCTGCTCGCGTCGCCACGCCCGGACGACGTGGTCGAGCGGCGACTTGCCGGCCTGTAACTCCGCCTCCGGAATCAACAGTTTGGCCACCTTGTCCTGTGACCTCTTGCCGTCCGTCACCGACATGTGGAGTTCGATCCACCGGCACATCTTGCCGTCGATCGTCTCGGCCCCGACCGAGGACATCACCAGCGTCCCGGTCGTCGGACGGTCCAGTCCTTCGAACGCGACGCTGATGTCGAAGTGCGCCGCGGTCCCGTCCTTCGGCAACTGGTACAACAACCCGTCCGCGGAGGCCGACAGAGGGGCGAGAACGCAGAACGCAGCAGCCAATGTCGAGCGGAGCATGACGGTCTCGCGGAACGGTGAACCCGGTTGGGAGGTGTCGGCCAGCACCGAACTCGTACCGTCGGCACGACATCGGGCGACCATCCTGCCAACGCAGACTAACCGATGACCGAGACGCCGTCCCGTGTCACCGGACGCGACTGTTGATCTCGTCGGCGAGTTCTTGGACTCCCATGGCACACTGTCCCTGTGCCACGGAGATGTCGAAGTCCGTCAACGTCGAGGAGAAGCCGCTGGCGTGTTTCTTGCGGCCGGACTCCGTGAATCGGATCCCGGCGTGAAACTGCAGCCCGCCGACCCGCGTGTGGAAGACGTCCGCCCGATCGATGTCCGACCAGGGAATCCGTTGGTTCCCCAACTCCAAGTGCTCTGGTGTGATGCGTCCGGTCAACGGGGGCCGTTGAGCGAACCACCAGGCCACCGGAGCCAGAAGAGCGCAGCACACGGCGACGATCAGCGAGAGGGCCTCCCACCTCACGAAGAACATGACGAGCCCGTAGGCCGCAAGACCCACGACGATGTAGAGGATCCACCAGACCCACCACAGGTCCCAGCGAATCTCGATCGTCTCGTCCGAACGGGACATTGGACTACGCCTCCGGCACTTCGATCTCGCGGGGCCACTGCTGGAACGCCTCCCAGTACGTCTTCTTCAGTGCGATGACGTCGTCGTCGGCCGTCGGCTGGACGCGGCCGGCCTCGTCGGTGGCTCGGGAGACGAGGGTGTGCTGGCCGGGGGGGAGGGGGCCGAGGTCGATCTCGAAGAAGGTCCAGCAGAACTTCGAGCGGGGTTCTTCGGCGAGGGTCGCCTTCTGCCAGTCGCCGTCGTTCACCTTCACCTCGACCGTCTTGATGGGCGTGCCGTCGCCCCAGACGGCGCCGTACGCCTTCACGATCGGGCCCTTGTCGGTCGGTCGGCCCTTGGTCACGCGGGCGATGATCGACTTCAGGTTCATCTTGTTGATGCTCGTCTCGACGAACACGACCTCGCCGCCCCGCCGTTCGCCGCGGACCGTGACGTACTCGCGGCCCATGTACTTGCCCATGTAGCGGGTGTCGCGAAGCTCGATGCGGCGGAGCCACTTCACGTTCGCGATACCGTACCAGCCGGGGACGATCAGCCGGACGGGGAAGCCGTTCTTCTGGGCGAGCGGCTCGCCGTTCCGTTCCCACGCCACGAGCGGCTGCTTAGCGTCCACCTCCTCGACGGACATGCTGCGGCCGAACGGCACGGTGATCTTCAGCTCCCCGCGCGAGCCCTTGCGGAGCGTCTCCTCCTTCGTGTCGTGCCCGATGAAGACGACCTCCTTCGCGGCGTCCTTCACACCGGCCCGCTCCAGCAGCGGCAGCAGCGGCGTGCCGGTCCACTTGCTGTTGTAGATGGCCGACATGAAGCCCTTGCCCGCCCCGTTGCCGGCACACTCGAGCGTCATCAACTCGTCGTGCTTCGCCTCCTTCTTCAGGTCCTCCAGCGACAGCGTGAACGGCTTCTCGACGAGCCCGGTCACCTCGAGTTCGTAGGTCGCCGGATCGACCTCGGGCGTGGGCCGGTAGTGGGAGACCTCGAACACCTGGTCCTGCGGCGTGATCCAGCTGTCGAGCGTCTCCCAGTCGAGGCTGCCGGGCCGCGAGCGAGGCATGTTGAGGAACGGCAGCAGCGTCTCCTCCTCCCCCTGCCCGGGAAACGCGAAGTCCGGCGTGACCAACTGGGCGAGCGCGAACGCGGCCGTGCCGACACCGGCCTTGAGGAGATCGCGACGGTTGAGATCGTTCATGGGGTCACCTTGTTGGTGGGTGGGTTTGGTTGGAACCACGGAGGCACGGAGGCACGGAGGGGTTGGGAACCACGAAGGTCACGAAGTTGTTGGGACTTGTTGGAACCGCGGATGGACGCGGATCAACGCGGATGTTTTCGAGGACGTCCACCACTTCCGAATTCGTGCCATTCGCGTGATTCGTGGTTTCTCTCCTCTGTGCCCTCTGCGTCTCTGCGGTTCAATCAACCCGTCACGGGATCTTCACGGGCTTCCGCTTGATCAGATCATCCGGCGTGAGTACCACGTCGAGTGTCGTCGTCTTCCCCGCGGTCACCGTCACGTCGACTTCGCGTCGCAGGCGGCCGCTGGGGTGGGTGATGGTGAGGTGGTGCTTGCCGGGCGGCAGGTTCGCGATCTCGAAGCGGCCGTCATCAGCGGTGAGGGCGTGGTGGGGGTGGTCGAAGACGTAGATCCAGGCCCGCATGTTCGAGTGGTAGATGCAGCCGATGCGGACCGGCTTCTCGATGCCGCCCGCCTTGGGGAACGTCGTCACGTGCTTGCCGTCCGGCGGCGTGTTCACGTTGAACGGCGTGAGGTCGCCGGTGAAGACGTTGTGCACCTGCGGGTCGGAGTTCGTGAACTCGACCGAGTCCCCGGCTCGCACAAGGGTCGTCTCCGGGACGAACCGGAAGTCCTTCTGGTCGACGACGTGCTTCACCGGCGTCCGCTTCGGCGACTCGACCGCCTTCGACTCGACCGCGACGACCGTCTCCGCCAGCTTGCCGTTCTTCACGTAGAAGCGAGCGTACCGCCACGGCCGGTCGGCGTCGGCCTCGTAGCCGACGGCGCCGGCGACGGACCCGGTCGCGGCCTCGTCGGCCCACACGCTCGTGGAGAGCGAGCACGCCAGCACCAACGGGAACAGCCCACGC
This sequence comes from Planctomycetaceae bacterium, assembly GCA_028284885.1. Taxonomy (GTDB): domain Bacteria; phylum Planctomycetota; class Planctomycetia; order Planctomycetales; family Planctomycetaceae; genus JANQQW01. The sequence goes on from JANQQW010000149.1 coordinate 16,899, forward strand.
ACGGTCGTCACATCCGGCTCCTTTCAAACAGACCACCGTACGCGCGGCGACCACACCCTGTCCACGTTGCGGTCGGAATCGTCTGTCAGCGGAAGTGGACGGCTGGTACGGTGCACGCTGCGGGTCGTCGAACGGGAGTCTACGATGCCGAACGCCGTGCGATGTCTGGTGGCCGTGGCCACGGTGACGGCCTGCGTGTCGGTCGAGGCGGCGGAGCCGAACGTTGCCTCGTTGGACGAGGCCGTTGCTCCCTTGTCCGTCGATCTCGCCCGCGAATTGCGATCGCGGCAGATCCGTTCGGTTGCGGTGCGGGTGCGGCCGGACGCGCAGTTCGACGGGTTCGCCGTGGAACGGGTCCGCCGCTCGTTCGTCCGCCTCCTCGGCCGGTTCGTCGCCGTCCGCGAGCAGGACGTCGACGTGGTGCTGTGGATCGACACGATGGTGCAGCCGCGGGGCCGGTACGAGTTCCGACTCGTGCTCGAGCCACCCGCCCGAGTGCCGGGCTGGCGGCCGTACTGGGTGTCGCTGCGGGTCGGCGACGCACTCGACCGTGCGATCCTCGAGGGG
>JANQQW010000155.1 GCA_028284885.1 Planctomycetaceae bacterium
CTCGCCCGCATCGCAGTCGATCGACGTTCGGGCGGGCGAGACGCCCGCGTTCCGGGTGATCGAGCCGAACCGAGCGGAAGCGAGTTCAGAGGTCGTGCGACCAGCCGAGGCGGTCGAGCGGCTTCGAGTTCCCGTTGGCATCGATGATTCGCAGCCCCGGCTCGTCGGTGGTCTCGCCGACCCGGAAGAGCGTCAGGCCGGCGGGTGGATCGGCAAGCAGTCGTTCCGCGTCGGCGGGATCGACGGTGAAGAGCAACTCGAAGTCCTCGCCGTCGCCGAGGGCGTGGGAGAGCCGGTCCGCGTCACCCACGTCCTCGTGAATCGGAATGCCCTCAGCTACGAGTGTGGCGCCGCAGCCGCTCTCGTCGCAGACGTGGCCGAGGTCCGCGGCCAAGCCGTCGCTGAGGTCGATCATCGCGTGCACGTCGGCGGCCTCGACGAGGGCAAGCGCCTCGGTGACCCGCGGCTGGAACCAGTAGTGCCGACCCGACCCGAGACTCCCACCGAGCGGACCCGTCACGAGGATCGCATCCCCTGGATGTGCTCCGCTCCGCCGGACGGCCTTGCCCTTCGGACAGACCCCGACGGCCGTCACGTTGACCGCGAGTGGGCCGTCCCACGAGGTCACGTCGCCGCCGACGAGACTCGCCCCCTGCGACTCGGCGAGCTGGATCATCCCCGCCATCAGTTCCCGCACGAACTCCCCGGCGAGCCCCTTGGTGAGCGTCAGCCCGCAGACGACGGCAATCGGCCTTGCCGCCATCGCCGCGAGGTCCGAGACGTTGACCGCGGCCGCCTTCCGACCGATCTCCCGTGGAAGGGCCGTCGAGCGGTCGAAGTGCACGCCCTCCAACAGCGTGTCCGTCGCGACGAGCAGTTCCTCGTCGTCGCCGATCGAGAGTGCCGCCGCGTCGTCGCCGATGCCGATCGCGACGTTCGCCCCGCCGCGGCCTGCCCGCTGACGAATCCAGTCGATCAGTTCGAACTCGCCGGACGTGTGAGTCAAGAGTCGAGAGTCCAGAGTCAGAGCAGGAACCATCCGACAACGGAGTTGATCGGCGTCCGGTGACGAGCCAACGTCGCAGATCTCCTGGCTCTAGACCCCCGACTCTTGACCCTTGACCACTTCACTCCACCGGCTTGAACACCAGGCCGCTGAGCAGCTTCGGGTAGAAGAACGTGCTCTTGGGCGGCATGCGTTCGAACTTCTCGGAGAGCGTCTCGACGTGCTCCATCGTCGCCGGCATCACGAGGGCGGCCAGTTTGCACTCGCCGCTGTCCTGGGCCTCGGTCACCTCGTCGATCAGGTGGACGTACCGGTGCGTCGGCTTCTCGCCGAACTTCTTCGTGAAGAGGTCGTCCAGCACGTACCGGTGCAGCATGCTCACACCGAGGCCCCGCCAGTCCTTGCTCTGGTCGGGGGCGACCTCGGCCATGGGCGAGTTGTCGGTCAGCCGGGCGAACAGCCACTCGCGGTCCGCGCCGGCGAAGCCGAACACGTTCTGGTCGCCGTCGGCCTGCATCCGCAGCCAGGTCTGCTCGGCCGCCGCGTCGCCCGTGCCGATGGTCTCGATCTCGAACTTGTCCCCCAACGTCTCGCGGATCAGGTCGGCCGTCAGGTCGGGCAGACCGGTGACGATGCGGTGCGTCGGCAGGATCGCAAGACCGGGGTCCCCGGAGCCGACGAACATCATCAGGACGAAGTTGGCCGGATGGTTCTCGTCGAGTTCCCCCTGCTGTTCGGTCAGCCAGTTGCGGTAGTTGCAGGCGGTCTCGTAGCGGTGGTGGCCGTCGGCGATGAAGATCGGCTTGTCGGCGAGGGCCGCCTTCACCTGGCCGATCACCTCGGCGTCGGTCACGGCCCAAAGTCGGTGCAGCACGCCGAGGTCGTCCTTCACCTCCATCGGCGTCAGCGAGCGGACGGCGTCGTCGAGCGGTGCGGCCGCGTTCGCATCCGGGTCGGGGTACAGGCCGAAGATCGGTGAGAGGTTCGTCTTGCAGGCCTGCGTCAGCTTTAGTCGGTCGGCCTTCGGGCCGGGCATGGTCATCTCGTGCGGGTAGACCTGCCCCTTGCCGAACTCCTCCAGTCGGCACGCACCGAGGAAGCCCTTCCGCTCGTAGTGGACTCCCTCCCAGTCGAAGATCTGGTGGTAGACGTAGTAGGCGTCCTCGTGCTCGTGGGTGAGGATGCCCTCGTTCTGCCACTGCCGCAGGAACTTGCTCGCCCGCTCGTAGACCGCGTCGCCGTCGGCGTCGCCCGGCTCGGGGCGGTTGAGGATCAGCCGCACCACGTTGCAGGGGTGCTTTTCGTACAGGGCTTTCTGGTCGTCGGCGTTGATGACGTCGTACGGCGGGGCCGTCACGTCGCCCAGGCTGCCGACCTGCCCGAGGTCGTACCGCCATCCGCGGAAAGGTTGCACGTCGGCCACGGCTGACTCCTTCGTCGAGGTCTCACGGGGACTCGACGCGGACCATAGTGAATGCGATCCGGGCGGGAAACGATCGGCGGGACCGAGCCACGGGATTCACGAGAAATCCGCACTCTTCGCCGCCGCGACGAACGCCCGCATCAGCTCCG
>JANQQW010000178.1 GCA_028284885.1 Planctomycetaceae bacterium
CAGCGCAGGTACCCGGACTGCGACCGCGGGGTGGCTCGCTCGAGCATCGCCTTGGCGGCACCGGCCCGAACCGACTCGTCGGGCGACTCGAGCGCAGCCTCCAACACGTCCGTGGCGCGCGTGTGCCCGCTCCGGCTCAGTGTCTTCAGGGTCAGGTCGAGTCCAGTCGCCACGCATCCCTCCCGTCGTCGTCTCGGACCGGACCACGCGACGCGGTCGCGAGCCGGCGGAGTCGCCTCCCACTCCGAGCGTGCGGCCGGGACGACGAACCGTCGACTTGGGTTGTCGGGATTGGTAGGGTCTCTCCGCCGGGTGGCCCGTTCGCGAGTGCGGACCTCGTCGGCAGCGTAAAGCTAATCCGGAGGCCGTCCCCCGGCCTCTTCTTCGTCGTCGTCCGGACACCGAAGACGCCCCCCGCGACGGACTCGTGCACGATTGCACGGTTTCTGGAGGTTTGACGGCCATGCCGAATCCGCTGGTCGTCGCGAACGTCGTGGGGCTGACCCACGACCTCCTCGGCGAGGACACCCCCAACCTGTCCGCCCTCGCCCGCGACGGCTTCGCCCGCCCGATGGGCACGGTGCTCCCGGCGGTCACCTGCTCGGCCCAGTCGACCCTGCTCACCGGGACCCTGCCCCGCGAGCACGGCATCGTGGGGAACGGCTGGTACTTCCGCGACACCGCCGAGGTCCGGTTCTGGCTGCAGCCGAACCAGCTCGTGCACGGCGAACGCCTGTACGACGCCGCCCGCCTTCGCGACCCGGACTACACCGTCGCGAAGATGTTCTGGTGGTACAACATGTACGCCGACGTCGAGTGGTCGGTCACGCCGCGGCCGAGCTACCCGGCGGACGGCCGCAAGGTCTTCGACAGCTACAGCCAACCGCCCGACCTGAAGGACACCCTGCAACGCGACCTCGGCGTGTTCCCTCTCCTGAAGTTCTGGGGGCCCGGGGCGGGGATCGAGAGCAGCGCGTGGATCGTCGACGCGTCGATCGAGGTGATGCGGCGGAACGACCCGTCGCTGACGCTCGTCTACCTCCCGCACCTCGACTACGACTTCCAGCGCTTCGGCCCGCACGATCCCCGCTGTCGCGAGGCGGTGCGGGCGATCGACCACGAGGTCGGCCGCCTCGTCGAGGCCTCCCGCAGCCGAAATGCCGATGTCGTCGTACTCTCGGAGTACGGCATCACCGAGGTCGCTAAGCCCGTTCACCTGAACCGCATGCTCCGGGAGGCAGGGTACCTGACCGTTCGCCGGGAGAAGCTCGGCTGGGAGTCGCTCGACGCCGGGGCCTCGCGGGCGTTCGCCGTCGCCGACCACCAGCTGGCCCACGTCTACGTGAAGAACGAAACCGACGTCGCAGCCGTTGCCGAACTGCTGCGACGCACGGACGGCGTCGACCGCGTGCTCGACCGGAAGGCCCAGGCGGAGTTCGGCATCGACCACCCGCGGGCGGGGGAACTGGTCGTCGTCTCGGCCCCGGAGGCCTGGTTCACCTACTACTTCTGGCTCGACGACGCCCTCGCCCCGGACTTCGCCCGCACGGTCGACATCCACCGCAAGCCGGGCTACGACCCGGCCGAGCTGCTGCTCGACCCGCACCTCTCGCTGCCGCAGCTCCGCGTCGCCCGCCGACTCGCCGCCAAGCTGCTGGGCTTCCGCTACTACATGGACGTCATCGGGCTCGACGCCACGGTCGTCCGCGGCAGCCACGGCCGCCTGCCCGAGCCGAGCCGCCTCGCCGCCGACGGCCCCGTCTTCCTCTCCTCGTCGAAGGCGATCGAACGGGACGAGATCGCCATGACCGACGTGAAGTCGATGCTCCTGCAGCTGCAGTTTGGCTGAGGACAGGTGTCAGGGACCGGGAGACAGGGATCAGGCGTCAGCAGCGGCGGTCGCCCCTGTCCCCTGTCCCCTGTCCCCTGTCCCCTGTCCCCTGTCCCCTGTCCCCTGTCCCCTTCAACCCGCACGACCGCACCACCAGCGGTCGTGGCCCGACCGATCGCCCCGCAACCCACGGCGACCCGCCCCCTGCGTCCTACTCTTCGATGACTCCGTCCATCGAACAGAAGGCGCCGGCGATGATCGACGTGCACGAGTTCACCAAGGTCTACGACCGCACGCCCGCCGTCGACCAGTTGACGTTCCGTGCCGAGCCGGGAACGCTGCTCGGCCTCGTGGGGCCGAACGGGGCCGGCAAGACGACCACGCTCAGATCCCTCTGCGGAGTCGTCGCGCCGACGAACGGCCGGATCTCGGTCGCCGGCTTCAACGTGACGCGTGACCCGGTCGAGGTGAAGCGGCGGCTCGCCTACGTCCCGGACGACCCGCCGTTGTTCGGCGACATGACGGTCGACGACCATCTCGCCTTCGCCGCCGCGGCCTACGGTGTCGAGGACGCCGCGGACAAGGCGGCCGTACTGCTCGACGAGTTCCAACTGCTCGACAAGCGTCGCGAGCGGGCCGGCAACCTTTCGCGCGGAATGCGGCAGAAGCTCGCCGTCTGCTGTGCCTACCTGCACGACCCGGAGGTGCTGCTGTTCGACGAGCCGCTCACCGGGCTCGACCCGGTCGGCATCCGTCGGCTGCTCGACTCGCTCCGCCGCCGGGCCGCCGCGGAGGCGACCGTCGTCGTCAGTTCGCACCTGCTCGCCATGATCGAGGACGTCTGCACTCACGTCCTGCTGCTCGACTCCGGCCGCTGTCGGTTCCACGGGTCGCTGGAGGATCTCCGCAGGACGTTCCTCGACGAGGACGAGGCGGCGACGCTCGAGCGGGTCTTCTTCAAGGCGACCGGGTTGGACGAGACGCAGGCGACCACCGCGTCGGCGGCCGAGCCGGTGGAGGTCGGCCGATGACCGAGCGACTCCACCCGGCCCTCGGACGACTGATCCGCGGCCGGTACGTCAGCCGCTTCCAGAAGCTGTTCGAGCAGGCGACGCACCCGAGCCGTCGGTGGAAGACGCTGGCCGCCGTGCTGCTGGCCGTCCTCTGGCTGGGGAACGCGCTCGCGACGCTGCTGTTTCGCGAGCCGTACGCCGCGGCGGACTTCCGGCTCGGCGTGTCGTACGCGATCGCCCTGTACTTCCTGTGGAGCGTCGTGAAGGTCGCCGCGGGCCGGCCGCCGGCGGCGTTCGAGTGGAAGCCGGCCGAGAGACAACTGCTGCTCACCGGGCCGTTCAGCCGTCGGCAGCTCGCCGCCTACAAGGTGGCCGACTCGTTGCCCGGCACGCTGTTCAAGTCGCTCAGCATCGTCTTCTTCTTCCAGCCGGAGCTGCCGCTGTGGTGGGCCGGGCTGTTGGGGGCGATGCTCGGCTTCCGCTTCCTCGAACTGCTGAGGCTGATCGT
>JANQQW010000196.1 GCA_028284885.1 Planctomycetaceae bacterium
AACCCAAACCACGCCACCCTGATGGTGGTCGCCCAACTCGCCGACCACGACCAGTGGCAGGCGGCCTTCGACTTTGCACGAACGCGTGGATCCGTCGACGTTCAGAGGCCAGGAGGCCAACAGTTCCGCCAGAAGCGTCAGGCACTCGGCCTTCTCGTCGTCGGATCCACGCGTTCGTGCGAAGTCGAAGGCCGCCTGCCACTGGTCGTGGTCGGCGAGTTGGGCGACCACCATCAGGGTGGCGTGGTTTGGGTTCGGGCTGAGCGTTGAGAGTCGGAACTCGAGATCGACGTCGAAGCTGCCGCTGGCTCGGGCCTGAACCTCGGCGAGGGCGAGGGCCCGGTCGATCGCGGCGTTCGGGTCACGCGTCGTCACAGACGTGGCGTCCTCCGCGCGGCCCAGCACGAAGAGGAGCGCGGACAGGTTGCCGATCGCCTGGCCGATCGTCCGGCCGGGAAGACGGTTCTCCTCGACGAACCCGAGGGCCTTCTCGGCGCGGCGGTTGGCGGACTCCGTCTCTCCCGCGGCGAGTTCCGCCCAGGCAACCTCGACGAGGGCGTCGACCTGGTCGATCTTGGCCACGTCGGCCATCTGCTCCAGCCGGGACAGTTCGGCGACCGCACCGTCGACGTCGCCGGCACGGGCGTGAGCCGAGACGACGACACCGCGGGCCCGCGGCTTGAACCGGAGTGGTGTGTTCCCGGAGAGCCGCGTCATCCGTTCGAGGACCTCCTTGCGGACGTCGGCGACGGACTTCGTCTCCGTGACGGGGGGCACCGGGGGCTGGCCGTCGGGGTCGTCGGGGTCGGTCTGTCCGCCGTTGCCGCCGCCCGCGGTCGGGATGTCGTCCCATCCTCCCTTCGGAACCTCGACCTTCGGGACGAGGAAGAACCGCCACTCCGTCGCGAACCCGAGTCCGACGGCGACCAGCCCGACCGCCACGATCGCGACGACGGGCCAGGAGAGCGCGGACGACTTGGACTCCTCCGGCTGTGGCTCGGCCTTCTTGGGCAGGGCGGGCGCGGTGAAGACGGGGACGAGACACTCCTTGTTCGCACAACGCACGTTGCGGCCGGCCGCCTTGGCAGGCACCCAGCCCTCGTCCTCGCACATCGGGCAGCGAACGCGGAGCACGAGCCCCTTGGTCCGCTTGCGTCGAACGGGAATCGCCTTGGCCGCGGCACCGTCGGACTCGATCACCGAGTCGTCCGGGGCGGACTTCTTCTTCGCCTCGGCGGCTGCCGGTGCGGCGGGCTTGTCCAGCTTCGGGGCCGCGGCCGTCGGCTTCGGAGCGCCGCCCGGCGACGGTTTGCCGGACATGGAGGCACCGCAGAACGGACACGTTTCCGCGTCCTCGTCCAGGACCGACTGGTTGCAGGTCGGACAGGTGGGCAAGTCCATGAGTTGGTCCCGAGAGGGGAGGCGGCTGCCGGGTGCGCGGGATGGTCCTCCATCCCTGGTGCATTGTAGACGTTGGTCGGGGGCGACGCGCGAGTCGTTCGAGAGCCGGCGACGACGGCCGCTGTGCGAAGCCCGGAATTCTAGCGGGGCCGTGAACCGTTTCACAGATCGGCGTGCGTGGTCTGGCGACACTTCTCAGCGGGCCGCGTGGCTGGCCCCGGCGGCTCGTTGAATCGGTCGGAGGCCTGGTCCTAGAATGCCGGCCGCGCGTCGACGAGTCGCAAACGAACGTCAGACCGGGAATTCGGAACGAGGACGGAACGTGACCACGCTGGAAACCGCAGGAAGCCAACTCGACGTCGACCGGGCCGTTGCCGAGCGATACAGCCAGGCCGCCCAAGAGGCGGAGGCCCAGTTGTGTTGCCCCGTCGACTACGACGCCCAGTACCTCGAAGTCGTTCCGGACGAGGTCGTCGAGCGGGACTACGGCTGCGGCGACCCCTCGAAGTACGTCGCCGAAGGGGACGTGGTGCTCGACCTCGGCTCCGGCGGCGGGAAGATCTGCTACATCGCGTCGCAGGTCGTGGGGCCGACCGGCCGGGTGATCGGCATCGACGCCAACGACGACATGCTGGCGCTCGCCCGCAAGCACCAGTCGGCCGTGGGCGACGCGATCGGCCACCACAACGTCGAGTTCCGCAAGGGCCGCATCCAGGACCTCGCGCTCGACCTCGACCGCCTCGGGGAGTACCTCGAGAGCGAACCGGTTCGGTCGAGCGGCGACTGGTTGCGGGTGCAGTCGTACGCGGACGAACTCCGCCGCGAGTCGCCGATGGTCGCAGACGACTCGGTGGACGTCATCGTCTCGAACTGCGTGCTGAACCTCGTGCGGGAGAGCGACCGGAACGAGCTGTTCGCGGAGATGCACCGCGTTCTGAAACGCGGCGGGCGAGCCGTCATCAGCGACATCGTCTGCGACGAGGACGTGCCGGCGGCGTTGAGGAACGACGCGACGTTGTGGAGCGGCTGCCTGACCGGGGCCCACCGCGAGGACCGGTTCGTCGAGGCGTTCGAGCAGGCCGGCTTCTACGGCATGGAGATCCTCGCCCGGCAGACCGAGCCGTGGGCGGTCGTCGAGGGGATCGAGTTCCGCAGCCTCACCGTGCGAGCGTGGAAGGGGAAGGAGGGACCCTGTCTCGATCGTCGCCAGGCGGTGGTGTACAACGGGCCGTGGAAGGCGGTCGTCGACGACGACGGGCACCGACTGGAACGCGGCAAGCGGATGGCGGTCTGCGAGAAGACCTTCGACATCTACTCGCGTGCCCCGTACGCGGAGTCGATGACGTTCGTGCAACCGGCCGTCCCCGTGCCGCTCGCCGAGGCGAAGCCGATGTCCTGCCACGGCTCGGCCTACCGCTCGGCCGAGGAGACGAAGGCCGGGCAGGGCGACCCGCTGACGGTGCTCCCGGCCGACGAGTGCGGCGGCGAGGGCTGCTGCTGAACGAGGAGAGACGCGTGAGTTCGACCTCCGACGCGGAACTCGCCGACCGGTTGAGCCGGGCGGTCGACGAGGGAACCGAGGCCGTGGAAGCGGTTCTGGCCGACCTGTTGGCCGCCTTGGACGGCGGTGCCGTCGGGCTGTGGCTCGTCGTCGGCGAGAACCTGGAGTGCGCGGGCTTCGCGGCGCACGCCGGCATGGCGGCGGAGGTCGCGAAGGCGTTTCGCGAGGCGACCGCCACCGTTCCGCGGTCACGGGTCGATCTCGGGATCGGGCAGGCGGTCGCGTCCGGCGAGCCGACGATCGCCCACGTCGAGGCTCCTGAGGGACCGCTCGCCGGTTCGGCGAGTTGGCTCGAACGGTTCGGGGCCGTCTCGTCGCTCTCCGTGCCGTTCCCGACGACGGGCGAACGACGTGGCGTGCTCGCGGTCTCGTCGGCCGAGACCTTCACCCTCGCGTCCGGGAACGGACCGCGACTGTTGGCGATCGCGGACGCCCTCCGGATCCCCGGGGAGCCGGAGTCTCGTTGACCGCGACGACCGCGGGGCGGCTCGGCGGGTCGGTCAGGGCTTCAGCAGCAGGATCGACTCGATCTCGACGGCGATGTTGCCGGGCAGCGAGCCCATGCCGACGGCACTGCGGGCGGCCCGACCGGCGTCGCCGTAGAGCTCGACCATCAGGTCGCTGAAGCCGTTGATCACGAGTGGGTGCTTGGTGAAGTCCGGCGTGGCGTTCACCATGCCGAGGGTCTTCACCCACCGCTCGATCCGGTCGAGGTCGCCCAACTGCTCCTGCAGCGTGGCCAACATGGAGAGCCCGACCTGCTTGGCGGCGGCCTGCCCCTCCTCGAGCGTGAGGTCGCCCCCCACCTTGCCCTGCAGGTACGTCTCGTCCGGCAGCATCGGGCCGTGGCCGGAGACGTAGGCCGTGCGGCCCTCCACGACGACGACCGGGCTGTACGTGCCGCCCGGCGGGGGCGGGGGCGGGAGTTCGAGCCCGAGTTCCTCGAGTTTCGCGACGACGCTCATGGTGATTCCCTTGGTTTGGACCGACGCAGCGTACGGCTTGGAAATCTCGCTGCCAATGGAGGCCAACGGAGATCCCCCGGGTCCGGTTCTTCGTTCCCCCGGGCGGGAAATTGCAATCCGCCCGGCCGACCTTAGAATACGAACACGTCCTCGGATCGACCGCCGCCTACGGAAGTGAGTGAGATGCCGAACCCGCAAGCGCTCGTTCTCGCCCAGGGGCCCAGCCCCGGCATGATCGCCTTCCTGGTGGTTGCCGGTGTGCTCGGCATCATCGGGCTCGTGTTCGTGGTGATGTTCGCCCGCTACTTCAAGCTGTGGCTGCGGGCCTTCGTCACGCGTGCGTCGATCAGCCCGCTCGGTCTCGTCTTCATGTCGCTGCGGAAGGTGAACCCGCAGATCATCGTGGACGCGAAGATCATGGCGGTGCAGGCCGGCCTGACCGACATTACGACCGAGTCGATGGAGGCCCACTACCTCGCCGGCGGCAACGTCCGTCGGTGTATCCAGGCCCTCATCGCCGCCCACCGCGCGAGGATCGACCTGACCTGGGACACGGCCGCGGCGATCGACCTTGCCGGGCGAAACGTCCTCGAGGCCGTGCAGACGAGCGTGGACCCGAAGGTCATCGACTGCCCGGACAACCGTCGCCACGGCCGCAGCACGCTGGACGGCGTCGCGAAGGACGGCATTCAGCTGAAGGCCCGTGCCCGCGTGACAGTGCGAACGAACCTCGCCCAGCTCGTCGGCGGGGCGACCGAGGAGACGGTCATCGCCCGCGTCGGCGAGGGAATCGTCTCGGCCATCGGTTCTGCCGAGACGCACAAGCAGGTGCTCGCCAACCCGGTCGTCATCGCCAAGGCCGTGCTCAGCAAGGGGCTCGACGCACACACGGCGTACGAAATCGTCTCGATCGACATCGCCGACATCGACGTGGGGGACAACGTTGGGGCTCGGCTGATGGCCGACCAGGCCGAGGCGGACATGCGGATTGCCCGGGCCAAGGCCGAGGAACGACGGGCTCAGGCGGTCGCTCGGGAGCAGGAGATGAAGGCCATGACCGAGGAGAGCCGCGCGAAGGTGGTTCTCGCCGAGGCCGAGGTTCCGAGGGCGATGGCGGACGCCTTCCGGAACGGTCACCTGCGTTCCCCGGGCGTGGAGCGTGGCAACGGGGCGGGCTCCGTGGCCATCGCGGCTGGCGGGGACTCGTCGGGCGAGTCGTCCGACGAACCCGACTGACCCGAGGGTCTCGACACCTCCTTCCCCACCGCCAGAGTGACCGAACGGGACGGCAAGATGGTTGCCGAGTGCCCGTCGTGCGACGCCAAGTACGACGTGACCGAGGTGCTCGGCGACATGGCGTACGACCGCCATCCGGACGTCCCCGGGCAACAGGCCCGTTGCCGCAAGTGCGGCGCCGTGTTCAACTTGCCGGAATGACAGGCGAAGCCGGTGAAGTCCCGCGCGGCCGCCCGGCCCGCAACCTCTCGCCGACCGTCACGTCACGTCGAGTTCAACACGGAATCCACGTCGCCGACCGGGGAAATGCTTGAGGACTCGCGATCCGTGCCTTAAGCTCTCCCTGTCAAGACCAGTTCCGGGTGTGCTCAGCCGCGCCGCCCGTGAGGAGCCGATTGCCTTGAACGACACCGTCACCATCAACGACTCGCAGCGCGAACTGCTGCTGCAGGGCCTCCGCTACGTCAGCAGCGCCCTCCGCCTCGACCCGCGCGATCCCGACCCCGCGCTCGACGCGGACCGCGACCAGCGGCTCGAGGAGATTCGCTCGCTCGTCGACCAGTTGAACGGCCGCACGCCGGCGACCGTGTGAAGCCAGACCACTCGGGCAGCCGTCGGTTGGCCCTGCCCTGTCGAATGCCTACCATCGCGTCCGCTCGGCGGACGCGTTTTTCTTTGGCCGAGGCGGCACGAGTCGGGTGGTGGGTTCCGGGATGAAGTACGAGCACGTTCGGCTCGCCGCCGTCGCACACGAACTGCCACCGCACGTCGTCAGCTCCGACGAGATCGAGGCTCGTCTCGGGCCGTTGTACGAGCGGCTCGGCCTGCCCGAGGGGCGGCTCGAACTGATGAGCGGCATTTGCGAACGCCGCTTCTTCGACCCCGGGACTCGGCCGGGGACCGTGAGTGCCCGGACGGCGGCGAAGGCTGTAGTCCTCGACGGGGAGCCCCGCCGCGGCCACGGCCTTCGCCGCCGTCCGGGCACTCACGGTCCCCGGCCGAGTCCCGGGGT
>JANQQW010000199.1 GCA_028284885.1 Planctomycetaceae bacterium
GCTCGAGGCCGTGGTCGCCGGCGAGTCGCCCGAGGTCGCGAGCACGGCCGCCGTCGGCTGCCGGATCGACACGTTCGACGACGCGGCGTCCGGCTCCGAGGTCACGTTCTGCCGCGACGTCGCCCCGATCGTCTACGCGAACTGCACCGAGTGCCACCGCGCTGGGGGTGGCAGTCCGTTCGACCTCGTCACCTACGAAGACCTACGACGGCGTTCGGAACAGGTCCTTCAAGTCGTCCACGACGGCGTGATGCCGCCGTGGCAACCGCGGCCGGGGTTCGGACACTTCCTCAACGAGCGGCGTCTCTCGCCGGAGCAGATCGACGTGCTCGAACGCTGGGTCGCAGCCGGTGCGCCACGAGGCAAGGCCGGCGACCTCCCGCCGGTCCCGTCGTTCCCGGAAGGATGGCACCTCGGCGAACCGGATCTCGTGCTCGAGATGCCGGAGTCGATCACCGTTCCGGCCGACGGGCCCGACCTGTACCAGCACTTCGTGATCCCGACGGGGCTCGTCGGCGACCGGCACATCGTCGCGTTCGAGTACCAGCCGGGGAACCCGCGGGTGGTGCACCACTCGTGGCTGTACTTCGACGACCAGGGCCTCGCCCGGCAGTTCGACGCCGACGACCCCGGACCGGGTTACAACCGCTTCGGCGGCCCCGGCTTCGTGCCGGCCGCCAACCTCGGTGGCTGGGGCCCGGGCGGGCTGCCGCGCGAACTGCCACCGGGACTCGGACGCCGGATCCCCGGCGGATCCGACCTCGTGCTGCAGGTGCACTACCACCCGACCGGCCGGGAGGAGACGGACCGCTCGCGAGTGGCCTTGTACTTCGCCGCGGAGGAGCCGCGGCGGCAGGTCATCGACATCATGGTGTCCGACGTCGACATCGAGATTCCCGCGGGCGAGCCGCGGTACCGGTTCGACGCCTGCTTCACGCTGCCGGTGGAGACGGACCTTCTCGACGCCAGCCCGCACATGCACCTCCTCGGTCGCGAGATGAAGCTGACGGCGACCAAGCCGGACGGCGAGGTCGTGCCGCTCGTCTGGATCGACGACTGGAACTTCTACTGGCAGGACCACTACGTCTTCGAGCGACCGGTTCGGCTGCCCGCCGGCACGCGGCTCGACATGGTCGCCTGGTACGACAACTCCGACGGCAACCCGCACAACCCGCACTCGCCACCGAGGCTGACCCGGTACGGCGAGTTCTCCGACGACGAGATGGGCATCTGCTACTTCCAGGCGGCACCGGTCAACCCAGCCGACCTGCTCCCGCTCGCCCGTGCCGCCTCCGCGGACTTCCAGGCGATGATGCGGCGGTACGAACAGAACCAGCTGCACCAGCGCCGGCCCGCGGCGAACTGAGGACCGGACCGTTGTCTCACCAGACGCCGACGATCCTCCTGCTCGCCTTGCTCGTCGGCTGCAGTGCGGACCCGAGCGGCGTGCTGCTCGACGTCGACTCGACGAAACGGCTGCCGGTCGAGACCCCGGCGGCCAGCGTCGGTTCTGAGCCACGCGTCCGGACGAACGACGTCGGGATGGAGTTCGCACTCGTTCCGGCGGGCCGCTTCGAGATGGGGGCTCGAGACACGGACCGCTTCGCCCCATACAGCCGCTGCGAGGGCCCCGTCCGCGACGTCGAGATCACGCGGCCGTTCTGGATGGGGCGTCACGAGGTGACCGTCGGGGAGTTTCGCACGTTCGTTCGGGCGACCGGTTACCGGACGCGTGCCGAGATCGACGGCGACGGCTGCAACGGCGTCGATCTGGGAACCGGCGCCCTGATTCGACGCATCGACTGGATCTGGTCGTCGCCGCCGTTCGAGCAGACGGACGACCACCCGGTCGTCTGTGTCGCCTGGGAGGACGCGGTCGCCTTCTGCATGTGGCTGAGCGAAGTCGAGGGGCGAACGTGCAGGCTTCCGACCGAAGCCGAGTGGGAGTACGCCTGCCGGGCCGGATCGGACACGCTCTTCGCGAGCGGCGACCGGGTGGAGGATCTGCGTCGCTTTGGCAATGCCGGAGACGCCGCCTTGCTGCGTGCGTTCCCGGTCGCCGAGGGGACGGCTCCATGGGACGACGGTCACGCGTTCACGGCCCCCGTCGCGTCGTTCCAGCCGAACGAATTCGGCCTCTACGACATGCACGGCAACGTGGGCGAGTGGTGTCAGGACTGGTACGACCCACTCGCGTACTGGTCGCTCGAGCGTCGCGACCCGACCGGCCCGGCGGAGCCGACCACCTGGCGCGTCGTCCGTGGCGGCAGCTGGTACAACACGCCGACGAGTTGCCGCAGCACCGGACGGCACGACGGCATCGAGACGGCCCGCAGCATCACGAACGGGTTTCGCGTCGTCGTCGAAGTCGGTCGCTCTACCGACTGACGGCCGGCCTTCGCTTCGTCTTGGCTCTCGCCGCAGCGTCGGGCACGTTCACCTTCGGCAGCCACTTCGCGTGCTCGGCGATGACCGCTTCGTGGCCCGACTCGCCTGCGAGGTTCCGCCACTCGCGGGGGTCGTCGCGGTGGTCGTACAGCTCCTGGCTGCCATCGGCGTAGCGAACGTAGCGGTACCGCTCGCTGCGAACCGCGTGGTTGCCCCGTTGGTACGTCGTGACGGCCGGCCGGTCCCACGTCGCGGTGGCGTCGTCGAGCAGCGGCTTCAGCGACCGGCCCTCCAGGCCGTCGGGCACGGGGAGCCCGCACAACTCGACGAGCGTCGGGTAGATGCCGAGGAGTTCGACCGGCCGGTTGCACCGCTGTCCCTCCTCCTGTCCCGGCGTACGGACGACGAACGGCACACGCGTGGAGCGTTCCCACAACGACTGCTTCGCCCACCGCTGCTTCTCGCCGAGATGGAAGCCGTGGTCGGACCAGAGCACGACGACCGTGTTGTCCGCGTGCGGCGACGCGTCGAGGGCCGCCGTCAGCCGACCGACTTGGGCGTCCGTGAACGTCGTCGAGGCGAGGAACGCGCGGACGGCCGGCTTCCACTGTTCGCTCTCGACGAACCACTCGTGCGACGGCGGCGTCGGGTTGTTCGTCAGGTCGACCGCGGCCTTCGGGAGGTCGGTTCGGTCGTCGTCCTTCACCTCCGGAAGCCACACCTCGTCGGCCGGTCGTTGGTCGAAGAACCGTTGCGGCGCGTACCACGGCACGTGCGGCCGGTACAGCCCGACGGCGAGGAAGAACGGCTCGTCGTGCTCACGTCCGAGTTGCTCGACCGCCCAACTGGTCGTGACGAAGTCGCCGAACTTCTCCTCCGCGTACGTCTGCGGGCCGTAGTCCCACAGCCCGCTCTTCGTTCCCTCGATCGTCACGACGCGTTCGTCGAGTCGGAGTCGCTGGCCCGGTCGCGGGCCGACGGTTCGGAACGAGGCGGGATCGACCCGCGAGCCGTGGTAGATCTTCCCGGTCGTCAGCGTCTCGTAGCCGTGCCGGCCGAAGTGCTGCGGCATCGTCACGCGGTTGCGGTTGCGGGGCGTCGTGCGGAACCACGGCGAGTTCAGGTAGACACCTGTCGTCGACGGCCGCAGGCCGAGCATCACGCTGGTCCGCGACGGATTGCAGATCGGCGCCTGGCAGTGGGCGTTCGTGAAGAGCGTGCTGCGGGCCGCCAACGCGTCGATGTGTGGCGTCCTCGCCTGCGGATGCCCACCGAGGCAGCCGACCCAGTCGTTGAGGTCGTCGATCGCAATGAGCAGCACGTTCGGGCGGTCGGCCGCCAGAGAGGTCGAACCGAGGAGAAGGAGCAGCCCGAACAGGGTCGGCAGGATGCGGTGGACCAAGGCACGTTCCAGTGAAGTGACGCGGGCGAGGGTCGCCTCAATCGGCGACTTGGGACGCTTCGCCGAGGAGACTCGCGGGTCGCGGTCGCTCCGGCATGCTGCCGAGATTTCGGACGGCGACGAGTTCCGCGACGATGCTGATCGCGATCTCGGGGACGGTCTGGGAACCGATGTCGAAGCCGAGCGGGGCGTGCACGCGGGCCAGCGCGTCGCGGGCGATCCCCTCGGCGAGCAGGTCCTCGAAGATCATCTTGATCTTCCGCTTGCTGCCGATCATGCCGAGGTACCGGGCGGGCTTCTCGGCGAGATGGTAGAGCGCCTCCTCGTCGTGGGCGTGGCCGCGGGTGACGATGATCGCGAACGTGTCGCCGTCGACGTCGAGTCCGCTGAGGGCCTGGTCGATCGGGGCGACGATGAGTCGCTTCGCGGACGGGAACCGCTCGACCGAGCAGTACTGGTCGCGGTCGTCGACGACCCAGACGTCGAAGTCGGCCGACGACGCGAGGTCGGCGACCTGTTGCCCGACGTGGCCCGCCCCGACGATCAGCAGCCGGCAGCGGCGAAGGTGCGGCAGGAAGGAGAGTCCGCCTGCGACGTAGGGTCGCGGTCGGTCGTCGAGTGGTCGCAGGGCGGCGGCGAGTCCGGCGGGAACGTCTCCGCTGCCGCAGCGCGCGACGACCTCGCCCTCGCGGTCCAGCAGAAGGCGGTCGGCGGTCGCCCCTCCGCCGGCCTTCTCGGGGTCCATCACGACGACCTCCGTGCAGCCGCGGCCGTCGGCGACGGTCTCGGCGAGCGTCTCGGAGTAGGTCGCGTCGTCGTCGGGTCGGAGCGGATCGACGAGCATCTTCATCCGGCCGCCGCAGATGAGGCCGTCGTCCCAGCCGTAGTCGTTGTCGAGATCGAACGTGAGGATTTCGGTGCGGCCCTCGTCGAGCAGCCGCAGGGCCCGCTTCTTCACCTCCGCCTCGACACACCCCCCGCCGAGCGTGCCGGTCTGGGACCCGTCCGGGAAGACGAGCATCGCGGCCCCGGCCTTCTGGGGCGTCGAGCCGCGGGTCTCGACGAGGGCCGTGTAGCAGACGGGCCGCCGCTGGCGGAGGACTTCGCGAAGTTCGGCGAGGAGTTCACGCATGGTTGATCGAGCGACTCGCTACTGTCTTGACCAGAGGTCTCGAACCTCCTCGTCGACAATCTCGCTTGTCTCGGCCCTCTCGAAGACATGCCGCTCGTCGTGGTAGTACACGCCGACGACAGTCTCTTCCGTCGGCTTGCAGACTACACCGCACACTCTGCCCTGTTGAGACATGCGCGGGAGAAATTGGCCTTCCATAGTCCAGGATCTGCGCCGGTGTGAGGTCATCAAAGAGACTGCGAACAACGTCGTCGGAATCGAGGGCCGATCGATCGCCGACGGTCACCACCTCGCCGGTCTCCACCGACAAGATGACAACGACGATGATCTGGTGCCGTTCAACGAGTTCCGACAGGCCGGCTGGTACCACGACTGGACCGGATTACTCGGCGGGATCGACCTCGGCGAGGCGGGCCTTGGCGGCTTCTTTGGCCTTGGCGAGGACGTCGGCGATCTCGACCGGCTTCCCGCCCTGCCGTTTGCTCTCGGCGGCGGCCTCCATGAAGGCGTGAAGCTCGATCGTCTCCTCCGGAGCGACCGGTGCGTCGCCACCGTTCAGGAAGGCGACGATCTCCTCGACGAGCGGCTGGTAGCCGTCGTACCCGCCGACCTGCCGGATGCCCTTCTCGCCGAACGCCGTGCCGCCGTACCCCTTGCCGCCGGCCCGCACACCGCGGAACGTGCCGACGCGACCGTCGTCCCAGGTGCCGACGACGACGTCGGTGTCAGGCGTGCTGGAGCGGACGACCGTCTTGCAGCCGGTGCCCATCACGGTGAACAGCGTCTCCACGCCGTGGATGCCGTACCAGAAGAGGTCTGAATGCGTCGGTTCGAGCGAACAGGGGCTGTAGGCGTCGCAGCCGAGGACACGGCCGATCTCGCTCTCGCCGCTACGAAGCTCTTGGGCCCCGGCGGAGAACCGCAGGCTGGACGACGTGAAGATCGGCACCTCGTACTTCTCGGCCGCGTCGAAGATGGCGACCACGTCGGTCAGCGAGGCGGCGAACGGCTTGTCCACGAAGCAGGGCTTCTTCGCCTTCAGGATCGGGATGATCTGCTCGAGGTGCAGCCGGCCGTCGTTGGTCTCGAGGAGAACGACGTCGACCTTCTCGAGCAGGGTCGGGATCGAGTCGACGATCTCGATGCCCATCTCCTCCATCTGCTTGGTGTACTTCGGAATGCGGCTGGCGGAGGACTCGATGTCCTTGCTGCCGTGCGGGTACGCGGCGATGACGCGGACGCCGACGAGAGCCTCGTCCTTGTCCTCCGCGTTGAGGAGCTTGGTGAAGGCGATCGCATGCGAGGTGTCCAGCCCGATGATGCCGGCCGTGAGTTCCTCACCCTTCTCCGCCTCCTCGGCCGTCTCCGCTTCCTGAGCCGCCTTCTCGGCAACCGAGTCGAACAGGGCCCCGAGGTCCCAGATCGCGACGGTCTTGTCGTTGCTGGCGGAGGCGAGGACGCGGCCGTCGGCGGAGATGGCAAGGGCGTTGATCGGCTCGCGGTGCTCGACCATGCCGAGCAGCACGCCTTCGCTGGCCGTCCAGACGTGAATGGCGTTGCCCCCCTTCGCCCGACCACCGGAGGCGCTGATCACGACGTCGGACTCGGGGGCGACGAGGGCGTCGTTGGTGGCGCGTCCGTGGCCGTTGTAGTAGCCGCGGGCCTTGCCGGTCGCCACGTCGTACAAGTTCGTCTTCTCGTCGTCGGAGGTGGAGACGAGCAGCTGGCCGTCCGGCGAGAACGCGACGCTCTTGGCGGCCTTCTCGTGCGGCACGAGTTCGTGGACGAGTTCACCGGTCTCGGCGTTCCAGACGGTGACCGGGCCCGGCTTGGTGACTCGGTCGACGTCGCCGCCGGCGGTCGCGAGGTACTTGCCGTCCGGCGAGTAGGCCACGTCCTGGACGAGCAGCGGGAAGTCCTCGAGCACCATGACGGTCGAGTAGTCGGCGAGGCTCCAGACGCGGACGGTCGCGTCGAGGCTCGAAGTGGCGAAGCGGTCGCCGGCCGGGTGCAGGGCGATGCCGTTGACGTACCCTCGGTGCCCCTTCAGCTTCTTGACGCGTTTCGCCTTCTCCACGTCCCAGAGCTCGACGGACTGGTAGGTCCCGACGATCAGGGTCTTGCCGTCCGGCGTGAAGGCGAGGGACTGGGCGTAGCCGCTGCGGGTCTTGAGCGTCCCGGTCTTCTCCTTGGTCTTCACGTCGACCAGTTCGACGGAGTCGTAGGTGCCGACGGCGAGCAGCGAGCCGTCCGGCGAGAAGGCGACGGCGGTCGTCCAGTCCTCGAAACCGCCAACCGAGGCGAGCTTCGGCAGTTCGTGCGGGCCGGAGTCGCCCTGCGAGGCGCCGCGGGTCTCGAGCAGCTTGAGGAAGTCCTCGGGGGTCCGCGTGCCGCCGACGGCCCGACCGGTCTCGTTGCCGTTCGGGTCGAGGAAGACGTAGGTGGGGAAGCCGCGGACGCCGTGCTTGTCGGAGATGTCGCGGTGGGCGTCGACGTCAACGTAGACCGGGATCCAGTTCTCCTTGAGGACCTTGCGGACCGACTCGACCGGGTAGATGTTCTTCTTCATGTACTGGCACGGACCGCACCAGACGGCGGAGAAGCAGACGACGCGTTCCTTCTTCTCCAGCTTTGCCCGCGTCTCGGCGGCGGCGTAGTCCGTCGTCCACTCCTCGGGGAGGCCGTGGTTCTCCTCTTCGACGTCGTCGAGGTAAGGCCGACCGTCGTCGGCGAGCACGCCGCGTTGCGTGGTGCCGATGACCACGACGGACAGAACGGAGAGGGCGAGCAGGCTTCGCAACGACTTCGCCATGTCTGCTTCCAAGCACGAGTGGGCGGGGCGGCGGTCGGAGCGACGACGCCGCGATCGGACGCATGTTCCTGAAAGCGTGATGCCGTCGACGCGGACCGTCAAGCGCCGACCGGACGCGGATCGAGCGAAACGGCTTCGACGATCTCGCACGCCCGGTCTAACGGGTTTTCCGCTGCCGACATTCGATTCTGCAGTTCCGCGCACGCGACTCGCACGTCTTCCCCGGCGAGCAGACGCCGGAGGCGGTCGGCAACTCGCTTCCCGTTGAACGCCGACGGGGCGACGAAGTCGGCCACGCCGAGG
>JANQQW010000204.1 GCA_028284885.1 Planctomycetaceae bacterium
CCTCGGCGATGCGGGAACGACGGACGTTCGAGTTCCGCGTGGGCGTCGAGCTGCCGGGCGGGCTGCGGAACCGGGTGTTCCGCGACCTGAAGTCGCCGCTGCAGGCCCGGATCGTCTCGGAGAACGGACGGATCACCGAGGTGAACGTGATCACGGCCCAGTCGGACGTCAACCAGTCGAACGCGGACGCGTCGAGCGGCAAGGCGGTGATCGCCGTCAAGCCGAAGCGGCCGCCGATGAAGCGGGAGCGATGATGTCCGGGACGATCGGGAAGGCGGGCCGGTGGTTCGTTGCCGCGTGGACCGTGGGCGCATGGGCGGCGGTCGGGTGTGTCGTGCTCGTGCCGTCGATCTGCTCCGCGGACGACGCGGCCGGGGTGCGGTTCTTCGAGTCGAAGATTCGCCCGGTGCTGGTGAAGCACTGCTACGAGTGCCACTCGGCCGAGTCGGGGAAGTCGAAGGGGGGGCTTCGCGTCGACTCGCGGGACGCCCTGCGTCGCGGCGGGGACAGCGGCCCGGCCGTCGTGCCGCGGTCTCTCGAACGAAGCACGCTCTACGCGGCAGTCCTGTACGGCGAGGACGGCTCGCAGATGCCGCCGAAGGGGAAGCTGCCCGAGCCCGTCGTCGCCGACGTCCGGCGTTGGATCGAGATGGGGGCTCCGGACCCGCGTGTCACCGAGGTCGCCCCGGCCGTGCGTTCGGAGATCGACGTCGAGGCGGGTCGCGAGTTCTGGGCCTACCGGCCTGTTGCGAAGCCGACCCCGCCGCGTGCGACGCCGTGGGCACGGACGCCGATCGACCGGTTCGTCGCCGCGTCGCACGTAGCCCAGGGCGTGACGCCGGTGGCCGACGCCGAGCCCGGAGCGCTGGTTCGCCGACTGTTCTTCGTGCTGACCGGCCTGCCCCCCTCGCCGGAGGACGTGGCCGCGTGGACGGCTCGACTCGACGGGGCCGCATGGGACGACCGTGAGGAGGTCGTGGTGGCTCTCGTCGACGAACTGCTCGCCTCGCCCCGGTACGGCGAGCGGTGGGGCCGGCACTGGATGGACGTCGCCCGCTTCGCCGAGTCGACCGGCGGCGACCAGAACAACGTCTACCAGCACGCGTGGCGGTACCGCGACTGGGTGATCGACGCGTTCAACGACGACATGCCGTTCGACGAGTTCGTGAAGGCCCAGATCGCCGGTGACCTGCTGCCGATCGCGAGCGACGAGGAGTGGGGCCGCAACCTCGTCGCGACCGGGTTCCTCACGATCGGCGTGAAGCTGGTCGGCGAGGAGGATCAGCAGAAGTTCTTCGCGGACCTCGTCGACGAGCAGATCGACTCGACGACGCGGGCGTTCCTCGGCACGACCGTCGCCTGTGCTCGCTGCCACGACCACGTGTTCGACCCGATCCCGCAGGCCGACTACTACGCCCTCGCGGGCATCTTCCGGTCGACCGAGACGCACTTCGGGCTGCTGAAGGCCCACGCCCGGCAGGCGACGACGCTGGTCGACGCGTCCGGACTCGGACTGCCGGCCGGCACGCCGGCGCTCGACGGACGGGAACGAGCACGGCTGATCGCCGAACGGGACGAGGCCCGCGCTCGGCTCGACGACGCGATGCGGCGGATCCGTTCCGGCGAGAACGTGTTCCGCGGAGCGCTCCGACGACTCCGTTCGCAGCGCGACGAGACCGAGGCCGCGTTGCAGGCCTACGACCCCGACGGCACGGCCCGCGTTCTCGTGATGGGCACGCAGGACCGGGACTTCCCGCTCGAGACCCGGTTGCTCGTCCGCGGCGAGATCGACCAGCCGGCGCAGGTCGTGCCACGGGGACTGATGCAGGTGCTCACGCCGCGCGGTCGGAGCCGGCTGCCCCGCACGGTCGAGGGGAGTGGGCGACTGCAACTCGCCGAGTGGATCGCCAGCGAGCAGAACCCGCTGACCGCCCGCGTGATGGCGAACCGGGTCTGGCACTGGATGGTCGGGCGAGGTCTCGTGCGGACGACCGACGACTTCGGTCGCACGGGCGACCGGCCGACCCATCCCGCGTTGCTCGACTACCTCGCCGCACGGCTCGTGGAGAACGACTGGTCCGTGAAGTCGCTCGTTCGCGAGATCGCCCTCTCGCGGACGTGGCAGCTGTCGTCGAACCACCACGAAGAGAACTTCGCCGTCGATCCCGAGAACGCGTTCCTCTGGCGGGCCCACCAACGTCGGCTCGAGGCGGAGGCGATCCGCGACGCGATGCTCGCCGTCTCCGGCGACCTCGATCTCGACCGCCCCGTCGGGACGTACCTCCGCGAGGTCGGCGAGGGCGGCGTCGGGCAGAACGTGTTCGAGCCGGTCATCCGCGGCATCGTGACGACGACCCGCTCGGTCTACCTGCCCCGCGTCCGCAGCGTCCTCCCAGAGTCGCTCGAGCTCTTCGACGCGCCGGATGCCGGGCTCGTCAGCGGTGTCCGCGAGACGACGTCGAGTCCACTCCAGGCGCTCTACCTGATGAACGACCCGTTCGTGCAGGAACGGGCGGGCGGCTTCGCGAAGCGTCTCGCCGACGCTCCCGCGGCGGGCCGCGTCGATCGTGCCCACCTGCTGGTCTTCGGCCGTCCGCCGACGGAACGGGAACGTCGACTCGGGCAGGCCTTTCTCGCCGGCGGCGGGGACCTGACGTCCTACTGCCAGGCCCTGTTCTGCACCGCCGAGTTCCAACTTCTCGACTGACGGCTTCCGCGAGGTGACGATGTCCCGCCGATTCTGTGAACACCGCATCGCCGCCGGCACGCGTCGCGACGCCCTGAAGTCGCTGTCCGCCGGGTTCGGCTACCTCGCGTTCGCCGGCCTCGCAACGGCCCGCGAGGCGACGTCGTCCCCTCTCGCCCCGAAACGGCCCCACTTCGCCGCGCGTGCCAAGCGGGTCATCTTCCTCTGCATGCGAGGCGGGCCGTCGCACGTCGACACGTTCGACCACAAGCCACGGTTGAGGACCGACCACGGCCGACCCTCCCCCTACGGCACGCCGTGGTCCGCGTCGAAGTTCGACTTCTCCCGCCACGGCGACGGCGGCCTCGCGATCTCCGAGCTGTTCCCCAACCTCGCCCGGCACGCTGACGACCTCTGCCTCCTGCGGGGCATGCACTGCGACCAGCCGGCCCACGCCCAGGCGTTCGTCCAGATGCACACCGGCAGCTTCCAGTTCGTCCGGCCGTCGATGGGAGCGTGGACGCTCTACGGCCTCGGCACGGAGAACCAGGACCTTCCCGGCTTCATCTCGGTCAACCCGCCCACGGCGACCGGCGGGGCCCAGAACTACGGCAGCGCCTTCCTGCCCGCAGCCTACCAGGGGACGAAGTTCACCGTCCGCGACGGCAGCCAGCGGAACCGCCGCATCGACCAGCTCCGCCGCGGGGAGGCGAATCCGTACGGCATCGAGAACGCCGTCAACGACCGCCTCACGAAGGCCGAGCAGCGGCGACAGCTCGACCTCGTCGCCGCGCTCAACCGGGAGAAGCTCGACCGCGACGGCCACAACCCGCTCGTCGAAGGGGCGATCGAGAGCCTCGAACTCGGCTACCGCATGCAGGACGCCGTCCCGGAGATCATGGACCTCTCGAAGGAGACCGAGGAGACGCTGTCCCTGTACGGCGTGAACGAGGACCCGACCGACGGGTTCGGCCGGCAGTGCCTGCTCGCACGGCGGTTCGCCGAGGCAGGGGTCCGGTTCATCGAACTCGGGCACGGCAGCTGGGACCAGCACTCGAACATCGAGACGGCCCTCGCCGACAACTGCGCCGAGACCGACAAGCCGATCGCCGGGCTGCTCGCCGACCTGAAACGCCGCGACCTGCTGAAGGACACGCTCGTCCTGTGGGGCGGCGAGTTCGGCCGCACCCCCTACTCGCCCGACGGCAACGGCCGAGACCACAACCACAAGGGGTACAGCACGTGGATGGCGGGCGGCGGCGTGAAAGGGGGCTTCTCCTACGGAGCCACCGACGACCACGGCTACGAGGCGGTCGAGAACAAGATGCACGTGCACGACTGGCACGCCACGATCCTGCACCTCCTCGGCTTCGACCACGAACGCCTCGTCTTCCGACACGCCAGCCGCGAGATGCGACTGACCGACGTCCACGGCTCCGTTGCACACGACGTCGTCGCCTGACGAAGTTGCCGCTCGGTCGTGCGCCGGCGTGTGACGTTCTCGTCAGCCGTTCGCCGAGGAGTCGGGGCAGAACGCTGTCGACGTTGATCAGCGCTTCGACCAACGCTCGGCCTGCTCGCGTGCGTGGTTGATCGACGTGTTGGTCAACGGAGTCCCCCGGACGACGGCCATTCCGCCGTACTCCTCGCGGCACGTCTCGAGCATCTCCAGGTAATCGCCCCAGAGCTGCGCGAGAAGCGCTCGGTCCGGCGTACCGCGGAGCCGACCCGCGTGCTCGGCCGCGGCGATCGCCCGCGGGTAGAGTTGGGCGCTCGCGAACAACCGAGCGACCTGTTCCAGCCTCTCCGGGTCGTACTGTGGCTCGCGAGCATCGACGGCAATCCCCTCGGCCCAGGACGCCTCCACTCGCCGCAGACAGGGCTCACCCCAACCGCCGGAGGCGATCGACTTCACCGCGTGGTCAACCGCGCGATGCCACTCTCCGAGCCGTTCGTGCGCTCGTGCCCGGGCCGCGTGGCCTTCGGCGGCCAAACTGGAGAATCGATGATGGGACCAAGACTGCGAGACGGCCAGAGCGTAGCAGTCGATCGCCGCTCGGTCGTCCCGCATCGCGACGTAGAGGTTAGCCGCCCTCTCGAGATCCGTGGGCTCGCACCGCGGCCTACGGTCGACCAGAGGTGGAGGCCAGTAACCGACCGGCCACCTCGCCGTCCCGTTGTCGTCCCGGTCGGCGGTCTGCAGGCTCTCGTCGGCAATTCGGCCGCAGGGTTCGATCCGCGCCAACTCGAGGTCGATTCGATGCAGGGCCTTAAAGTGACGGCCGAGCCACTCGGCCTGGCCCTTGAGATCATTCTCTGCGATCGGCCCCCGCTCGTCTTCTCGAATCCAGCTCTCGACGAGGCCCTTCCACTGGTACGCCTCGAAGTAGTTGGCACTGTGCTCGTTCGCGAGGACGGCGTTGGACCACTTCACGGCTCGGGGAAGGTCTCCGAGTTCCCTCGCACAGCAGTGGGCGCATTAGCCCAAGATCGCGGCCGCCCGCGGGTTTCGTTCCAGCTCGGCGGTCAGCAGCCGGTCCAACTTCTCGTAGTACTCCCTGCGGCGGTCACCCTCGCGCTCCTCGAACGTCTTCAGCGCTCTCAGCAGCGGGGCCGGCAGAGGCAGTGGCCGCGAGTCCGCCGTCGGTGACGGCTCGTCATCGACTTCGTCCGCCGACCGCTGCGGCTCGGCCGCATCGCCGCGGCTCCGGGGCTCGGGCGACGCCGACGTGACCGGTGCGGGCTTCAGGGCGTCCGAACACCCGACGAAGACGAGTGGAACGAGGAGGAGGGAACGAGTGGTCAGCATCGTCGTCGACTCCGAACGTCGTCGGCCCGGGCGACTGGGGAACGGGCGTCGTGCTTTCTAGTGAACTCATGTTCGGATGTTGGGCGCGGACTCGCAAGAGGAGTTCGAGACGCGGAGCCGAGAAGCCGGGCGATACGACGCGACAGCCGGCGAGCGGAATTGCCTCGCCGGCTGACGAAACGACTCCGCGAGTCGCCGGGCGACTCGCGGAGTGCGGGTTCGAGGTGGTCGGCCGTGGCGTGCGGCTCAGCCCTTGTAGGGGGTGAAGCCGATGTTGTGGTTCCACTCGGGGAAGGCGACCCACAGCAGCCCCTTCTCGGCGTCGTAGCGGTACTCGCGTTCGATCCGCTCGCCGTCGGTGAAGAAGACGATGCTGTCGCCGGTCAGCTTGAACGTCCCGTCGTCGCGGACGTCCTGGGCGATCACGCCGTTCTCGAAGCGGCGGGCGGCGGCGGCGTACACGCCGTCACGCTGGAAGACGACCGCGATGCGGAGGTGGAGGTCGTTGACCATCCCCTCGAAGACCCACGTCCCCTCGACCTGGGCGAGTGCGTTCGGCGTGACGGCCCGACGCTTGTTCGCGTTGTCCGCCTTGCGGGTCTTCTCCGCCTGCTCGGCGGCGAGCCGCTGCCGGTACTCGGCGAGCTTCCTCCGCTGCTCGGCCTCCTGGCGACGGCGTTCGTGCAGGTGGCGGAAGAACTCGTCGACGAGGTCGCCGGACTCCTCCTGAGCGGTCACCTTGCCGTCGGCGTCCTGGGCGAGGACCGGGGCCGGGCCGAGCGTGGCGGCGGCGAGGGCGGCGGGAAGCAGGAGGGCGGCGAACAGCGAGCGGCGAAGCGACGTGTGACCCATGACTCAGTTCTTCCGATTCGAGAGGAGCGAGGTGTTGCGAGCTTGATGCCCTTCTCTCGCAACCGCTCCGTCGATCGGACACGCTCTCCGCGCAGAACACGCGAATCCGTTACACCCCTCGCGCAAGAGTCACCCCTACGGCCACTTGCGTCGCTGGTGCAACCTCTCAGCCCGACGGCAGGCCGCCCGCTCTCACTCGGCCTGCAGGTCGAAGCCACGTTCCATGTTCGACCCGTCCTCGACCGAGAACGCGATCTCGCTGGTCTCGGGCCGGAGGTACTTCGACGGAATCGCGGGGGGCGGGTTGGGGAGCGGCGTCCCCGCCTCGTCGACCTCGCCGGAGTCGCCCGGCTTCGGGCCGAAGTAGACGTCGAACGTGTCGCCGGTCTGGACCTCGGCGAGCTCGACGTCGTAACGGCCCTCGGCGTCGAGCTCGGCGACGAAGTCCGACCCCGAGCGATGGTGCACGAAATGGACGCTGGCCGCGGAGAGTGGTTCCGAGTCGTAGGTCACTCGGCCGCTGACGGAGACCCACCGACCCTCGTCCCCGCCGCCGCCGCACCCGGACAGGAACGGCGTCAGCAGGAAGACCGTGGCCAGTACGCCGAGTTGCGAACGACGGCCGGCGAAGGCGGAGCGACTCACCATCCGCTCACCACCACGCCGTCGTCGCGGACGGCAATCTTACGGCAGAGCGCGGCGTCCGTGTTGTCGCTGAGGAACCGGACCGAACCGTCGGTCAGGGTGACCTGCACGCCCCCGGTGTGGAACGAGGTGAGCGGTACCTCGGCGTGGCTCGACGCACGGCCCTTCGCGGGCGGCGATGCGGGGTTCGGGCTGCCGACGACCGTCGTGATGCCGGTCCGGATCGGCGTGCGGTCCGTCTGGTTGAGGGAGGCGACGGTGTACTGGTAGTCGTGTCCGCCGGACCAGCCCGACATGACGTCCGACTTGATCGAGAAGTTCGGGTTCCCGCCCTGCTCGCCGACGACGATGACGTTCGTGGTGCCGTCGGTGACGTCCCGCATGCGGAGCGTCTCGCCGGAGGTCAGCAGGCCGTTACCGGCGAGCCAGCCGTAGGTCGCGTCGTTCGCCGCGATCGATCCGCCCGTCCGTCCGGCCGGGTCCGGGTACGCGCCGGCAATCCCCACGTAGTCGTGCGTTTCCGTCTCGAGGCAGGTGTAGGAGCCGCACTGCGAACTCGTACGGGTGTCGGGCAGGGCGCTCGAGGGGCACTGCAGGACGGGCACGCGAACGTCCTCCCACAGCTGGGCCTTGGCGTAGTTGGCGTCGTTAAGTTGAGTGCCGCGGAAATTGACTCCGACGGTCGGCAGGTTCTCGAAGACGTTCCCCTGCTCGAGCTGCGGGAGGATGCGGTACTTCCAGTTGCCGATGCCGTAGCGGGCACTCGCCCCCTCGGCCGGCGAGGTCCCGAGCGGGAACTGGCCGTAGACGTCGTGGTAGTTGTGGAGGGCGATGCCGATCTGCTTCATGTTGCTCTTGCAGGACGACCGCCGGGCGGCCTCCCGGGCCTGCTGGACGGCAGGCAGCAAGAGCGCGATCAGGATCGCGATGATCGCAATCACGACCAGCAGTTCGATCAGCGTGAAGCCACGTCGGGAACGATGCACGGCATTCACCTCAGTCGGGGAGAGTGTCGCGCACCGGTGCGAGGCGGGCCGGCGAACGAAGAACCGTTCTCGGAGAACGGCTGTCGGGGTGGGTCGTGCGAGCCCTTGGGCGGACTCGGGGGGTGTCGGGTAGGCGGGGCTCGATGCGTGCAACCGTCGTGCCACGGCAGCGGCGAGCCCTCTCCCCGGCGTTCACCGAGCCCGGACACGCTGCCCCTGCCCGGTCGCGTGGCACGAATGCACGTTTCCCCACCACCCGCTTCCGCAGCCTCGCCGGTCGCGGCGACCGGTTCTTCACCCGTCGACGTCGGCGAGGTTCCCCACGTCGTCGAGCGGCATCGGGAACGGGCCCTCGGCGGTCAGGTCGTCGCGGGTCTCCAGCCGCGCGGCGTACGCCTCGCTGACCAGGACGTGCCGCAGGTGCAGCGTGTCGGAGATCTGCACGACTTTCGCGTTCTCCGGTTCGACGAGGCCGCAGGTGGAGAGGGCCGCCTCGATCGCCTCGCGGTCGGTCTCGAAGGCGATCGGGATCATCACGGCCGTGGGGTGGCCGCCGGTGATGGCGTTGATCGACGAGATGCCGTGGTCGATCTGGTCGACGACGCGGTTCAGCGTGAACTCGGCCATGCCGATGCCGAGGCCGTTGCCGTGCGTCTTCTCGGTCAGGCCGCGGACGAGGATGCGGCGGCAGGCGACGTTGTCCCGGTCGGTGGCCGCGTGGTCGTTGAACTTCCGGCCGATGACGTTGGTGTCCATGCCGCTGCCGCTGATGTCCTTGCCGATCCGGTCGACGATCAGCAGGTCGACGTCGTCGAACGGCAGCCGCGGCATCCATGCCTTCGCCCGCTTCAGCAGCTCGACCTCTCGTTCGTAGAACTCCTCCGGCCGGACCGCTTCGACGAGGCCGGTCTCGTCGTACGCGTTCTCCACGATGGCGAGCCCGGCCACCACGCCGCAGCATTCCAGCACCACGTTCCCCACGGCCCGGACGATCTCCGGGAAGCTGAAGTCCTGGATCGCCCGGTGGTAGATCTTCGCCCCTTCGTGCTTCCCCAGGCCGATCAGCATCATCTTGTGCAGGCCGGACTCGATCTCGCCGACGAACCCGGTGTGCGGCTTGACCCGCCCGGCGACCAGCACGTGGTCCGCCTCGTGGGCGTGCTTGTCGAAGTGGACCGGGATCCCCTGCGGCGTCTCGGCGACGACGACCGTCTCCATCGACGAGCGGACCGGGCAGCCGAGGAAGTCCTCGGTGATGCCGTACCCGGCGAGAATCCCGGCCTGCCCCTCGGCCGTCCCGCCGCCGTGGCTCCCCATCGCCGGCACCACGAACGGCTCCGCCCCGATGCCCCGCAGATGCCCGACGACCGCCTTCGTGATGACGGCGATGTTCGCAATCCCCCGACTCCCCGCCGTCACCGCCACCGACTCCCCCGCCCCGATCCGCTCCCCGAGCATCAGCTTCGAGAGCTCCGCATCGACCGCGGCAAGAATGTCATCGAGCTTCGGGGCGTCGAAGCGTTGCTCGACGCGGAACATGTTGGGCAACGGCACGGGCGAGACTCCGTGGAGAGGTGATCGCATCAGTCTACCCCGGTCGGCGGAGAGACCGTAGGGAACACCGGCCGCGACCGTCAGGAAGCGAGTGAGCACCGGTCGCGAGCGCTCCCTGACGATCGCGGCTGGGCGAATCCCGTAGGTCGGGCTCCCGCCCGACGTCTGCACGCGTAGTTCGCCGATTGCGTCGGGCAGGAGCCCGACCTACGGACTGTAGCCACCGTCGTTCGACCGGGTTGCGAACTGTACGGGCGACGGGTAGCGTGCGCACACACTCGACATCTCCAACACGAGGCCGGATCAGCGGAGACCAATGCCGTGAGCAAAGCTGGTGAAGCCTACGAGGAGGCCCTCCGCAGGATCGCAAGTTGCACCGGCGACGAACTGACCTTGAGTGAGTTGGAGCTGACGGCGCTACCGCCGGAGATCGGCCAACTCGCACAACTCCAACGCCTCTACGTCAGGGACAACCAGCTGACGGCGCTGCCGCCGGAGATCGCCCAACTCGAACGACTCCAGCTGCTCGACGTCCGCGGCAACCAAATGACGGCGCTGCCGCCGGAGATCGGCCAACTCGAACGA
>JANQQW010000273.1 GCA_028284885.1 Planctomycetaceae bacterium
CCTCGCGGTGCGAGAGAACGACGCCGATCCCCTGCCCGAGCGTGCCGAGCGTGTCCGGAGTCGCACAGACGACCAACCCGAGCACGGCGAGAAACTGCATCCAGCCGACGACGACGAGCGTCCGGAAGGCCCGCATTCCGGCCGCGGCAACGACCGCCGCGACCGCGAGCGTGCCGGCGACCAGCCAGATCGAGCCCCGCGTCCCGAGATGGTCGATCAGCAGGAACCCGGTCGACGCCGCCCCCGCCACACCGCCCAGGGCACTGCAGGCGAACAGGTCGCCCAGCGTGGCTTCTTCGTCTTGCGTGCGACGCAGTGCCAGCGCGGCCGCCGCCGGGAAGTGGGCCCCCAACAGGGCGGCCGGCAGCAGCAGCAGCGAGGCCGCCACGAACGCCGACCACGCCTCCGCCGAGAGTTCACCGCGGTCCCACCCGCTGACCGTCTCGTCGAGCACGAGCACCAGCACGCACCCGACACTCGCGGCGAGCGACAGCCCGGGCAGCACGCGTCGCGGTGCGACGACCCCGACGAGCCGACCGCCGACGAGGCCCCCGACCGCGACGCCGACGAGCATCACGCACGCGACGGCCGTCCAGACGGTCGGCGACCGGCCCAGGTCGTCGGCCAGCAGTCGGTTCGCCGAGAGACCCAGCACGAACAGCGAACCGGTCGCGAGGAACAAGATCGACTGGCTCGCGAGCCCGGCCAGACGACTGCGTTTGCCCCGCCGACGGGGACGACGTTCGGGTTCGTCGGTCGGTTGCGCCTCCACCATCGCGGACTCGTGCGACGCGACCGTCTTCCGCGGAGGCTCGATCGGCGCGTGCGTGCTGGGAGTCGATCCGGCCAGCGAGTACGTCTCCTCGTCGCCCGACGGCTCGAACGTCGGCTCGTTGCCGATCGGCTTCACCGTCGACTCGCCCCCCAGGTACGCGGGCGAGCGCCGCCGCGGCGGCCGGCCGGACTCCTCTTCGGTCCGGTCGCCGAACACGTCCGGCTGCAGGGGGGGAAGGTCGGACTCGGGGTCCGTCACGGGGCTCTCCGCAGAATCGGGGCGAACTGGCCTCTTGGGTGAATTCCAATCCCCCGGTGAGGGAAACGCAAACCGGGTGCGGTCGGTGACGCCTGGGCCGAGGGTCCGGCTGTGACGGTCGTGTCGGCCAGGACGCCGGAGCTGCGCGGCCGGACTCGCCCCGCCGATACGTTCGGCATGGAATCGTACGCTCGCCAGCAACTCGAACGGGACCAGTCGTGGCGGATCCTGCTCGCCGCCTACGCGGAACTCCAGTCCGCCGAAACGACTTCCGACGAGTTGGACGCCTCGGAGTCCGACGGTCCCGAACAGGCCGGCACCTCGAACTGGGTCGCTCGCATCGACTCCGTCCCCGAGGTCAAGGACGAACACCTCCCCCGGCTGCACGGTCGGCTCATCGCCTTCGGCCTGCTGAAGTTCCAGCTCGCCAGCGCGACCACCGGCATCGAGTACCGCGTCACGCCCAAGGGCCGGCAGATGCTCTCCAGCGAGCCGGCCGTCGAGACCGACGCGGAGACCGACGCGGACACCGACGCCGCGGAACTGCCCTCGGCCGCGTGATCAGGCGGCCCGACCGACGACCCGCGGCTCCGACGGTTGCACCGGCTTCGCTTGCGCGCGGAGCTTCCGCAGCTTCTTCCAACGGCCGAACTGGTTGACGAAGTCGACCAGCCACGGAGCCAGCCGGTTCAGCGTGTGCACCGCGTGCGCCGCCGGCGTGACGACGACCCGTCGCTTGTTCCGCCGCACGCTCTTGAGCGCGATCCGCGCGACGCGGTCCGGCGTGGTGCTCAGCCACCGCGGCGGCCGCGGGGCCTCCTGGTCCGGCCGGCCGGTCGGGTAGTGGTCGTACATCGGCGTCATCACGGTGCCCGGGCAGAGGGCCGTCACGTTCATGCCGCGGCGGCCGTACTCGGCCCGCAGGGCGTCCGTGAAGCCGACCAGCCCGAACTTGCTCGTGTGGTACGCCGTGTAACGCGGCCCGGCCACGAGACCGTACACGCTGCAGACGTTGAGCACGCAGACGTCCGGCCGGTCCATCAGCGATGGCAGCAGCTCCCGCGTGATCTGGATCGGCGCGAGCAGGTTGACCGACGTCAGCCGGTGCCACATCTCGGCCGACATCGTCTCCGTCGGTCCGTAGAAGCCGATGCCCGCGTTGTTCACGAGCACGTCGATCGGCCCCCACCGGTACTGCATGGTGTTCAGGGCGTTCGTGATCTCCTGCGGCCGCGTCAGGTCGCAGTACTCGGCGACCGCACACGCTCCGAGGGCCCGCATCTCGAGCAGCACGTCCTCCAGCCCGGCCACGTCGACGTCCAGCATGTAGACGTCGGCCCCCTGCCGCGCGAGCTCCATCGCGATCGACCGCCCGATCCCCGACGCCGCCCCCGTGACGAGCGCCTTCCTGCCCTCGTAGTGCCTGCGCGACATGGCCCCACTCCTTCGGTTCGAACCAGAGCGCGAGTTGCGGGTGTAGCACATCCGCGGCGAACCGTGAAGACGGCCCGGCGACGTATCAACGCAACCTAGAACGTCACGTAGAGCCCAGTCGAAGCCGATGCTGCCGCGTCCAGCATCTCGGCAGCCCGTCGAAGCTCACGGTACTCGCCCGCCTGCACAGCAATGGCGTCGAGACTGCGAAGGACTTGCTCGCCGGACTGGAAGTAGGAACCCATCCGGCCGGGATCGAACTGGGTCTCTCCCTTGCCGAGGGAAGCCCCAAGGATCGGAGAGTACGGTAGCGACGTCGTCCGCGTGACGATGTCCTGCAGGCCTTCCCACTCGTACCCGAGCCCGATGTCGTGCTGCGGGTCGTAGAACTTGGTGAGCGCAAAATCCCCGAAGTCGTGCACGTCGGCGGTCTCGACGAGCGTATCCCAGTCATCGCCCAGCGGCTCACCCTCGTATGGATCGGTCAACCGACTCCGGTTCTGTTCGATGAACTCACGAATGGTGACGGCGTCATCCGCCATCAGCGCCGCCTCAATGATCGGCTGTAGCTCGATCGCGAAAGAGGCGTGGTCGAACAAGAACGCCTTGTGTTCCATCGACATGGTGGCCTCGCGTAGGTCAGGGACGCGTCACGTCTGCTGCTCGGCCTCCAGCCGCAACTGGCCGCAGGCCGCGTCGATGTCGGCCCCCTTCTTCTTCCGAATCGTCGCCGGCGTGCCCGCCTTCTCCAGGATCGCGGCGAAGTGCTTGGCGATCTCCATTGGCGGGCCCCGGAACCCGGTCTCGCTCACGCGGTTCATCGGGATCAGGTTGACGTGCGCGTTCCGACCCCGCAGCCGCTCGGCGAGTTCGGAGGCACACGCCGCCGAGTCGTTCAGTCCCTCCAGCAGCACGTACTCGAACGTCACCCGCCGGCCGGTCTTCTCGAAGAAGTCGTCAGCCGCGGCGAGGATCGCCTCGACGCCGATCTTGTCGTTCACCGCCACCAGCCGGTTCCGCAGCTCGTCGTTCGGCGCGTGCAGGCTGACGGCCAGGTTGTACCCCTTGCCGTGTGCGGCGAGTTCACGCATGCGGTCCGGCAGCCCGACCGTCGAGATCGTGATCCGCCGCGCCCCGATCCCCATCGCCCCCTTCTCGTTCAGCGTGTCGACAGCCGGCAGCAGGTTCGGCAGGTTGGCGAGCGGCTCGCCGATCCCCATCACGACGACGTTCGTGATCCGCTCCTCCGCCGAGGGGAGCAGCCGGTCGAGCCGCAGGATCTGTTCGAGGATCTCGCCCGTCGAGAGGTTCCGCCG
Source organism: Planctomycetaceae bacterium (assembly GCA_028284885.1). GTDB lineage: Bacteria > Planctomycetota > Planctomycetia > Planctomycetales > Planctomycetaceae > JANQQW01. The sequence goes on from JANQQW010000273.1 coordinate 3,784, forward strand.
CAGCCCCAGCAGTCCGCTCGCGCAGAAGACGCAGCCCATGCCGCAGCCGACCTGCGTGCTGATGCAGACCGTTCGCCGCTTCTCCTCCCGCATCAGCACGGCTTCCACGTGTTCGCCGTCCCGCAGCCGGAGCAGCAGCTTCTCCGTCCCGTCGGACGAGACTTGGTGCCGGTCGATCTCGGAGGTGAACAGGTCGAACTCCTCCTTCAGCCGGTCCCGCAGCTTGGCCGGCACGTCGTGCATCTCGTCGAACGACTCGACCCGTTTGCCGAACAACCAGCGGCGAACCTGGTCGGCACGGAACGGTCGCTCACCCGCGGCCTCGCACCACTCGGCGAGCGCTTCGCGCGTCAGATCGGTCAGCAGGGTCTTCGAGGGCGTGTCGCTCATCGCCGGATTCTAGAGGAACACGCGTTCGAGACGGAGCGTCCCGGCGAGCGGGGGGTGTCAGCCCCCCGGTTACGCGTCCCCGGCGATTGAAAGCGGCGACTGTGGATGCTCGCGTAACCGGCCGGCTCACACCGGCCGCTCGCCTCGCGCGGCCGCCAGCCAGTCGGGGCAGCGGCCGGGGTTCAGCAGGCCGTGCGGGTCGAACGTCTCCCGAAGCCGTCCCATCAGCGACCACTCCGGCTTCGGCTCGCCCCAAGGCCGGACCACGGCGTGCCAACCCGGGTCGCAGTCGTCGACGACGAGGCTGCCCTCCCGGCCGACCAGCGGCCGTAGTTCGTCGAGCACGGCCGCCGCCCGTTGCGGGTCGCTGACGCTGTCCGGCAGGTGGCCGTAGACGATGCCGTTCCCGGCGTGCGACTGCACCGCACATCCCAGCCCGACCGCTCGCTCGACGAGGGCGATCGTCGTCGACGGCCGCGTGCTCGCCTTGAAGACCAGCGGCCCGTCCGAACGCGTGCGAAAGTCCGCCAGCGCCCCGCGGAGTCGCTTCGACACGTCGTCGTCCAGCGACTCGCACGCGGTCGCGGCGGAGAGTTCGTCCCGAAGGCGGTCGAGCTGCCACTCGGTCTCCACCGCCGTTCCCTCGAACCCCACGAGCAGGACCGGCCCGTCGTGCGGCAGGTCGAGTCCACCCGCGCGGGCGACCGTCTTCGCGGCGACGCTCCCCAGCACGTCCGTCAGTACGGGTCGCGTGGCGGACGTGACGAGTCGCTCGAGAGCCGCATCGACCGCGGCGAAGTCCGCGAACCTCGCCCAGACGAGCCGCTGCGACTCGGGGACCGGGCTCAACTTCAGCGTGACGGTCGTGACGACGGCGAGCGTGCCCACGCTGCCGACGAGCAGCTTGCAGAGGTCGTACCCGGCGACGTTCTTCACGACCCGGCCGCCCGCCTGGAACAACCGGCCGCGTCCGTCGACCGCGGCGACGCCGATGACGTGGTCCCGAATCGTCCCGTGCCCGAACCGCGAGGAGCCGCTCGTGTTCGTGGCGACGACGCCGCCGAGCGTCGCCCGCTGCGACTGCGGCACGTCGACCGGGAGTCGCTGCCGTTCCGCCGCGAGCAACTCCGCGAGAGCATCCAGCCGGACGCCGGCCCCGACCGTGATCGTCATGTCGCGGGCCGGGTAGTCGACGACGGTGTCGAGCGGCGAGATCGCGAGGCGGACGCCTTCCGCTCCGGGTCCGGGCACGCCGGCCAGCGCCGTCCGTCCGCCGACCGGGAACAACGAGCGCCGCGGTCCCTCGGCGTTCTCCGCGACGAACCGCGCGAGCTCAGCTTCCGTCGTCGGTTCGAACGTGTCGAGCATGAAATCGCCTCACCCCTCAACTCTCCACTCTCAACCCTCAACTCAGTAGTTGAAGCCGCTCTTGCGGACGTGGACGAACGGCTTGCTGGTTGTCAGGTCGGGACCCGCCGCGCCGCCGATGATCTCGACCGCGTAGACCACGTGGTCGCCGGTCTCCAGCTTCGAGACGACCCGCCCGCTGAGGTGGCCGAGCGCCTCCGCGAGGGCGGGGAGCCCGTTCGCCGCGGTCGCCGTGGCGACGCCCTCGAACGCCTCCTCGTCCGGCTCGAATCCCTTGCCGAAGTGGCCTAGGTACGACGCCTGCGACTCGCCGAGCAGGTTCAGCACGACCTCCGGCGACTTCTCCAGCCAGCCGTTGAGGTACCGCTTCGCGTTGACGGCGACCGTCAGCATCGGCGGCTCGAACGAGGCCTGCTGGACCCAGCTCGCCAGCATGCCGGTCGTGTTCCCCTCGCCGTCGCCCGCCACGAGAATCGAGACCCCGCTGGGGACGCGTCCGAGCACCGGGCCGATGCTCGCCTTCAGGTCGCCGTTGTCGCTCATGTCCGCTCCAAGACCGATGTCGTCACCCGCGCTACGTTCGCGGCGACGCGTCGTGCTTGTCAAGCAGGGCGGCAGAGCACGGGGCATCCGGGGTGCCTGCGGTGCACTCGGAGCCGTTCCGCTGGCCCCCTCTCCCCCTCGCTGGACAGGCCAACGGTTGCGACGTCGCTGCGGGGGAGAGGGGGGGCTGATCCTGCGCACGCACTGGGCCTGCGCGTCGCACGAACGTCTCGGGCCGACCCTCAGTCGCGGCGGGGGACCTTCAGGTGCCGCAGCGTCTTCTCCAGGACGTCTCGGGCGGCCGGGGCGGCGACGGTGCCGCCGTAGTGGGCGCCGGGGGCCGTCGGCTCGT
>JANQQW010000300.1 GCA_028284885.1 Planctomycetaceae bacterium
TTGCGTGGCAACGCGGACGACGTCGAGTTGCGACCACGTGCGAGGACGCACGGCCGTGGCGGGAGCCCTTCGACGATCCGATTCGGGAGACGGAACAGCTCACGGCTGCTGCCCCGGTGGCGAACCCTAGTCCTCGAACCTCGCCAGACCATGCCCGCGTTGCGTGGCAACGCGGCTGCTGTCCTTCTTTGCGAGTCTCTGCGTCTTCGCGTCTCTGCGTCGAAACGAGCACGGACACTTCTACTCCTTCGACTTCAGTTCGACGACCTGGTCGGCGATGGCGTCGACGGCGTTGTCGTGCAGGTGCGGGAGCAGTGCTTCGAGGTCGGGGACGGCCGACTTCGGCAGCTTCGGGATCAGCCGGCCGTACCAGTAGCCGTAGTACCCGTGGGAGACACGGCGAGACTTCTTGCCGAGGAACTTCTCGAGCGTTTCGAGGTACAGCTCGGTCGCCCGGGGATGCTCCGCGTCGAGCATCGCCTCGAGTACTCGCATCAGTTCCCAGTCGGCGTCCCGCCTCTTCATCAGCTTGCGGGCCTGCGACTCCAGGTACTTCGCGGACTCCGCGTGGTCCTTGCGGAGCAGCGTGATCACGAGGTCGACGTCGTCGATCTCGACCGCCGTGTCGAGCCAGCGTTCGTCGAAGGTCAGCTCCTGCACACGGTCCGCGACGTCGAGGTCCAGGTCGTGGTCGGCGTACCGCCAGTACTCGTAGTGCCGCGTCTGGGCGAGGACCGACCGCACGGCCTGCCGTCGCTCCGCGGTCTGGTCGCCCCGTTTCCCCTTCGGCTTCTTCGCCAGCAGGTACGGCGAGAAAGTCGTGAAGACCTCGTCCGGCTTCGACGTGATGGCGGCGGCGACCATGGCGAACGAGAGGACCGAGGGGGGCAGCGTCGCGTGGGCGTCGGCGACGCGCTTCAGCTGGGCCTTCGCGTTCGTGTGGCACAGCAGGCCGGCCACCTTCCAGACGATCTCGTCCCCGTCGTAGTGGTCCTTCGACGCGAGCCCGGCGAGGTCCTCCCGCCGGTCGAAGCAGTCGCCGAGGAAGGCGACGGTCTGCTTGTCCGTGCGGCCGTGGAAGCAGGTGAGGAACGTGTGGAAGCGGACGACGAGCGGGCCGAGCTTCGACTTGGTCTTCGTGGTGAGGAGCGCTTCGAGTTGCGACCGGCCCTCTTCGAGCAGCCACTTCAGCAGCTTGGCGTCCGGGTTGCGGCTGGCCGGGCGGGCGGCGATCTCGACGTCCTTGCCGGTCAGTGCCGCCTTGAAGGCCTCGGTGACGTCGGCGTGCTTCGTCTCGGACATCCCCTCGAGCGCCGCGGCCCGGACGTCCTTCGCCTTCGCGGTCACCTGCTCGAGCAGGTGCGGGAGTCCGTCCTTCGAGCCCTTCAGGCAGACGAGGGCGGCGACCTTCATCTCCTTCGAGCCGCTCTCCAGCGACCGCTCCACGAGGTCGCGGGTCGCCTTCGGGTCGATCGCGTGCATCAGCTTCAGCCGTCGCACGTGCCCCGCGCGTCCGGTGTGGTCGAAGCCCTCGCGGACCTGGTCGTAGATCGCCTTGCCGTAGGCGGGGAGCACCTTCTCGCAGACGAGTTCGGCGATCTCGGGGTACGGGTCGTCGACGGCGACGAGGGCCGGGTTGACGAGACGGAGATCGTTGAAGGCGTTTCGTTCGACGGCATCGCGGACGAGTTCGAGTCGGCCGGAACCGGTCGTCGTCAGCGCCTCGACGAGCGGCTTGAGAACGCGGGCGCTGGTGCCGGTCGTCAGCGGGCCGAGCGTGGTCGTCTCGATCGGCTGCAGCTTCCCCTTCGCCCCGGTCGCACCCTGCGTGTAGAGGACCGCCCCGACGAGCGTGCCAAGTTCGAGGAGCGTGTTGGCCGCCTCCTTCTCGGTGCCGTCGACGAGCCGGGTCGTCGTCTCGGCGATCTTCGCGAACACGGGCGCCTTCGCGCCGGACTTCTCGAGCGGCGGGATCAGCTTCTTCAGTCGGAAGTCGCCCGGCGCGAGGCCGCTGCCGGCGATGCCGAGCCGTCGGAGTTCGTCCTGCACTTGTTCGAGGGCGGCGATGGACATGGCTGTCACTCAGGCGAGTTCGGTTGAACCACAGAGACACGGAGACACAGAGAGGGAACCGCGGATGGACTCGGATGAACGCCGATGGGAATGTCTGCGTCGCCGAACCAGACATCCGTGTTGATCCGCGTTCATCCGTGGTTCTCCAGAGATTTGCTTTCCGTGCCTTCGCGGTTCACGTCCACTCAGAACGTCAGCCGCACGATCGCTTCGTCGGTGACGATGCCGAGGGGCTTGACGCGGAGGGTGCGGGCATCGACGTCGTGGTGGAAGCGGGCGACGAGGGCCTGGTTCGCGTGCAGCTCGGGCGGCAGCAGGGCGAGGAGGTGGCAGCTGGGCGGTTCCTCGGCGAGGCCGATCTCGGTGAGGACGAGCCGTTCGCCCTTCGCGTCCTCGACGACGAGTTCGTCCCCCACGCGGCCGATCTTGGCGAAGTCGATTAGGTGGATGGGCCGCTTGTCGGCGAGCGGCCCCTTGAGCTTCCCCTTCACCTCCTTCACCAGCTCGGCGAAGTCGCCGCGGGCGTGCTTGCGGACCGTCTCGAAGTCCTTCGGCTCCGTCTTGCGGGGCAGCATGCCGTCCCAGCGGACGCGAGGGTTCACGTCGCCGGGGTATACGCAGAGCTCCTTCACCTGGGCGACCTGGAAGAAGCTGTCCTCGCCCTTCACGTACTTGACCGCCTTGTACGGCCGGAAGGTCTGCGTCTGGACGATGCGGCCGCTGCCGAGGTTGATCCAGACGCCGACGTCGACGAACTCCTGCCGGGCGACGTCGTCGTACGAGTTGAAGGCGAGCTGGACGAGTTCGACGTCGTTCTCGACGAGGCCCGCCTCGGTCAGTTCGCGGAGCTGCCAGGCGTGGCCGAGCCAGGCGGCGATCGCACTCTCGGTCTCCGGGGCGAGTTCGGGGTCGTCGAGCCGCTTCTGCAGGTACGCCCGCCCCTGCTTGACGAGCGCGTGCAGGCGGGTGAGCTGGTCGAACGCCTCGCCGTAGACCGCCTCGCGGCTCGTGCCGGTGGCGTCGGCGGCGACGTGGCCCTCGTCGTCGGAGAAGAGCTTCGTGTAGTCCCGGAGGGCGGCCTGGGCACCGGGGAGGTAGGCGTTCCCGAGCTGCTTGGCCTGCTCCTCGATCTGCTTGGCCGTCTTCGCGGACGTGTTGCCCATGCCGGTGCGGACGAGGTCGAGCGTGAGCCTCTCCAAGAGGTCGAGCCCCTCGAGCTGGGCCTTGATCTTCTTGGCGAGGGCCGCCTTGTTGACCTTCCGCGGCTTCGTGAGATCGGCCTTCTTCTTCTCGACCCGCTTCTCGATCTTCTGCCGTTTCCGTTCGACGTCCTCGGGAATCGGGGCGACGGTGAAGGTCTTCCCGTCCACCCAGGCGTACATCAACGCGAGGCAGTGCTTGCACGGGAACTGTCGGCTGGGGCACGTGCAGCGGAAGACGGGCTTCGCCGGATCGACGAAGTCGACGGAAGGGGTGTAGTTCGACTTCCCGCTCCCCTTGCACTCGCCGAAGAGGAGCGTCTCGTCCTCCGACTTGTTGAGGGCGACGAGCTTCCCCTTCATGACGAGGCCGCGGCCGTTCTTGATGGCCGCGGCGTTGGGGGCCTGCGCGTCCACGTAGTTCGCGTCGATTTCGATCACGGCGAGCGTCCGGGCAATCGAGGGGAGTCCGGTCCCCGAACTCCCCGCCGAAGTGGAGGCGATCGAAGACGGATGCCGATTTCACCCGGCGGGATCCGGGATGTCAAACACTGAATCCGGGGTGTGACGCCCTTCCGACATCGGCTTCGCGGCCGCGGTTCGTTCGCGCACGAAAAAACGCCCGGCTTCGTGGTGAAGCCGGGCGTTGGAGGCACCCCCTAGGGGATTCGAACCCCTGTCGCTGGACTGAGAATCCAGAATCCTGGGCCACTAGACGAAGGGGGCCTGTGGACGGGGATTGTATCGGTTTCGGCGAACCGATCAATCCAGCGCGATCCCGCGGATCCGCCGTCCCCGACCGGACACGTCGGCGGCCCGGAGGTTCACCGGTTCGGAGCGTGGCGGTCGCGGAACTCGATCGCGAACGCGTCGTCCCCGGCGAGCGAGCGGTTCGCCATCGCGAGGATCTTCCGAATTCGGCCGACCGTCTGCACGATCGGAGCCTTCAAGCGGGCGACGATCTCGTCGGGATCGAACTGCTCGAGCTCGCGGAGCGTCCGCACGCCGAGGAACTCGCAGACCCGCCGGACCTCGGAGTCGCTGCGGAAGACGAGATCGACGTCGGCGTCGCCCGGCACGCGGGGCCGGCCGAGCGACTTCGCCTTCCCCTTCGCCTTCCCCTTCGTCGCCCGCTTGCCGGCAGCCTTCTTGGGGGCGGCCTTGGCCGCGGCAGGCTTCTTGGCAGCCGGTTTCCTGGCCGTCGTCTTCTTGGGCGCCGCCTTCTTGGGGGCGGCCTTCTTCTTGGCCGTCGCCTTCTTGGCGGGCTTCTTCGCCTTCTTGGCCGCCGGCTTCTTCTTGGCGGAAGCCGACCGCTTGGTGGTCTTCTTGGTGGCGGCCTTCTTGGCCGGTGCCTTCTTGGTCTTCTTGGCCATCTCGGCCTCCGCGTGCAGCTGTGCTTGGCTCGACGGACCCCAGCGGGCCCGAACTCAACAGAGGGGCGTCCCGGCTTGTCGCAGCGTCCGTTCGATCCGCGAAACCTCCTCGTCGCTGACTAGTCCGGCCAGGTTCTCCGCGAACTCCGGCGACACGTGCCAGCGGCCGAGGGCGTCGAAGAGAACGTCCAGCGACCGTTCCTCCAGCCCGAACTTCTCCTTCAGCGTGCTCGCCCGCTCGGGAGGCATGTCCTCGAACTGGCTGACGAGCAGGAAGTCCCCCTCGTTCGGCAGGTTCAGATGCAGCGCTCGCATCTCGGCGGCGAGGAAGTGGTCGATCGCGAACTCGACCTCCTCCGGGCCGTTCTCCAGATATCGTCGCACCTCGCGGGGCTCGTCCTCGACCAGCCGGGCCGACGTCTCGCAGACCGCGTAGATCACGCTCTCGTCGAGCAGATCCGCCTGGTGCGAGCGGTCGTCCACCAGTCGCCGCCACGAGTGTGCCAGCAGATCCAGCTGGACCTGCGGCGGGACCGCGGCCAGGAACGGCACCTCGGTCAGGTAGCCGAACCGCGACTCGTGCAGCGTTCCGACCTGCGTGGCCAGCATGAACCGCTCGACGGTGTCACGCAGGGCGATGCGGAAGGCCGCGTAGCCGAGCCGGCTGCCGGGAAGCGTGTGGGTGGCGATTTTCAACATGTGTCGACTCGGCGGGCACTGTCGGACGTGCTCTACGGGCGTGAAACTCCATCGTCCGCGAGTCGGTGGGCAAACACAATCACCACTCCCCGGTGTGAAGCCGTGGTTGCCCGATGTCCGCCGGAAGAGTCCGATTCGCCGACACGACCGGCACGGGTTGCGCTGGCAACGCAGTTCCGCGCCGAACGCCTGCCCACTCACGCCGATTCGCCGCAAGACTCGACCATTTCGGCGATTGCGTCGTCCAGCCGGGCCGCGGCCGACGGCCAGCCGTGTTCGCCCCGGAGTTTCGTCGACAACTTCTCGACACCGGCGGCGCAATGGGCCGGCTCGCTCGCCAGCACCTTCAGCCGCTCGGCGAGCCCCGCGGGAGTGTCGTCGTGGAACCAGTCGTCCGCGTCTCCCAGCACCTCTGGGTAAGCCAACGACCGCGGGACGAGCGGCCGGCAGCCCGCCGCGACCGCCTCCACCACCCCGATGCCGAAGAACTCGTGCCGAGCGGTCGAGACGACGACGTCGGACGCGTTCAGACAGCGTCGATAGTCGGCACGACTCGGCAGGAATCCCCACTCGCGGACCGCGCCGGCAAACTCGCCTCTCGCCGCCGCAAAGCACTCCGGCTGCTCCGAGTACGACTCGCCCAGCACCCGCAACTCGAACGGCACGCCCTCCCGAACCAGCACTCGGAGCGCGGCGAAGAACGTCTCGGGGTCCTTGTCGTGCTCCCACCGGGAAACCCACAGAACCCGAAGAGGCCCCGGCGACCGTTCGACCGCTCGCGGAGGCAGGCCGTCGAGTTCCACTCCCGGCGACAGCACGTCGGACCGAGCCGGAAGTGTCGCCAGTTCCTCACCGAACGACTCGTCCGGCAGTCGGGCCAGCGTCTCGGCGGCGGCCGCGAGGAACTCGTCGCGGTGGAAGCCCGAGTTGAACCAGACCGCGTCCGCAGCGACGGCACTGACGACGTTCGTCACGCCGAAGTGCAGGTCGCGTTCCTCGTTCCGCCGGACGGGATAGGTGAACTGGTTCTCGTGAAGGTAGAGAGCCGTCGGTCGTCGGGCGACCGCGGCGGGGGCCAGCCCGCGGAACTCGGCGAGGTTCAGCATGTCGGTCGCGAAGACCGCGTCCCACTCGCCCGGCTGCTCATGCAGTCGTCGGGCGAACGTGACGGCGGCGTGCCGCATCCGCCACTTCCAGTGCCGGCCCGGCAGTGTCATCAGCGTGAATCGGTGCCGACTGTGGCGAATCCAACCCTCCAGAAAGGCCTCGTGGCTTCCCGTGTGGAACGGGTTCAGCGCGAGCACGCGGAGCGTCATCGCTGGCAGGCCGGGCAGAAGAACGTCGAGCGCTGGGCCTGTACGATCCGCTTCACCTCGGCGTCACCGCAGGTGCGACACGACTCGCCGCCGCGGGCGTAGACGCGGTGCTGGTTCTGGTAGGAGCCGTCCTGGTTGAGGGCGTTGCGGTAGGTCCCGTCGGACAACGTCGATCCCTCGTACCGGATGGCGGTCACCAGAATCTCGACCGTCGCCTCGCGAATCCGCTCGACCTCGGCCCGCGTGAGCCGCCGGGCTCGCCGAGTGGGCCGCACGCCGGCCCGGTGCAGGATCTCGCTCGCGTACAGGTTCCCGATCCCGGCAACGAACCGCTGGTCGAGCATCGCGACCTTGATTGCCCGCGTCGTCGCCCGGCAGCGGGTCCACCAGTCGTCGAACGTCATCGCCAACGCGTCCGGACCGAGCACCTTCGGCCCGAATCGCTCGCCGAAGGTCGCGTCGTCGTACAGCGCGACCGTCCCTAGCCCGCGGCGGTCCCAGAACCAGACGGACGACTCCCCCGGCCCGTCGAAGTCGAACCGCAGCCGCAGATGCTCCTCGCTCGGCGGGTCGGAGACGAGCATCAGGCCGGTCATCCGGGGTTCGATGACCAGCCGGTCGCCCCGCGACGTCCGCAGCACGACCCGCTTGGCCAGTCGTTCGACGCCGGCGACCGACGCGCCGACCATCCGCTGCCGGAGCGTCCGGAACGACGGAGCGATGCTGATCGGCCTCCGCGAGCAGGGGCACCGGACGACGTCCCGGACGACGCGACCCTCGGCCGTCCCGCGGATGCCGCGGACCATCGTCTCGACTTCGGGCAGTTCCGGCATGACGACGGCAGGCGGAAGGAGGGAGTCCACGACGATCCACGCGACCCACAGCACCCCCACGACCGGGG
>JANQQW010000346.1 GCA_028284885.1 Planctomycetaceae bacterium
AAGCCGGCACGGCTGTCCCGGCGAACCTGGACCGGACGCTGGCCGACTCCCCCGAGGCGGCCGCGGCGGCGGACGACGACCTCGACGCGACGTTCGTCGCGGACGAGGACGACGAGGACACGGGGGCGACGATCGGCGACGACGGGAGTGCACGCCCGGCGGACGTCGATCGCACGCTGGTCGTGGGCGACGCCGACGAGGGGCCGCTCGGAACGCTGGCGGACGACGGTGCGGCGGCTGCTGCCGGCGGCGCGGACCGCACGCTGGACGCGTCCGACGACGACGCGGACGCCCCGCAGCACACGATTCCCGACGGAGCCGGTGCGCGTCCGTCCGACGACGCGGACCGCACGTTCGTGATGGACGGCGACGTGGAAGGCGGGGCGGACGGGACGATCGTGACGGCCGACGCGGCCGACATGCCGGACTCCGGGTCGTTCTCCGACCCGAAGACGATGAACCTCGACCACGCGGCCGACCGGACGATGGTCTCGGACGGCGAGATGGGCGGCGGAAGCGGCGACCCGGACACCTGGGATCCGCACGAGCAGCGTCGGACGCACGGTTCCGGTGGCGACCACGGGGACGACGTGGGGGCGGACGTCGGCGTGACGGTCCGGCCGCGGAGCTTCCGGCAGAGCGACGACGTCGTGCCGACGTTCGCCGCGGACTACGAGGTGACGCGGGAACTCGGACGCGGCGGCATGGGCGTTGTGTTCCTGGCCCGTCAGACGTCGATCGACCGCGACGTCGCCGTGAAGATGCTGAAGCCGCCGAAGTCCGGCAAGCAGAAGTCGGCGAAGAAGCTGGCGCAGCAGCGGACGAAGTTCCTCGCGGAGGCGGTCGTCACGGGCGACCTGGACCACCCGAACATCGTGCCGGTCTACGACCTGGGCACGGACAACACGGGGGCGGTCTTCTACTCGATGAAGTGCGTGAAGGGCACGCCCTGGGACGACGTCGTCGCCGAGAAGTCCCTCACGGAGAACCTCGAGATCTTCATGAAGGCGTGCGACGCGATGGCGTTCGCACACAACCGCGGCGTGATCCACCGCGACCTGAAGCCCGAGAACATCATGCTCGGGGACTTCGGTGAAGTGCTGGTGATGGACTGGGGCCTCGCGCTCACGACCGACCAGTTCACCAAGGCCGGGCGGGCGACGAAGACGGGCAGCATCGGCGGCACGCCGTCGTACATGGCGCCGGAGATGGCGTCCGGCGACATCAAGAAGGTCGGCAAGCACAGCGACGTCTACCTGATGGGGGCGATCCTGTACGAGATCGTCTCCGGGCACCCGCCGCACTCCGGTGCGGACGTGATGAAGTGCCTGTACAACGCCGCCAAGAACCAGATCGTCCCGACGGACAAGACGGGGGAACTCGTCGACGTCGCCCTGAAGGCGATGGCCACCAACCCGGGTGACCGGTACGAGTCGATCACGGCGCTGCAGGACGCGATTCGGGAGTACCAGTCGCACTCGGAGAGCGTCGTGCTCTCGATGCGGGCCGCCGAGGACCTCGTCGAGGCCAAGCAGTCCAACGAGTACGAGGACTTCTCGAAGGCGATGTACGGCTTCCAGGAGGCGTACGAGATGTGGCCCGGCAACGAACGGGCCCGTCGCGGTATCTCCGAGGCGCGGCTGGCGTACGCCGAGTGCGCGATGAACCGCGGCGACCTGGACCTCGCCGGCACGCTGCTCGTGGAGGACGACCCGTCGCACGCCGAGACGCGGAACGCGATCCGGGCGGCGATCGCCGAGCGGGACAGCCGGCAGCGGAGGTTCGCGGCGCTCAAGCGAATCAGCGCCGTGGCGGCCGCCGTGTTCGTGACGGTGATCACCGGACTCGCGGTCTGGGCGAACACGGAACGAGCCGAGGCCGTCAAGCAGCGGGGCATCGCCGAGACGAAGACCGAGGAGGCGATCGAGGCAAAGGGCATTGCCGAAACCGAACGGCAGAAGGCGGTCGAGGCGAACGAGAAACTCGAGGACCAGATCGACGAGACGGAGAAGCAGCGAGACCGGGCCGAGGAACAGCGGATGATCGCCGACAACCAGCGGATGATCGCCGAGGAGGAGAAGGAGAAGGCGGTCGCCGCCCAGATGAAGGCGGAGGAGGAGGAACAGAAGGCGACCGAGGCGAAGTTGCTGGCCGAGGCCGAGGAGCGGAAGGCGAAGCGGGCGGCGTTCGTCTCGTGGGCGAACCAACAGTTCGCGACGCTGGCGAAGGTGGAGTCCGACGAGGCCCGCGCCGCGGAGGCCGAGCAGCGACGCCAGGCGGTGGAACAGCGGAAGAACGCGGTTCTCCAACGGGAGATCGCACGGGCCCAGGAGCTCGAGGCCCTCTTCTCCGGCTACCAGGCCGACCTGCAGCGCGAGTCGGCGGAGTACGCGTCGGCACTCGCGGAACTCGAGCGGCTCGCGGCCGACTTCTCCGCCGAGGAGGAAGCCGCCCAGCGGAAGATCGCCGAGGAGCAGCGGCAGATCGCCGACACGGAGAAGGCGAACGCGATCGCGGCCCAGAAGCAGGAGGCGATGCAGCGGAAGATCGCCGAGGACCAGAAGAAGATCGCCGAGGCCCAGACGAAGGTGGCCGAGGCGGAACGCGAGAAGGCGGTTGCCGCGAAGGAGGCCGAGGAGTACGAGGCGTACGTGGCGCAGATCGGTCTCGCCCAGGCGAAGATCGAGGAGAACGCCTTCGACTCCGCCCGCGAGCTGCTCGTCAACTGCAAGCCGGAGCTGCGGAACTGGGAGTGGGGGCGGCTGATGCACCTCTGCAGCCAGAGCAGTTCGGACATGCGGACGGACGGCCCTGTGGACGGCATCGCCCTCTCGCCGGACGGCAAGCTGGTGGCAGCCGCCACCTGGACCGGCAAGATCGTCGTCTCCGACCTCGAGTCCGGGAAGACGGTCCGTACGATCGACGACGGCGGGCTGTACGTGAACGACGTGGCGATCTCGCCGGACGGCAAGCTGCTCGCGTCGGTCGGCAGCGACGACGGTGCGTACGTCAAGCTGTGGGATCTGGCGACCGGGAAGCGGCTGGACCTTTCGTTCGAAGGGCACGAGGACACGGCGCTCAGCGTCGAGTTCTCGGCCGACGGCAAGAAGCTGCTGACGAGCTCCTACGACCAGACGGCCCGGTTGTGGGACGTGGCGACCGGCCGTGAGGAGAAGGTGCTGAAGGGACACAGCTGGTGGGTCTGGACGGCGCGGTTCGATCCGACCGACGGGAACCGGGTGGTGACCGCCAGTCAGGACGGGACGGCGGCGATCTGGGACCTGTCCCTGCCGCGGCCCAAGATCGTGGCCTCCTTCACAGGACACGAGGGGCCGGTCTACGCGGCGGCCTTCTCGCCGGACGGCAGCAGCGTCGTCTCCGGCGGCTACGACAAGCAGGTGCTCGTGTGGGATCCGGAGAAGGTTCGCCCGTTCGACTTCGTGGCGCTCGCGGACGGTCGCAAGCCGCAGCCCCCTCCGTTCACCGCGTTGACCGGGCACGGCGGAGCAGTCCGGACGGTCGAGTTCTCGCGGGACGGCGAGCTCGTCGTCTCGGGCGCACACGACAACACGATTCGCGCGTGGGATCCGACGACGGGGGACACCGTGCAGGTGTTCCGAGGTCACGACGGCTGGGTCCGCTCGGCCGAGTTCTCCCCGAACGGTCGGACGATCGTCTCCGGCAGCAAGGACCAGTCTGTGAAGGCGTGGAGCATGGCGGACTACGAGGAGTTGCGCGTGCTCCGCGGCCGGACGTTGACCGGCCACGACGACGCCATCCTCGCGGCCCGTTTCTCGAACGACGGCGAACGAGTGGTCACGGCGAGCCGTGACCGGACGGCTCGGGTGTACGCGGTGAACGGCGGGAAGACGCTCGCCGTGCTGCAGGAGGGGCACGAGTTCCTCGCGACGAACGCCGTCTTCTACCCCGACCGGGCCCGCATGGCGACGAGTGCCGCGGACAACTCGACTCGCGTGTGGGACGTGCGGACCGGGACGCAGCTGCTCGAGATCGACGACACGGGTCGGGCCGCGGCGCTCGACGTGTCGGCGGACGGCAAGTGGCTCGTGACCGGTGCCCCGGCGGGGGACGACCGGTCGAACTGGTCGGCCAAGCTGTGGGACGCGACGACCGGCGAACTGGTCCGGACGTTCGACGGCCATCGGAACGAGGTGGTGACCGTGAAGTTCTCGCCCGACGGCTCGAGCGTGCTCACGGGAGACGCCCGCGGCACCGGACGGCTGTTCGACACGTCGAACGGCAAGCTGCTGCACCGGCTGCAGTCGCACGTGAAGCGGATCAACGCGGCCGTCTTCGTCGACGGCGGTCGGCGGTTGCTGACGGCGAGCAACGACAACATCGTCTCGCAGTGGGACACCGAGACGGGCGAGGAGCTGACCGACCGGGCGCTTCGGCACGGGTCGCCGGTGCTGGCGATGGACGTCGTGCCGGGGGCCGAACGGGTGGTGACGAGCTCGCTCGACGGCCGCATTCGCGTGTGGAGTCTCGACGGTGGCGAACCGGTCGGGACCATCGGAGCCGAGAAGAACGGTATGGTGAGCGGTCTGGACGTCTCGTCGGACGGCGAACTCGTGGTGACGACGCACTCGGACAGCAACACGGTCCGAGTGTGGCGGATCGCCGACGGCAAGGAGGTGACGATCGCGGGTGAGTCGTTCCTCGACTGGTCCGACCGTCGCACGCCGATCTGGACGGCTCGCTTCGCACCCGAGGACACGTCCGTGTTGACCGTCGGCGGGGCGGACGCGCGGCTCTGGGATCTGCGGACGGCGGAGGAACAGATGACGTTCAGCCCGCACGGCGCGGTGGCCGCGGCGGACTTCTCGTCGAACGGACGCTACGTGGTGACGGGCAGCTGGGACTTCTCGGCCAAGATCTGGTCCGTGGAGTCGGGCAAGGCGATCGCCCGTCTGGACGGAGGACACTCGGGCTTCGTCTACAGCGCACGCTTCTCGCCGGACCCGCAGAGTCGCTTCGTGCTGACGACGAGCGAGGACGGGACGGCGAAGCTGTGGAAGGTGGCGACGCACGAGGTCGTGCAGTCGTTCGTCGGTCACCGTGGTCCCGTGGTGCACGGTGCGTTCTCCGGTGACGGGAAACGCGTGGTGACCTCTTCGACGGACGGGACGGCGCGGGTCTGGGACGTGGAGACCGGCAAGACCCTCGTGGAGCTGAAGGGGCACGAGTGGGGCGTGCTCGGTGCCGAGTTCTCCAAGGACGGCCGGTTCGTGGTGACCGGCAGCGAGGACAACACGGCTCGCCTGTGGAGTCTGGAGGACGGGGAGGCCGTGCAGGCGTTCGTGCTGCGTGGGCACACGGCCGCGGTGACGTCGATCTCGTTCTCGCCGGACGGGACGCGTGTGTTGACCGGCAGCCGCGACGACACGGTGAAGCTGTGGGACGCCACGACCGGGAAGGAGATTCTCACGCTCGACCGTCACACCGAACCGGTGACGGCCGTCGCCTTCTCGCCGGACGGCCGATACGCCCTGACCGGCAGCCGGGACGGGACGGCCATCATCTGGCTGGCAGTCGACTGGGAGGACGGGGAGGTGGTCGCCGCGGTCGAACGTGAGCGTCGGGAGGCGGCCGACGACGACCGCTGAGTGCCCCCATACGACGCCGGTGAACGGTGGTCCTCTCGCCTGCGCCGAGCGGCCGTTTCGGCTGTTGCGCAACCCGTCCACTTCAGTCGAACGGCGGTTCGGACTCTCGGTTGACATCGCGAAACGGCTGGGCTAACTAGGCAAACGCCGCGGAGGGGTTTGTGTCGGTGGGCCCGCACGATCCGCGGTCGAACCACACGTTCGAGCGATTCGTTTTCGTCCTCGCTGTGCACGGAGTACGAGGTACGCGACATGACTTTGGATCACCTCGACGAGACCGACGTCTGGGACCCCGCATCGGCCGAGACCGACGTGGAGTGGGACGACGTGCGTCTCCAGGACGACGACGAATTCGAAGACGATTTCGACGACGAGGACGAAGACGAGGACGAAGACGAGGAGGATGACGACTTCGAGGACGACGATCTCGACGACGACTTCGAAGACGACTTCGACGAAGAGGACGAGGACGAGGACTTCGACGAAGACGAGGACGACTTCGACGAGGAAGACGACGAGGAAGACGACTTCGACGACGACTATTGAACGAAGCACGTGCTCGCACCCTGTTCGAGCACGCTTCGCCCTTGCCGAAGACCCGCCACGCCGCCGCCGCGCGAACCAGAGTCGAGTCGAAACCGTCCGTCGTTCGATGTGGGACGGTCGAATCCCCAGTGCCCGGTGACGTGATGTTCTCCAAGGTCAACGATGCCCGGTTCGTCGCCGGCGAACACGCCTGCTTGAGGTTCTGGGACGAGACCCGCGTCTTCGACCGCCTCCGCGAGAAGAACGCGACGGCCCCCCGCTGGTCCTTTCTCGACGGCCCCATCACGGCCAACAACCCCATGGGCGTGCACCACGCCTGGGGCCGCACCTACAAGGACGCCTACCAGCGGTTCTTCGCCATGAAGGGCCACCGGCTCCGCTACCAGAACGGCTTCGACTGCCAGGGACTCTGGGTCGAGGTCGAGGTCGAGAAGGAACTCGAGCTCGGCACGAAGACCGCCATCCTCGAGTACGGCGTCGACGAGTTCGTCAACGAGTGCAAACGCCGCGTCCTCCGGTTCGCCGCCCGGCAGACCGAGCAGTCCGTCCGCCTCGGCTACTGGATGGACTGGGACGACCCCGACACCCTCCGCGAACTCGCCGAGCACCTCGGGACCGACACCCCCGTCACCATCACCGCCCCCTCCGGCGAGACCGCCACCGACGCCGCCCACCGCCTCGTCGAGAAGCTCGGCAACCCGGCCTGGGGCGGCAGCTACTTCACGTTCTCCACGGAGAACAACGAGACGATCTGGGCCTTCCTCAAGAAGTGCCACGACCGCGGCAAGATCTACCGCGGCCACGACGTCATGCCCTGGGGCGGCCGCGCCGGCAGCGCCTACTCCCAGATGGAGATCGCCGACGGCCGCAGGCTGACGACGCACCAGTCGGTATTCGTGCGGTTCCCGATCGTTCGGGAGTCCGAAGGCGATGGGGACGAGGTCAAGAGTCAAGAGTCGAGAGTCGAGAGCCAGACAGATGCACCCACCCAAGCCGACGCGCCAGCGTCGGACTCCGGCTCTGGATCCTCGACTCTGGACTCTCGACCCGACGAGTACCTCCTCGTCTGGACGACCACCCCCTGGACCCTCACGTCCAACGTCGCGGCCGCCGTCAATCCAGAGCTCGACTACGTCAAGCTCCAGTCGAAGCGCGACGATGCGATCTACTACTTCGCCAAGGACAACCTCGACTACAAGCGGCTCGAGACCGAGTTCAAGGAGGGCTTCGGCCGACCCGAGTGGAAGTGGCCCGACGGCGTCCCCAAGCTCAAGACGATCGCCCAACTCTTCAAGGAACAGGGCGGCTACGAGGTCCTCGGTACCCTCAAGGGCGCCGAGATGGTCGGCTGGAGGTACCGCGGGCCGTTCGACGACCTCCCGGTGCAGCGAACGCCCGAGGGCTTCACCTCCGGGGACCCCGAGAGCCACGCCCGCCTCGCGACCGTGAGTGAGGAGATGGGGAGATCGGGAGATGGGGAGCCGTCGGAGTCCCCCCACCTCCTCACCGCCTCATCCCCCCATCACCCGGCCTCCGCCGCCGGCGTCCACAGGGTCATCGACGGCGGACGCGACTCGCGCGGCAACGCCCACGTCGTCGCCGGCGAGGGAACGGGCATCGTCCACATCGCCCCCGGCTGCGGCGACGTCGACAACAAGATCGGCGAACAACTCGGCCTCCCCATCATCGCCCCCCTCAAGGAGGACGGCACCTTCGACGAGGGCTTCGGCCCCTTCACCGGCCGCGAGGCCGTCGGCGAGGGGACGCCCGAACTCGTCTTCGAACAACTCCGCGAGAACGGCTTCCTCGTCGCCGTCGAAACCTACCCGCACGTCTACCCGCACTGCTGGCGAACGGGCGAGGAACTCGTCTTCCGGCTCGTCGACGAGTGGTTCGTGAACATGGACTGGCGGCAGGAGATCGTCGACGTCGCCAAGTCGATCGAGTGGCTCCCCGAGTCGGTCAACGGCGAGGAGGAAGAGATCCGCTGGCTCACCAACATGCGCGACTGGATGATCTCCAAGAAGCGCGTCTGGGGCCTCGCCCTCCCGTTCTGGATCAACCCGGACGACCCCACCGACTTCGAGGTCATCGGCTCCCTTGCCGAACTGAAGGAACGGGCCGTCGAGGGCTGGGACGTCCTCGAGGGGAACAGCCCGCACCGCCCGTGGATCGACGCGGTGAAGATCCGGAGCGAGCGAACCGGGGCGATCCTCGAACGCATCCCCGACGTCGGCAACCCCTGGCTCGACGCCGGCATCGTCCCCTTCAGCACCCTCAACTACAACGAGCGGTACCCCACGGATCTGCTGAAGTGGTCCGACTGGTTCCCCGCCCAGTTCGTCACCGAGTGCTTCCCGGGCCAGTTCCGCAACTGGTTCTACTCGCTGCTCGCGCTCGCCACGATGACGCGGTACGACGAGACGGACGACCCTCGGGAGAAGCGGCCGTTCGAGACGCTCCTCGGCCACCGGCTCGTCGCCGACGAGCACGGCCAGCCGATGCACAAGAGCGACGGCACGGCCATCTGGTTCGAGGAGGCGGCCGAGCAGATCGGCGTCGACACGCTCCGCTGGATGTACCTCGCCCAGAACCCGGCCCAGGACCTCCGCTTCGGCCTCCGCCACCCCGACGAACCGGTCACGCTCGACACGCCCGAGGGCCCGATCAGCCAGACGAAGGAGGGGCTCCCCACCTGCAAGGTGACGAGCACTCCGGCCGACGAGATCCGCCGGCAGATCCTGATCCCGCTCTGGAACTCGTACAAGTTCCTCGTCAACTACGCGGCCCTCGACGAGTTCGACCCGACGGCCGAGCCGTTGCCGGTGAAGGACCGCTCGCCGGGCGACCAGTGGATCCTCTCGAACCTGCAGGAGTTCCTCGCGGCGGCGAACGACCGCTTCGCCGCCTTCGACGCGGCTGCCGTCTGCACGGCCGCTGCCTCGTTCCTGGACGACCTCAGCAACTGGTACATCCGCCGCAACAAGGCCCGCTTCTGGAGCAAGCAGGGCGAGGGGGACGCCCGCGACAAACTCGCCGCGTACCAGACCCTGTACGAGGTCCTGTTGACGCTGTCGAAGGCCCTCGCCCCCGCCGTCCCGTTCCTCGCCGAGAGGATGTACCAGAACCTGGTGTTCGGTCGCGACCTCGTGGACGGCGACGAACCGGAGTCTGGCTCTGGACTCTCGACTCTCGACTCTCGACTCGAACACTCCGTCCACCTCTGCGACTACCCGCAACCCGACGAGTCCCTCCTCGACCCGGAACTGAACGAGGCGGCGAAGAACGCCCAGCGGCTCGTGCGGCTCGTGCACCGGCTCCGGGACGACGCTGGCCACCGTGTGCGGCAGCCGCTCGCGGAGGTAAAGTTCGCGACCGAGTTCCGCGTCGCCGACCACGTGCAGGGCCTCGCCGACGTCGTCATGGACGAGGTCAACGTCAAGAAGCTGACCCGCGTCGACTCGCTCGACGAGTACGCCAGCTACTCGGCCAAACCGAACAAGAAGACGCTCGGCCCCAAGTACGGCAAGCTCCTCGGCCTGCTCTCGAAGCAACTCCCGGGCGTCGACGACGCACTGCTCGCCCCGCTCCGTTCGGGGGCGGAGAGCGTGACGCTCGAACTCGACGGCCACACGATCGTCCTGACCCCGGACGACGTCCTGTTCGAGATCGAGACCGCCTCCGGCTGGTCGGTCGCCGAGGAGGGCGACCTCCGCGCCGCGCTCGACACGACGCTCACGCCGGAACTGGTCCACGAGGGGATGAGCCGCGACCTGATCCGCCACGTGCAGCAACGGCGGAAGGACGCAGACCTCGACGAGAACGCCCCGATCGCAATCCACTACGCGACCGACGACGCGGACGCGAAGGCCGCCGTCGACGAGTGGCAGGAGACGATCCGCACCGAAACCCGCGCCACGACGATCACCCCCGGCGACACCCCGCCGCCCGCCGAGAAACCGGTCACCGTCGGCCCGACGAAACTGACGGTCTGGATCACGGCCGAGTAACCGCGCTGCCACGCAGCGCGGAGCGGTTCGAAGATCAACCGAAGGGTGGCGGGGTCAGCAGCGAAGCAATGGCCCCGACGGTCGCTCGTACGATCGACGTCCTCCCTCCGAGGCCATCCGGCCTGTCGGCCTCCTGACCCCGCCACCCCGCCGCCCGACGAGAAACCGGTCACCGTCGGCCCGACGAAACTGACGGTCTCGATCACCCCCGAGTAGCTGCGCTGCCACGCGGAGCGGCTCAACGCCCAATCAAGGGGTCGCTGTGGTCGGCCCCCTTTTGGACCGCTCACAGACGTGCCACGCTCTGGGGGCCTCCGCTGTCGCACCCCAGATGGTATGAGAGGCCCGTTGCCCCGAGACTGGGACTTGTACAGGGTCCCCGAACTTCCAGGAGCAACGAGCCGTGTCGAACGTAACCGTTTTC
>JANQQW010000356.1 GCA_028284885.1 Planctomycetaceae bacterium
GCGTGTCGAGGCCGCGGTCGACTCGCCCCGCACGCCGAGCGCGACGACCGTCTTCTCGGAGACGTCCACGACGGTCACCTGCCCCTGCCGGCCCGGCTCGCCGAGCGAACGGTCGCCGTACAGGAAGGCCATGGAGCGGTCGGCCATGCGACCGCGTTCCCCCTTCGGCATCTGCACCTCCACCGGGACCGTCATCGCGATCCGCCGCAGGGTGATGTGCCGGAACAGCGTGAAGAACCCCTTCCCCTCGGCTCGTCGGTACGCCGGGTACTCCTTCACCTCGACCACTCCGGTCGGCGTGAACGTGGGGAAGTCCTTCGGCATGTCCCCCTCCTTGACCGGCTCGAACGCCAGCGACTCTCGGACCGAGACGATCCCGCTGCGGAGCTCGCCGGCGTCGGCCAGATCGCGAAGCTGCTGCAGCCGCTCTCCGAGGGGCGAAGGCTCCGCCAGCAGACCGAGT
Organism: Planctomycetaceae bacterium; assembly: GCA_028284885.1. Classification (GTDB taxonomy): domain Bacteria; phylum Planctomycetota; class Planctomycetia; order Planctomycetales; family Planctomycetaceae; genus JANQQW01. The sequence continues at coordinate 464 of JANQQW010000356.1, forward strand.
GACTCGTCAATGGCCGCCCGCAGGTCGTCCACCGTGGCCGACTCGTCCGCAACGAGGGTCTCGTCGAGTGCCTTCAGCAGCTCGACGGCGATCTCCGGACGGGGAAACGTCTCGTCGCCCGGGTCCGGGGCGCCGAACAGGGCGTAGCCGAGCGAGGAGAACGCGGCAACGGCGAGGGCGACGGGCTTGCGCATCGGAGCTTCTCCAGAGCGAACTTCGGGGACCGGCCACCCTCACGGGTCGCACCACTCGATCATTCGCAGCGACGGCGGGGGCGGATGCCCGAAATCCGCCTCCGGCGGTCGGATTCTCCAGGACGGGCCGCACCGGTCCGAACGAGCATGCCGACGGTCCTGACACCAGTTCGCCAGGTGGTGAGCCGTCCGGACTCGACGCCCGGCTTGCCACGCGTGGCCCCAGGTTCGATCGTACGGGGCGTCGAAGTCGACTCCCGGAGCGGTGGCACGATGGACGAGACACGCGAGCAGGAATTCGTCGAGGCGATCCTCGCCGACCCGGACGACGACGGCCTCCGCGGCGCCTACGGCGACTGGCTCCTCGAGCAGGGTGACGAACGGGGCGGCTTCGTCCACGCCCAACTCCAACTCGCGGCCACGCCCAAGACGGACGAGGCCTGGTGGGAACGCCGGCGCAAGGTCGAGGCCTTCCTCGACCGCAGCGGCAAGAAGTGGGCCCGCCAACTCGGCAAGGTCGGCAGCGTCGCCTGGGGCATCGAGCCGGCTCACCTCGTCCGCCGGGACTGGTTCGAACGGGGAACGGTGGAGCGGGCGACCTTCCCCAACTGGTCGCAGTTCGAGAAGTCGTTCGACGACGCCTGGAAGGTCGCCCCGATTCGCGAGGTGCGGGTCAACAAGTGGTCGGACGCCGGCATCGAGTCGTTCTTCCAGCCGAAGTACCTGAACCGTGTGCGCGGCCTCTGGCTGACGTGGGACGGCTTCGACCCCGCCTGCACCCGCGTCTCGACGCTGTTCGCCGCCGCCGACATGCGGCAGATCGAACGACTGCGACTCTTCGACCGTATGCTGCGGCCCGACGGATGGACCCGACTGCTGGACTGCCGCTACGACGCGCTCCGTCGGCTGGAGCTCGTCAACACGCAGTCCAACGGGCCGGCCGTCGGCGACCTGTTGTCCGACCTCGTGGACTGGTCGCCGCTGGAACGGGTCGAGCACCTCGTGGCCGACGCGAGCCAACACGGGGAGTCGGGGGTCGTCGCCCTCGCCGAGTCTCCCCGGGTCGCGAAGCTGCAGTCGCTGTCGCTGGCCGGCAACGAACTCGGGGACGAGTCGTTCGCCGCGATCGCCGCGTCGCCGTACCTCTCCGGCTTGGGCGAGCTCTCGCTGGCCGCCAACAGCCCGTCGCCGGCCGGGATCGCCGCGATCGCCAACGGCTCGCAACTCGCCGGACTGCGGCGGCTCGACCTGGGCGACACGGAGCTCGGCGTCGACGGGGCGGCCGCTCTCGCTTCGTCGACGGGACTCGGTTCGCTGCACGAACTGCGTCTCGCGCGGGCCGGCACGGACGACGCGACCCTCCGCGCCTTGGCCGGCGGCCCGGGGCTCTCGCAGCTTCGAGGACTCGACCTGTGGCGGTGCCTGGGCGGTGGCGAGGCGGTCGTCGAACTGGTCACGTCGGACCGGTTGGAGAACCTGCAGTACGTCCGCGTCGGGTCCAGCAGTCTGTCGGACGAAGAGCTGAAGGCCATCCGCGAGCGGTTTCCGCGGAAGCACGGCTCGGCCCGAACCGGGTTGTTCGAGTTCACGACCGACCGCGATCTCGTCCCGTGACTACTCGACCCCGTACCCCTCGCCGACGTGCTCGACCTCGATGTTCGTGCGGATGCCGCCGCGGGGGGTGAACTCGGCCCGGATCTGCAGGTACCGCGGGCTCGTGACGGCGACGAGGTCGTCGAGGATCAGGTTCGTCACGTCCTCGTAGAACGCCCCGTGGTTGCGGTACTGCTGCAGGTACAGCTTCAACGACTTCAGCTCGAAGCAGACCTGGTCCGCGATGTACGTGATCGTCAGCGTGCCGAAGTCGGGCTGGCCGGTCTTCGGGCACATCGAGGTGAACTCCGGGCAGACCGTCTCGATGACGTAGTCCCGGTGCGGGTGGGGGTTCTCGAACGTCTCCAGGACGTCGCGGGAGGGTTCGCTCATCGTTGCTCGGCTCCTTGGTTGGCGTGCGAGGATTCTAGGGGACGCCACCCGAATCACCAGCCGCCACCGACGACGAGCGGGCATCCGAACTCTGGTCGTGGACTCGCCGGAGGGGCGTCGCGTGGAATCGCGCCCGCACGGTCGCGGCTGGTCGGGGACTCCCGTAGGATCGCGGCTCACCCACCGGAGCCACCGCATGCCGACCTTCACCGCCGACCAGATTCACGCCATCGCCCACCGCATCCTCGTCGCCGTCGGGACGAGTGCCGAGAACGCCGAGGTCGTCGCGAGCGAGCTTCGCGACGCCAACCTCGCCGGGCACGACAGCCACGGCGTGATCCGGCTGCCGCAGTACTGCGAGTTCGTCGCGGACGGGTTCGTGAAGCCGGACGCCGGGTTCGAGGTCGTCGTCGACCGGCCCGCCTTCGCCGTCGTCGACGGGCAGTTCCACTTCGGGCAGGTGACGGCGACGAAGGCGCTCGACATCGCCCGCGAGAAGGCCCGGGCGATGGGGACCGGGACCGTCTTCGTCCGCAACTGCAACCACGTCGGCCGGCTCGGGTCCTACGCGGAGAAGGCGGCCCGCGACGGCTTCGCCGCCCAGATGTGCGTCAACGCCCCCGGACCGGGCCGCGTCGTCCCGTTCGGCAGCAAGCAGGGGAAGATGGGGACCAACCCGATCTCCATGGCCGCCCCGTGGAACGGCGACGCCATGCTGCTCGACATGACCAGTTCCGCCACCGCCGAGGGGAAGGTCCGCGTCGCCCACCAGGCCGGCAAGCCGATCCCCGAGGGCTGGATCCTCGACGCCGACGGCAACCCCTCGACCAACCCCGGCGACCTGTACGGCCCGCCGCTCGGGTCGATCCTGCCGCTCGGCGGGACCATGGCCCACAAGGGCTACGGGCTCTCCGTGATGATCGACGTCTTCGGCGGCATGCTCTCCGGCAGCGGCGTCTGCCGCAAGGACCTCCCCCGCGGGGCGAACGGCGTCTGGATGTACCTCGTCGACGTCGAACAGGTCCTCCCCAAGGACGAGTACGACCAGTGGATGAAGACCTACGTCGACGACATGAAGAGCAGCGAACGGCTGCCGGGCGTCGACGAGATCCTGCTCCCCGGCGAGATCGAGCGGCGACGGCGGGCGGAGCGGCTCGCCAACGGCGTCGAGGTGGCCGACGGGACCTGGACGCTGCTCGGCGAACTCGCCGCCAAGCTCGGGACCAACCTCGACAACCTGTAGTCCTCGGTCGATCGACTTGCACGACCGCGTCCCTACGGGCATGTTGAACCGGGTTCGGGGCGATGCGTTCTCGTGGACGGCGTCGGCTCCGGCCCCGGTGAACGGCAGGGGGGACGATGGGCATGGTGGAGTCGGAGAGCAACCCGGTTAACATCCTCGTCGTCGAGGACAACCCCATCGACCGGAAGCTCCTCGCGCGGCGGATGCTCAAGGAGGAGGTTCGCAACCCGCTCGTGTTCGCCGGCGACGGCATCGAGGCCCTCGAGATCCTCAGGCGACGAGACGCGGGCGGCATCGCGTCGCCGTTCCTCGTCCTCCTCGACCTCCGCCTGCCGAAGATGAACGGCTTCGAGTTCCTCGACGCCGTCCGCGACGACCCGGAACTGGCCAAGTCGATCGTCGTCGTGCTGACGACCTCCGACGACGAACGCGACGTCGACGAGGCCTACAGGCGGCAGGTCGCCGGCTACCTCAGCAAGGAAGAGGTCCTCGCCGACTTCGGGAAGCTGAAACGGCTGATCGAGGCGATGGAGTCCTCCCTGCGATTTCCCGTCATCGACCCGGGCCAGTCACTGGAGAATGCGGCGACGGAAGGCGACAATCCCCGCTGACCGCGAATCGTCCCGAGACTCCCAGCCGGACCGCTGCGATGTTCCACCCGACGCTGCTCCTGCTCGGCCAGTCGGCCGACCCCGCCCCGAACGCCTGGGCGCGGCTCGTCGAGAACTTCGTGACGCTGCTCGCCGCGCTCTGGGGGCTGCTGCTGAGCATCGGCGAGATCGTGCTGCCCTTCCTGCCGCTGCTGGCGTGGATCGCCGTCTGGACGTTCGCCGTCAACTGGGTCCGGCTCCGCCGCATCCTGCTGTTCGAGGGGGGCTGGATCGGCGTACTGCTGCTGGGCGTCGTCGCCGTGCTCGTCTGGGGAACCGTCGCCCCGCCCGCCGGCGGGCACCACGACCTGCTGGGCATGCAGGTCAGCAACTACGTCGGCAAGACGATCTACGTCACGGCCCTGATCGTGATCGCCTCCCTCTGCGGCTCCACCCAACTCTCCGGAGCCGCCGGCGTCGTCGCCAGGTTCGAGGAAGAGGACGCCGCCATTCAGAACGCCGAGGCCCACGCCGGCCACTGAGGTTTGCCATGCCGACCATCTTGATCGTGGCAGCCAGTCCACTCGATCAAGACAGGCTGCGCCTCAGTGCCGAAGTCCGTGATATCCGCCACGCTCTTCAACGCTCCCGGCATCGGGACGACTGGACGATCGAGAGCAACGAAGCGGTCACGCTTGACGACTTCCGCCGTGCTTTGCTCGACCACAACCCTGTGATCTGCCATTTCGCCGGGCATGGGGACGCCGGGGGTCTGTGTTTCGAGGATGCCGACGGCGGTTCGGCGAATGCCGATGCAGCATCACTGGCGCGATTGTTCCACCACTTCAAGAGCGACTTGAAGTGTGTCCTCCTCAACGCGTGCTACTCCGATCATCAAGCTGAGGTAATTCGTGACGAGATCGACTATGTGATCGGCATGCGTCGCGGGATCCACGACGATCCCGCCCGCCGATTTGCAGTTGCGTTCTACGACGCCATCTTCGCAGGGACGGACTTTCGCACTGCATTCGACCTCGGATGTACTGCGCTTGATCTCAATGGACTGCCAGACTCCGACGTACCCGTTTTTCTCTCTGCGACGCACCTGACGAGTTCGACACTGTCCTACTCTGCGCAGGTCCCGGCAATCGAGCGGTTTCTGTACACCTACTACAACACGCCCTTTGAAGAGCGTGCTGAACTCACGACCAAGGGTGAGGTACTGCAGTCAACCATCACGAAGCACTATGGTGAGAAACCACATCGAAACATCAATCAGGTCCGCGTTCTCAGCGTTTCGCGAATCGACGACCAGCACTCGCGAATCACAGTCGATCTAAGTGATGGACTGGATAGGGGGCAGGTCACGGTATACCTGCGGATCAAGCATCTCGACATTCGAGTGGAATGGGAGGCGACAGTCGGGCTCTGGAGTGTTCCACCCCGGACTTTCTTGACCCTTGGCTCAAGTGTCCCGGTCCTGGCACGTGTGCAGGCCCGGCTCTCGGACCGCTACTGGGGAGAGTTCTCGGATCGTGAGCGGGAATTCCAAGCGATCTCGCTACAGACGCGAGACGGTGAGCTGATTGAGGCTTACGTGGGCCGATCGACTGCTGATTACGAGCCGCTAATGGCAATCTTGTCGGACGGCAATCAGCACTCACTAACGCTGGAACTGGCACACGTTACGGAGCGGAGGGACACGCCGGTGGTCACCCGCCTCCTCTCGCAGAACTGGCTGTGCGGCAACGACTAACTCGTCGTTGAAGTGAACCGGTCCCCTGCCACCAGCTGATGCCCGCGCAGGAACTCGGCGACGTCCATCGCCCGCTTGCCCTCCGGCTGCACGCGGAGGATCGAGGCGCAGCCGTCGCCCGTGCGGACGACGAGACGCTCGGTGTCCACCTCGACGATCGTGCCGGGCGCCGCGTCGTCGGCCCCGCTGAGCCACGTCGGCTCGACGTCCAGCACCAGCATCCGCAGCGGCGGGGCGTCGCCGTGCACGAGGTGGCTCGACGGCTTCGGCCACGGCTGCATCGCCCGGATGCGGCAGTCGATCTCGCGGGTCGTCTCGGACCAGTCGATCAGCCCGTCCGACTTCTCCAGCCGCGGAGCCTTCGTGACGAGTGACGCGTCCTGCTTCCGTGGCTCGATCGTCCCGGCGGCGAGGCCGTCGACGACTTCGAGTGTCAGCGGCACGGCGAGGTCGGCGAGGCGGAGCATCAGTTCGCCGGACGTCTCCTTCTCGCCGATCGGCGTCTTGACGACCCTGAGGATCGGGCCGGCGTCGAGCCGGGGTTCGATGCGGAAGATCGTGACGCCCGTTTCGGCGTCCCCCTTCCAGACGGCGTACTGCACCGGGGCCGCGCCGCGGTATTTTGGGAGCAACGAGCCGTGCAGGTTGATCGTCGCGAGCCGCGGCGCGTCGATGACGTCGGGCTTCAGCAGTTGGCCGTACGCGGCGACGACCGTCACGTCCGGCTGCAGCCCGCGGATCTCTTCGACGACCTCCGGAACGTTCACGTTCTCCGGCTGCAGCACCGGCGTGCCCCGTTCGAGGGCGAGTTCCTTGAGCGGATTCCGGTGCCGATGATGCCCCCGCCCCGTCCGGTCCGGCTGCGTGCACAACCCGACGACCTCGTGCGACGAGTCGTAGAGCGCCCGAAACGCCGGCTCGGCGAAGGCCCCGGTTCCCATCAGCAACAGTCGCATGTGTGTCCTTCCCAGTGCTCGGGGACACCGAACGACTGCGGCCCCCTCTCCCTGACCCTCTCCCCCCGGAGGGGCGAGGGGGCTTTCAAGGCGTGCGTCGAAGACGCGGTGTCATCCCCGCCTGACAGCTCTTGACTCTCGACCCTCGACTCTTGACTCCGTTCACTTCGGCTCGAGTTCCTTGAGTCGCTTCTTCAGCTCCTCGTCGCTCGCCACGTCTTGGGTCGATTGTTGGCTGCGGAAGACGGTCTCGAACTCCTCGATGCGGTCGGCCCGCTCTCGTTTCGCCGAGTCCGTCATCCGGTCGATGAACATCACCCCGTCGATGTGGTCGTTCTCGTGCTGCACCACGCGGCTGGGGAGGTCGTCCAGTTCCAGCGTGTACGGCTCGCCGGAGAGGTCGAACGCGTCGACGACGATCTGCTTCGCCCGCCGCACGGGGCCGTACAGCTCCGGCAGGCTGAGGCAGCCTTCCTCCCCCTCGACGCTCCCCTTCCGCGAGACGATCTCCGGGTTGATGAAGACGAACTCCTGGTCCGCCTCCTCGGGGTCGCCGGTCGGGTTGACGAGGAACAGCCGGTAGGGCAGCCCCACCTGGTTCGCGGCGAGGCCGATCCCGTTCGCCTCGTACATCAGCTCGAACATCTCGTCGACCGTCCGCCGCAGTTCGGCGTCGATCTGCGTGATCGGCTTGGACTTCCAGCGGAGGGCGGGGTGGGGGTAGAGGACGATTTCCATCGGAGCTTCGGCGGGGACGGCGTGGCGGACGATCGGATTATAGGGCCCGCAGTCTGAAACCAGTATGACACGTAACGCGTGGTCAGGTCGTCCCCGACAGGGCGACGTGCCGGCCTTCGTCCGCGTTCGGCTCCGGAAAGTCGCTGCGGTAGTGGACGCCGCGGCTCTCGCGACGTTCGGTCGCCCCGGTGATCATCAGCCGGGCGACCAGCAGCATGTTCTGCAGTTCCCACCCGGGTGGACGGTCGAACTCGCGGCGGCCGACGTAGCGGTCCCAGAAGTCGACCTGGGCGAGGGCGGCGGCGAGGCCGTCGGCGTCCCGGCGGATGCCGACGTTCCGGCCCATGAGCGCGGCGAGCGAGTTGCGGACGTCGGCGAGGTTCAACGCCTCGTCCGGCGAGACCGGTTCGGGCCACTCGGCCTTCAGCGGTCGCGCCGCGAACTGGTCCGGCATGCCGGCCGCCGCGTCGGACGCGTTCCTGCCGGCCCGCAGCCCGAACACGAGTCCTTCGACGAGGCTGTTCGACGCGAGCCGGTTCGCCCCGTGCAGCCCGCTGGAGGTGACCTCGCCCGCTCCCCACAGGCCGGGCAGGGTGGTCGCGGCGTTCTCGCCGACCGTGACGCCGCCGATCATGTAGTGGGCTCCCGGGCGGACCGGCACGCGGTCGCGGGTGATGTCGATCCCGAAGCCGGCGCAGACCTCGCCGATGTTGGGGAACCGCTCGCGGACCAGTTCCGGGGCGAGGTGCGACAGGTCGAGGTAGACGCAGGGGTGGTTCGTCTTCGCCATCTGGTCGGTGATGGCGAGGCTGACGACGTCCCGCGGGGCGAGTTCGCCGAGCTCGTGGTGGTCCGGCATGAAGCGGTGGCCGCTCGCGTCGACGAGGTGGGCCCCCTCGCCGCGGACCGCCTCGGAGATGAGGTGCCGCGAGCCGCCGGCGATGTAGAGCACGGTCGGGTGGAACTGCATCAGTTCCATGTCCCGCACCTCGGCCCCGGCCCGGAAGGCGGCGGCGTGGCCGTCGCCGGTGGCGATCGACGGGTTGGTCGTCTCGCGGTAGAGCGCGCCGGCCCCCCCAGTGCAGAGGACCGTCTGCTTGGCCCACACGAACGTCTTGCCGTGCTGCGGATTCCAGACGAGCGCCCCGCAGCAATTCCCCTCGTGGGTCAGCAGGTCGATCGTGAAGGTCTCTTCCCAAAGCTGCAGGTTCGCCGACTCCCGCATCCGCACGATGAGGGCCCGCATGACCTCCCGGCCGGTGGCGTCCCCGAGGGCGTGCACGATGCGGCGATGGCTGTGCCCTCCCTCCTTGGTGAGGGCGAGCTCGCCGTCCTCGTGGTCGAAGTGGGCGCCGTAGGCGATCAGCTCGCGAATCCGCTCCGGGGCCTCCTCGACGACCATCCGGACCACGTCCTCGTCACAGAGGCCGCGTCCGGCGGTCAACGTGTCGGCCATGTGGTCGGCGAACTCGTCGAGCGGGTCGAGCACGCCGGCGATGCCCCCCTGGGCCCACGCGCTGCTCGAGAGTTGCACTCGGTCCTTCGTGACCACCACGACCTCCTGGTCCGGCTCCACGGCGAGCGCGGCCCGCGTCCCGGCGATGCCCCCGCCGATGACGAGCACGTCGGCGAACAGGTGCGGGATGCGCTTCGGGTCGAAGCGGACGAGGTAGCGACGACCGAGCGGAACGGAGAGACGAGTCAACGCGGCAGCCTTCGACGGTGTTCTGGTTGAACCACGGAGACACAGAGGTCACAGATGATGGCCCCTGACGTCACGACTACACTATCGCGTCAGTGTGTAGACGCCGGGTTGTGATCTCTCTGCAACACCGAGCAGGACGAACAGGCCCCCGATGGTTGTGAAGTGGCAAGTCTGCCGTGCCGCAACGGGAAATGCGTCGTTGAACCACGGGCGCGTCAGTTCACCTGACGCATGCAGTTGAGCGAACGCGCTGTCGAGCTGCGACTCGGTCACTGACTTCACGCTCGTTCCGTTAATCTTGTATCGCACTGAGCGTTCTCCGGAACGAGTCGCCCCCACTCCCTCGAACGTTGTGTTGCCTCGCGGCTTCGGAATTTTCTTCCCGACCGCGATCTCGTCGACAATTCGGTCGATCACGGCGTTCGCCATCCCTTTCTCCGTGCTCTCTGTGTCTCTGCGGTTCACTCAACCGCTTCGGTCGTCGGACCCTCGGCGAACTCCAGCACGCGTTTGAGCACGGGCCGCAGGTGCTCGACGTCGAGTTCGTCGGCCCGCAGGGCCATGCGGTGTTCGCAGCGGCGGTTGCGGTAGCAGACGACGGTGACCGCGGCTTCGGAGTGCACGTTCTGTTGGCCGGCCGAGGCGACCTCCTCCGGGGCGACGACGAGCGGCATCTTCACGCGGCCCTCGAAGGCGAACGTCTGCACGCGGGAGACGTCCCGCTGCGACGGGACGGCACTCAGGTAGACGCCGAAACTGCGAAGTCCGTCGCCCCGGTGCCGGTCGACGAGAATGTCGACGTTCCGGAGCAGCCGTTGCACCGGGGCCGAGGTGTCCCGGACGAAGACCATCACGACCGGCCGGGTTCCGTTGCGGCAGACGTAGCAGACCGACTTGTTCATCAGCGGGCCGGTGACGACCCGCGTGTAGAACTCGGGGATCGGGTCGCCGACGCCCCGGCCCGACTCGAGATCCGCGGCGACGGCCGACCCACCGAACGCGAGGACCGCGAGTGCGGTGAGCGTCGGCGGCAGGGCTCGGCGGGCGGACAAGTCGGCGTCCTCTGATCGGTTCGCGAGAACCGCAGTGTCGCCCGGCGTGGTCGCGTCCGCAATCCCGATCACGGGGCGAGCTGGTGCTCGCCGCCGGCGAACTTGTCGTGGCAGGCGTTGCAGCGGCCCAGCATCGCCTCCCAGTGGACCCGCGTAGACTCGTAGTCGCGCTTCTTCGCGGCCCGGTACAGCTTGCCGCCGTGCTCGCGGACGTCGGCGGAGATCCCGGTCCACGCGGCGTCCATCTCCTTGGTCCACTTGTCCGCCTCGGGGCGGCGGTGCATCAGCAGGTTGCCCGCCTCGGCGAGCACGAGCGCGTCCCCCTTCACCGCCTTCCAGGCCTTGTTGTCGGCCGGCTTCTCGGCGAGCACCACCTTCAGCCGCTTGTAGCCCGGCTCGAAGACGTACTCCATGAACTCGTGCATGTCGGGCTCGACCGCCTCCTCGGCCGGGGCCTTCGACTCCGGAGCGGTCTCGGCCACGGCGGCGGTCGCATCGAGACGGACGGCGGCCACGGCGGCCACGAACAACACGACGAACAGCGTGCCCAACAGAACGGTGCGGTCGATCTTCACGGAGAACCTCGGGGAGCTTCGCGCAGGGGTGAGAACTCAGGCAGGTCCCATCACAGTACCCCGATCCGTCGCCGAGGGAAATCGACAGAACCGGTTTCACCGGAAATTCCGTCCCGACCCCGGGGGATCCCCGCTACCGGGCCATCAGCACGCCGACGACCACGTCGTACATCGCGTGGCAGCCGACGGCGACGCCGAACCCCCGCGTGACGAACAACGTCGCGAAGTACGCCCCGGCGAGCGTCCGGAACGCGAACGTCGAGAGGGCGAACGCCTCCGCGCCGCTGACGTAGTGGGCGATGGAGAACCCGGTGCTCGTCGCGAACACGGCGAGCGCGACCGACCACTTCTGCGAGACGCCGCCCTGCCGGAACAGCAGGTAGCAGGCGGGCAGCAGCAGCAGCCGGAACACGAGTTCCTCGTAGATGCCGGCCCCCACGTAGACCACGCTCCGCGACGCGGCCTGGTGCAGGGAGAGCGGCGTGTCGACGTCGAGCGACGTGAGCAGACCCGACTGCAGCGTCGCGATCACCACCAGCAGGAAGGCGAAGACGACGCTCTCCGCGAACATGCCGACCAACGTCGGCGCGCGAAGCGTCCACCGCTCCTTCGACTTCGCCTGCCAGACCAGCAGCACTCCCAGCACGGCGATCGGTGGCAGCCAGACCCGGGCCGCCCCCGCGTTCGCCAGCCGGTCGCGAATCCAGGCGTCGACGCCGTTCCGCACCGGCACCGCCGCGGGATCGGAGCAGAGCCAGACGCCCACCTCGTACAGCAGCACGAGGGGCAGCAGGAACACGAACGACGCGAAGGGCCGTCGGGCCGCCTCCCAGTACTCCTCCGGCTCGGCGACGGTCGCAGGGGACTCGTCGCTCGGCGGAGGACCGGCCGGTTCGACTTGCCAGACGCTCTCGTTCACGTCTCCCCCGGCTGCCAGACGGTCAGGAACTCGACTCTCTCGGCATCGGCGGCGGTGAGCGAGTCGGTCGAACGCGACCGCTCCGGCTTCTGCGGATCGCCTCAATTCGAGGGGTTGCCGGGCCGAAGAGAGTGGTGGTGACGGCCGATCCGGCTCGTTGACCGGCCCTCGGGGCGTCGTAGAATCGGCAGAACCGGTCGATTTTCCCGCGAACGACCTCCCGACCGGACCGGTCGGACGAACGGCCGACGAGTCCCGCGCGCGACGAGACCCAACATGGCGACCGACTTCCGCCGCAAGGAACAGCTCCCCGACCTGACCGACCGTCTCGTCGAGACCTACCAGGATCTGCCCACGATCCACCACCTCGGCCACTGCCCGCTCCCCAGCGTGGAGGCCGTCATCGAGATCGTGGACGACCTGAAGGAGCTCGTCTTCCCCGGCTACCGCCGCCGGCAAAACCTGCACATGGGCAACGTCGTCTACCACGTGGGCGACCTCGTCGACGGGCTGCACGACAAGCTCACCGAGCAGATCGGCCGTGCCCTCCGCCACCGCTACCAGCTGCAGAACGGCATCCACTGCGTCGACGAGTCGAAGCAGGACTTCGAGAAGCTCGGGCAGGAGAAGGCGATCGACTTCCTCGAGTCGCTCCCCGAGATCCGCCGGCTGCTGGCGACCGACGTGCAGGCCGCCTACGACGGCGACCCGGCCGCCAAGAGCCTCGACGAGATCATCTTCTGCTACCCCGGCATCGAGGCGATCACCGTCCACAGGCTCGCCCACCGCCTGTACCAGATGGACGTGCCGCTCATCCCCAGGATCCTCGGCGAGTACTCGCACGCCCGCACGGGCATCGACATCCACCCCGGCGCGAACGTCGGCCCGTCGTTCTTCATCGACCACGGCACGGGCGTCGTCATCGGCGAGACGTGCGACATCGAGGAAGGCGTGAAGATCTACCAGGGCGTCACGCTCGGGGCCCTCAGCTTCCCCCGCGACGACGAGGGCAACCTCGTCCGCGACGAGAAGCGGCACCCGACCATCGAGGCGGGCGTCGTCATCTACGCGAACGCCACCATCCTCGGCGGCACCACCGTCGTCGGCCGGAACTCGATCATCGGCGCCAGCGTCTCGCTGAAGAAGAGCGTCGAGCCGAACACCGTCGTCACCATCGAGAACCCGACCCTCCGGTTCCGCGAGGCCTCCTGAGTGGACGGACTCTTGCTCCCTGCGTTGGTTGCAGCAGGGAGGTCCAATGAGAGTCGTTGCCGTCGTCGCCCTCGTTCAGTTCTGCGTGCTCGTACTCGGTTGGTGCGGCCTCGCCGTCGTCTTGCGCGTCCACGGGTATCCGGAAGTCTCACCGCTCGATCCGGCGTGGCGACCCAGTGCTGTCTGGTTGCGTGAGTGTGGTCTCTGGATGCTGTTCGTGGTGCCTGTCTGGGTGTCACTCGCTGCCTGGTGCCACGACCTCGAGTGGAACAACCTGCGCAAGGCGACAACTGCCGTCGTCGGAGTGGCGATCCTGATCCTCGCACTCCTGGCCTTCATGTCGGCAGCGGTGAGTCCCCGACTTCCGCGTGGCCTCCAGCTCTCGCCGCACACGCCGCCCGAGCCTCGTCACGCGCGGCGGTCGAACCACCACTTGGTCCACAGGCAGGCCCAGCCGAGCAGGACGAACGTGCCGGCGGCGCCGATCATGGCCGGGTAACGGTCTCCGAAGTCGGCCCGCTCGGCCGCCGCGGCCCGCGTCCACGCGCCGAGGAGCGACGCTCCCGCAAGCACGCCGACGACCACCAGCCACGCACCGCAGGCCAGAAACGTCGTCCGCGTCCGCATCACGCGACTCCCGACTCCGGCCCGCCGCTCGAACTCAAGACTCCTCGGAGGCCGCCGCACCCGCGTTCCCACCACCCCGCACGAAGTGCACGACGACGGCGAGGAGCAGGAAGCCGCCCAGCGCCCCGAAGCCGACCATGCGGTGGGCGCTGCTGTTGACGCTCCACAGGCAGCAGAAGGTCGCGAACGCCGTCGCCAGCCCCATCAGCACGTTCCACACGACCAGCTTCGCGCCGCTGGGCCGGTCGTCGCCGACGAGGCTCTTCGAGTTCAGCATCAGGAAGAACGTCGTGTAGGCGATCGGCAGCAGCACCATGCCGAACATCGAGGTCGGCACCGCGAGGTACGCCTTCGCGTCCCCGGTCCACAGGTTGGCCGACCCGTACGCCCCGGCGATCGAGGCGATGAAGCAGCCGACGAGGTGCAGCACCTTGTTGCCCGGCTGGTTGCAGATCTCGGTCAGCACGAATCCGTTGATGAGCATCAGGATGATGATCGTGGAGACCGCCATGCCGAGCACGCCGATGCCGAAGATCTTCTGGGCCGTCGACGCACCGGAGAGTCGCGACAGCGAGGCGGCGAAGTCGGCCGTGTCCCGCTTCACGATCATTGCCGCAATCCGCTTGTCCCCCTGCGGCAGGTCGTCCCGTCGCTCGGCGGTGAGCTCGTCGACCGGTCCTGGCCCCAGGTCGGGATTCGACTTCTTCTCCGCGTCGTGGGCCGCCTGTTCCTGCTTCAGCTTCGCCAGCGCCTCGGCTCCCTCGGTCCGGCCGTACTCCTCGAGCACACGGCTCGCGAGAATCTTGTTGTATCCCGCGACGAGGCCGCCGCGAGCCTCGCCGCTCTCGAGCTTCTCGACGAGACCGGGGGCCTCCTGGGCGTGGAACGACGACGCCGAGGCGATCACCACGCAGCTGGTCGCCAGCAGGTACGGGATGAACAGGCCCGTCGAGAGGTCGAAGATCGCGAGGCCACGGAAGTCGCGGTCCCAGCCCTTCCGCAGCATGGAGTAGGGCAGCAGGAACGTCATGTTGATGCCGACCGCGGTCGCGGCCGAGGCGATCATCGCGTTCCGCTGCTCGTTCTGGATCATGGTCTCCCAGAAGTCGCGGTAGTCCAGCGTGGAGCCGAGCACCGCGTCGAACTTCGGCGAGACGCGCCACAGGGCGGAGAAGTCCGGCACGAAGCCGGCGAAGATCTCGCCCCACGGCAGCGGGTTCTCGGTGTCGAAGCTCATTCGCACGACCACCGCGAAGAAGCTGATCACGACGATCCCGACCATCCCCTTGAGGATCCAGTCGAAGATCTTCACGGCGATGCCGCCCGCGTCGTAGCAGAGGATGACGATGCCCGTGACGACGAACAGGATGCCGATGGCGACGTACTGGCTCGTCTCGCCCCCCAGCACGCCGGGCATCAGGTTCTGCCGCAGGGCCGCGGTGCCCAGGCCGTACTGCGGCATGCACCAGACGACGTTCGCCATCAGCGTGGCGATGGCCCAACCCCAGCCGAGGACCGGGTTGACGTGCTTGTTGATGGCGTCGAACGGCCGTTCGCCCGTGGAGAGCGTGACGTAGCCGATCGCCGAGAGCATGATCACGCCCATGATCATGGCGAGCGGCTGCCAGAACATGGCCCCGAAGCCGGCGAGCACGCCGAGGTACAGGCTGCCGGCCAGCGACCCGCCGCCGAGCGTGATGGCCGACTGCAGCCAGCCCGGCCCGGACAGCCGCGTGAAGGCCCACAGCTTGCCGCCGATCCCCTCGGCGTTCTTGATGAGGGCCCGGTTCGCCTCGACTTGGTCGTTCGGGACGTTCGCGGCCTCGGACTCGGTCAGCTTCGTCTCGTCGCTCATGGGTGGGTCGATCTCGTCGCCGGCGCGGACGGTGTGGAAACACGGGGGTGTCGGTAGGATGGTCCAAGCTACCGGCGGGGCGAGGGAGAGACAACCAGCCCACGCCGGGGGGGGGAGAGCCTTCGATGAGCGACTGCCCGCACTGCGACACCCAACTCACGGCTGCCGAGCGGGCCGGCGACGGCTGTCCCGCGTGCGGACGTTCCCTCACGCGGCTGTCACCCGACACGCGTGCGACACTCCACCCTCGGAGCGTCGGACTCGTGCTCGCCGGAGTTGGCGCGGCACTGATCGGTCTCTGCATCGGCTTGCCCATGCTCTTCGTCCTGCTGGACGGCGGCGAGGCGACGTTCTGGATCAAGGGAGCACTGCTCGGGTGGGTCTTGTTGGTCGGGGGCTTGGCAGCCGTGGTGCTGGGTGAACGGATGGTGGACTTCGTCCCCACCGGGCACGAGCCCTTGAACTTCAAGTCCACGGTCGGGCTGCTCGTTCTCCTGGCCACCACGCTCGGCGGCTGGCTCCTGTTGCATCGACTGCTCAAGGCACTCGGTTTCGTACTTGCGAGGTAGGACATGCGTGTTTCCCCAGGCGACCTCACGACGCGACTCTCGACCCTCGCGTTCGTTCTGGCCGCGACGACCGCCCACGCTCAGGAGTGGACCCGCTTCCGCGGCCCCAACGGCAGCGGCCTCGCCACCGCGAAGACCGTCCCCGCCAAGCCCACGGCCGACGACGTCCGCTGGACCGTCGAACTGCCGGGTCGGGGAAACGGCTCCCCCGTGCTGTGGGGGACGAAGCTCTTCCTGCTCGCCGAGAAGGACGACGGCGCGACCCGCGTCGTGCTGTGCATCGACGCCCGCACCGGCGAGTCGCTGTGGCAGAAGGAGTACGCCGTCGGCACGCACAAGAAGCACAAGCAGAACAGCTACGCCAGCAGCACCCCCGCCTGCGACGCCGAACGGCTCTACGTCGGCTGGGCGACGAAGGAGCGAATCACGCTGCTCGCCCTGACGCACGACGGCGAGGAGGTCTGGCAGCGCGACCTCGGACCGTTCAAGGCGGGCCACGGGTACGCCATCTCGCCCAGCGTGCAAGGCGACCTCGTCATCCTCGGCAACGACCAGGAGGGGGACAGCTCGCTGTTCGCCTTCCACGCGAAGACCGGCGAGACCGCCTGGCAGGTGCCACGGCCGAAGAGCGTGCGGGCCACCTACTCCACCCCCTGCCTCTACCAGGCGCCGGGCGGCAAGCCGGAACTCGTCTTCACCAACTGGCAGCACGGCATCACGGGCGTCGATCCGAAGACCGGGGCCGTCAACTGGGAGATCTCCGTCTTCGACGTCGACCGCAAGGAGCGGGCGATCGGCTCGCCGTTCGTCGCGGGCGACCTCGTCGTCGGCACGTGCGGCTTCACCACCGCCCAGAAGCACCTCGTCGCCGTCCAGCCGACGGCCGCGGGGATCAAGGAGGTCTACCGCATCGAACGGAACGTCCCCCACGTGCCGACCGCCCTCCACTACGCGGGCGACCTGTACCTGTGGGGCGACAAGGGCGTGGTAGCCTGCCACGACGCGGCCGACGGCGAACTTCTCTGGCAGGGCCGTGTCACCGGGAACTACTACGGGTCGCCCGTCTGCGTGGACGGCCGGCTGTACGCCGTCGACGACACCGGCGTGCTGCACGTCGTCGCGACCGGGGAGGACTTCGAGGAACTCGCCGAATTCGACCTCGGCGAAGGCTGCCACAGCACCCCGGCCGTCGCGAACGGCACCCTCTTCGTCCGGACCCACTCGAAGCTCGTCGCCATCGGAAGGAAAGAGTGAGATGAGTCGATTCCTGCTGGTCCTCTTGGTCCTCGGCGGTCTCGGGTGCGGGACGGGCGGCTCCTCTCCGGACTCAGGCGACGAAGGGGCGCACGATGCGCGTCACGATGAGCCAGATGCCTCGACTCAGGCTGAAGACGGCGAGGTTGATCCTGCCACGCTGCCCGTCATCGAGATCACAGCCGAGGAATTGAGCCGTTCGTTCCAAACCGATCCGGAACGAGCCGCGGAAGAGTACAAGGGCCGGCGACTCCGCCTGAGCGGGGAGATCGACTCCATCCCACAGGTCCGCAGCATCTACTTGACAGGCTGGCAGGACCGCGACACGTCCGCACAGTTTGCCGTCGCGGGTTATGTCCGAGTCGAGGGGACGTTCCCGGAGCCGATGCCGGCGTGGATGGCCACGATCCACCCGACTCGGAAAGTCGTCGTCGAGGGCATTTGCGAGGGGGAGCCGCGAGCGGGATTCGGTCCGGTCGTCTCGCAGCCACGACTCGTCGAACTGGGTCCCGGGCCTGCAGTCGAGATCGAGTCGACGGCGTTGGCCGCGGCCTTCGTGACCGACGCGGGGCAGGCGGAAACGACGTACAAGGGGAAGTGGGTCTCCATCACGGGCGCCGTCGTCGACGAACGGGACGGGGACGAGTACCTCGCCGGCGCAACGACCGAGGACGGCGAGTCGATCCCGGTACGCTGCTTGGCGACCGCATTCGAGACCGTGATCGGCCCCGAGCCGATCACACAGGGCGACGTCCTCGTGTTGCACGGGGCATGCTCCGGCCTGACCGGCAAGGGTGACGCCGTGCTCGTCGAGCGAGCGGTCGTCGTTTCCCGCAAACGGGCCGACACCGTGAAGGGCCCGTCGTCCGACTGAGCGACGGCGATCCGGCGCGTCTCCAGAGTTCGAATCTCCTGTCACGACCAAAGAGGCCAACACGATGGAAGCCGTCCTCGTCACCACCACCGCGTACGCCTGGCTCGGCAAGGTCGAGCGGGAATGCGAGCGTTACCTGCACCTCACCTCGGCCAGCCGGGTCTTCAACGACGGCCGCTTCGGCGCGTTCGTCCGCACGGGCGGCCACGAGAACGCCGAGATCGAGAACGTCGGCGAGGCCCGCGTCCGCATCCCACACACGGCCGTCGTCGACGTCGTCGAGTGGACCCACCCCCTGCCGACCGACGACCAGTGACGACTGCCCCGTCGCTGCGTTGCCACGCAACGCAGTCAGCACGCGGTCGACGTCGCACGGACAAAGGATGACCTCGGAGTCGATCCAGGCGTACAATCGAGCCGTACTGCCTTCGTGGAGCCACCATGTCCACTGTCACTCTCGTCACGCCCGAAGAACTGCTGTCGATGCCCGACGGCAAGAGCTTCGAACTCGTCCGCGGGGAACTGCTGGAGCGCGAGATGAGCTTCCTGACGAGCTACATCGGTGCGGAGATGCTCGGCCGGCTCCGTGAGTTCGTTCGCGAGCGAGAACTCGGCTGGGTCCTCGGCGCAGACTGCGGGTTTCGGTGCTTCCCGCACGACCCGACGCAGGTTCGCAAGCCGGACGTCTCCTTCGTCGGTCGCGACAAGCTGTCCGCCGACGAGATCGACTTCGGCTGGTGTCCGGTCGTCCCCGACCTGGTCGTCGAGGTCATCTCGCCGAACGACCGGGCGGGCGAACTGGAGATCAAGCTGGGCGACTACCGCGAGGCGGGCGTACCGGTCGTCTGGCTGCTGTACCCCGAGAGCGTCTCGGCCCACGTCCAACGGGCCGACGGCCGCAACGACCACCTGACCGGCGACGTCGAACTCGTCGGCGAGGGCCCACTCGACGGCTTTCGCTGCAAGTTCGCCGACCTGCTGCCGCCGACCAAGTAACCCCGACCCGCCGAGCGGACACCCACGAGACGATCGACAACCAGTGATGCCGACTCCATAACTGCGTTGCCACGCAACGCAGTCAACGCGCGGTGGACGCCATCAGTCGGTTCGAGTCATGAGTCCGGCTTCCGGGCGACGCTCCAAACCTCTCCGGACGACGGCCCCGCGCTCGACTGCGTTGCGTGGCAACGCAGCTATGGCGAACATCTCGACGTTCTCACCTGATCGTCCGCCACTTCCGTCGGAGCCCCCCGTGTCCTCACGTTCCTTCAAGCAGGACCTCACCTGCGTCTTCGGCCAGCCGGTCGCCGAGAATCCCACGCAGGCGATGATCGAGGCGGCGTATCGGCATCACGGGCTCGACTGGCGGTACCTCACCATCGAGGTCGCCCCGGACGATCTCGGTGATGCCGTCCGCGGGTTGCGGGCGATGGGCTTCCGCGGCGGGAACCTGACCATCCCGCACAAGGTGGCCGTCATCGAGCACCTCGACGGGCTGACCGAGGCGGCCGAGAAGATCGGAGCCGTCAACTGCATGGTCTGGCAGGGCGAGGGGGACGACCGGAAGCTGATCGGCGAGAACACCGACGGCAAGGGCTTCGTCGAGTCCCTCCGCGAGGTGACCGACCCGGCCGGCAAGTCGGTCGTGATGTTCGGCGCCGGCGGGGCCGCCCGGGCGATCGGCGTGGAACTTGCCCTTGCCGGGACCACGTCGTTCACGGTCGTCAACCGGACCGAGCAGCGGGGACTCGAACTCGCCAAGCGGCTCCGGGACAAGACGAAGGCCAAGGCCGAGTTCGTCCACTGGGAAGGGGACTTCGCGATTCCCGAGGGGACCGACGTGGTCGTCAACTCGACCTCGATCGGCCTGTTCCCCGACGTCGACGCCCGCCTCGCCCTCGACGTCTCGACGCTGACCGAGGGGATGGTCGTCGCCGACGTGATCCCCAACCCGCCCGAGACGAACCTCGTCCGCGACGCCCGCGACCGCGGCTGCACGGTCCTCGACGGCCTCGGCATGCTCGTCAACCAGGGCGTCATCGGCTTCCGCCTCTGGACCGGCGTCGATCCCGACCCGTCCGTCATGCGGGCCGCGCTGGAAGAGGTCTTCGGCGAGTGACGGATCGGGTACACTGACCGCTCACCCGGAATCCGCCCTCGTGAAGGCCGTCCCATGTCGTCGTCCACTCGCCTCACCGGCGTTCTGCTCCTGACTCTCGCCGTCGGCTGCGGCGGTGGTGCGGAGCCTGACCCCGAGCCGCGGCAGCAGACCGAGACGCTGACCTCGAACACGTCGGACGGGACGTCCTCCGACCGGGCGGCCGACGACTCCGACACCTCCAGGGGCACGACGGACGAACCGAAGCTCGTCGTCACGATGACGGCCGCCCTCAGGGATCTCACCTCGGACGACGCGAAGGAGCGGGCGGCGGCGGTCGCCTTCGTCAACAAGGCCGAGGTCGATCCGGACGTGAAGGAGCAGGTCGTGCTCGGGCTGGTCAAGCGGCTCGCCGACAGCGACGACTCGATTCGCGAGGCGGCCGTCGACGGGCTCGCCAAGTGGGCCGACGGGGGCGACGTGGTGTTCGTCGCCGGCGTGCTCGCCCGCGACGACAAGGAGATTCGGCACCGGGCGATCGCCGCGCTCGGCCGCATCGGCGGACCGGACGCCGCGGTCGCGATCGCGGAACGGCTGGAGAGCGCGTTCGACCGGGCCGTGGCGACGCGGGAACTGAAGGGGATGGGGGCCGACGCCGAGGCGGCCGTGCTGCCGTTCGCCGAGAGCACCGACAAGGAGACCCGGCTCTGCGTCGTCGAGGTGCTGCACGAGGTGGGCGTGCCGTCGAACTCGCTGGACACGCTGGTGGAGCTGCAGTCGGACCCGGAGGCGGAGGTGGCCGTCAACGCCCAGCGGGCCCTGATGGCCGTCGAGACCCGCTGACCGGACGAGGAAGGTCGAGTCTCGGGAGGGAGCCCGGGTGAGCCGTCACGACAGATCGCCGACCGACGTGGAGTCGCCGCTGCCGACCGGCGTCGCGTCCGTCCGGTTCCGGTTCGACTGGATCCTGACGGCCCTCGGGTTCGCGTTCCTGGTGCTGCTCGTCACGACGCAGTTCTTCGACCACCCGGCCCTGCAGTACACGTACCTCGGCCGGTACCCGCTCGGCATCGCGTTCGTGCTGGTGGCGATCCCGTTCGTCTGCGGAGTCGTCGCGCCGAACATGCTGGGGAACCTGCTCAGCGTCTCGCCGCCGGGGCAGTTCTTCCTGTCGCTGCTGGCCACCTACCTCGCGCACGTCGTGGCGATGACGTCGCAGTCGATCCTCGTGTTCGGGCCGCGGCGGTACGGGTTGGAGGAGGCGAACGACTGGCTGGTCGACTCGTGGACGAGCATCGGCTCCCGGCCGGGCGAATTCTCGCCGTCCGCCCTCAGCCTCGCGGCCCCGCTCGTCGTGGCGGGGGCGTTCGCCTCCTGCCGGGAGGGCATCCTGTCCGGCCGCCGACCGGTCCCACTGCTGATCGAGCTGTTCACGGCAACGCTCGGCGGCGTGCTCGTTGCCTTCGGCCTGATGTGGACGGCCCTGCCGTTCCGCGACGTGCTCGACGTCTACCTGCAGCCTCGGCTCGGAGGTGTCGAGTCGTTCCTCGGACCGGGCTACGTCGATCCGTCCACCGGCCGCCTCTTCGTCGGACACGTGCACGCCACCGCGTTCCTCGCGGTGGGCGTGCTGGTGTACGCCGTCGCGTGGCCGCTGCTGCGACCGGACCAGCGGAACCCCGTCTGCCAGTGGTTCCGCCAGCACGTCCCGCCGCTGGCGTACGTGCTGCAGATTCTGGTCGTCGCCTGCTGGCTGCTCGCCGGCATGTCGTTCTACCTGGACCTGTACCGCGTGCCGCCGCTGCTGGTGGTCGGCGGGCTGTCGCTGTTCTGCCACGTCGTCTCGCGGGCCGACCACTACTGGGACCTCATTCCGTTCCGCCCGGCGAAGTCCGCGGAGGTGGACGAGGCGGTCGAGGAGGCGACGCGTGTCACGCACGTGCCGGTGCGGCTGGAGGACTCCGGGCCACTGCCGCCCGAGGCCGGCATCGACGCGTGGCTGGACCGGCAGGAGGCGGGGGGCGTCAGCCGGCCGACGCTCGTCGTCCTCGCGGTCAGCGGCGGCGGAATCCTCTCGGCGGCCTGGTCCACGCTCGTCCTCGGCCGGCTGGCCGCCGCCTACCCGCGGCTCACCTCCTCCGTCCGGCTGATCAGCGCCGTCTCGGGCGGTTCGGTCGGCATGGCCTACTGGCTGGAGGGGCTCCGGCGGCTGAAGGACTCCGGGCCGCTGCCGAACTTCGACCCCGAGACGGCCCGGCGGGTGAACGGGTGGGCGGCGACGTCCAGCCTCGAGGCGACCGCCTGGGGACTCGCCTTCCCGGACCTGTGGCGGGTCGTGGTCCCGCAGTTCCCCCGCTACGACCGGGGCTGGGCGATCGAGCAGGCCTGGGCCGAGACGCTCGGCGGACCCCCGTCGACCGTCCGCAGCTGGACCGGGCCGATCCGTCAGGGCGTCGCCCCGGCCTTCGTGTTCAACAGCACGATCGTCGAGAGCGGCGAACGGTTCCTCTTCTCGCCGATCCGGACGACCGACCGCGACCCCGGCACCGGCCGCCGGTTCTCGCGGACGTTCCTCCGGCAGTTCCCCGACGGCGACGTGTCGCTGTTCACCGCGGCCCGGCTGTCGGCGGCCTTCCCGTACGTCGGCCCGAACGCCCGGGCCCGGTTCGTCGTCCCGTGCCCCGACCTCCCGGAGCCGCGGCAGTACCACTTCGCCGACGGCGGCTTCTTCGACAACTTCGGCATGCCGACCGCCCTCGAGTGGATCGACACGATCCTCGAACGTCGCGAGCACATTCTCGACCCGACCGGCGACCGTTCGCCCGAGCACGTCGACCGCTTCGAGAAGTGGCAGAAGCTGTCGCGGGTGCTGCTGCTGCAGCTACGGCCGTTCCACGTCTCGCGGGAGACGCCGCCGCCGTTCCGCAGCGGCGGTCTGTCCGGCTGGACGAACGCGTCGCTGGGGCCGCTGCGGACGCTCGTCAACATCTGGGCCAGCACGCAGACGGCACGCGGCGACGCCGAGTTCGAGTTGCTGCAGAAGCACTGGACGTCGCGTGGCGTGGACGTGGAGACGGCCGTGCTCGAGTACCGCGGCCCGGCCCGGCTGTCGTGGTCACTGACCGAGGCCGACCGCCGGGCCCTGGCCGCCGGGGCAGACCGCTACGAACGCCGCCGGGACGCCGACGCGGCCCGCACGATGAACGTCCTCGACGACTTCGTCGGCTGAGGCGTCAGTCCGTCGGGTCGTCGGCCGTTCCGTCCTCGGGTTGCACGACGATCGGGTTGTCGCCTCCCTTGCTGCGGGAGCCCTGCCGTTCGCCCCTACCGCTGCACCCGCCAAGGATTGCCAGCACGCAGAAGACGACCAGCGTCGTCGCGATCGTCGGCCGGTTCGGCGTGCAGCTTCCGCGCGTCGTCATCGAGAATCTCCCAGACGTCCATCTGCCAGCGTGTGTCCTGTTCGCCGCCGCCGTTCAGCCCGACCTGGGCGACCACGGCGACGAGTTCCCCCGGCATGGCCGAGAGCACGAGTTGCAGGCTGCCGGCCGACGACTCGCCGGCCTGCAGCAACCCGGTGCCACCGCCCCCCTCGACGAACGGGAACAGGAGTTCGGGGTCGTGCGGCGTCTTGAACTGCATCCCCTCGCGGAAGGACTCCGTGACGATGCTGCCGTGGCTGAGTCGGTGCCGCCAGCGGACGTTCCCCTCCTCGAGCGGCACGTTCACGCGGACGGCCGTGTCGACGCCCGGGTCGATCCGCGGAGCCGTGTAGGCGTGCACGACGACGTACGTCACCTCGTTCGCCGTCGCCCCGGCGTTCTGCAGCTTGTACTCGTAGTTCACGAGGAAGGTGTGGGCGTCGCGGGCGTCGCCGCGGACCTCGGTCGTCGCGACGGCCGGCCGGATCGTGGCCTCGTCCGACGAGTGCTCGTCCGGACCGGAGGCCGGGCCGAGATCGCGGACCTCGATCTCGTGCGAGGGGACCAGCTTCGGCGTGTTCAGGTCGGTCAGCTCGCGTTCGGCCTTCAGCACCTCGAGCTTGGCGAGGTCGGCCGCGAGTTGACGCTCCGTTCGCCCGAACTCCAAGTACAGGTAGAACGTCCAGGCGGCGGCGAGCAGCGTCGCGGCGACCTGTCCGAGCGCGAGCAGGTTCGAGGCCGACAGCCACGCGTTCACCTTCGCCGGCCTCGCGGCCCGCGGCGGCGACTTCACCAACTCGACCTCGACGACTTCGTTGTCCACGCCCGGTTCCTCGGTGACGAACGGGCGGAACGATCCCGCGTCGCGGGAGTTGGGTCAAGACGAATCACGGCGACTCCGACTCGTCGACGGGAGCGTGCAGGAGGAGATAGAACTCGAGGTCCCGGTAGGTGTCGACGTCGGGATAGCCGTCGCACGTCGGCGAGAGGGCGTATCGCGCCTCGCCGGTCCCGAAGATCGACTCGTCCCGCAGCCTCCTCAGGGTGTCGGGGTCGGACGGCGGCGTCGGGCCGGGCACCATCCGCGGCGGGGTCGCCCCGTTCCCCTCACGCCGAAGTCCCCACCCGCCGCCGTAGTTGTCCAGGTCGTCGAACAGGGCGGGCGGTTTCGGCGAACCGGCGTTGTTCGCGTTGGCCAGCGTGAAGTTGCGGTCCTTTCCGGGCGAGACGAACCCCACCACGAACGCGTACCGCCGTCCCCGTTCCAGCACCAGTTCGTCGTCGCCGGAGAGGTCCCACTTTAGGTAGGTCAGCTTGCCCGCCTTCTCGGAGGCGAGGTCGGGCAGTCGGCCGCCGCGGGCCACGCGGAGCGGTTCGTAGGTCACGCCGGTGACGAAGTCGTCGCAGCGGTGGTTGGTGGAGAAGCCGTGGGTCGCCTTCGTTCCGGGCGGGGTGCCGTTGTCGTCGATCCTCGGCGTGCCCCGGACCTCGAAGAACTGGACGAAGACCTCCGCCCCGGCCGACCCGTCCTGGAAGGCGAGCGTGTCGTTCCCGGTCCGCAGCACGATCGCGTCGAGCCGCCCGTCCCGCGGGGCCGTGAAGACCTGGCCGAGATCGCGCGCTCGCCGGAAGTACCCCTTGTCCTTCCAGACGAGCGGCGACTGGTTCCGCACCGAGGTGTTCCCGCCGAGGTTCGCCTTGAGCTGTCTGACCGCCACGCGGTCGGCGTCCTCGCCGAGCACCGCCCGCACCCGCTCCCACTTCCTCGGCGTTCCCCGGGCGTCGTCCTTCGCCGGGAGTTCGGTGGCCCGCCCGAGGCTGGTGACCACGAGCTCCCCGCGTGCCGTGGGGAGGACGAGGAACGGCGAGAGAACACCGAGCAACAGGGCCGAGCGTGGAGACATGGCGGCGATCCGGCGGGCGAGTGGGTCGTGGTGCGAGTTCTCCCTAGAATGTGCCGCGTCCAGTCCACGGCGACAACCGATGCTCCAACGACTCCGCGATCTCCTCGGGCTGATTCGCTTCAGTCACACCGTCTTCGCCCTGCCGTTCGCGATGGCGTCGGCCGTGCTCGCGTGGCGGGAGGTGCCGTTCCGGTGGGAGCACCTCGGCGGCCTGCTGCTCTGCATGGTCTTCGCCCGCTCGGCCGCCATGGCCTTCAACCGACTCGTCGACCGCCGGATCGACGCCGACAACCCCCGCACGGCCGGGCGGCACATCCCGGCCGGCATCCTCTCGGTCGGCACGGTCACCGCCTTCACGCTCGTCTGCAGCCTGGGCTTCGTCGCCTCCACCCTGCTGTTCCTGCCGAACGTCTGGCCGGTGGTCCTCTCCGTGCCGGTGCTCGCGTTCCTGCTGGGATACTCGTACGCGAAGCGGTTCACGTCGTGGTGCCACTACTGGCTGGCGGCGGCGCTGATGCTCTCGCCGGTCGCCGCGTGGATCGCGTTGACCGGCGGCCTCGCGTGGCCGCCCGTGCTGCTGGCGGCCGTCGTCTTCTTCTGGGTCGGCGGGTTCGACGTCCTCTACGCCTGCCAGGACGTCGACTTCGACCGCGAGAAGGGCCTGTTCAGCCTGCCCAGGTGGCTCGGCGTCCCCGGCGCACTGCGGCTGGCGATGGTCAGCCACCTGCTGGTCGTCGCCTGCCTCGTCGGCCTGTGGTGGGCGGCCGACCTCGGCGTCGTGTTCCTGATCGGTACGGGCGTCGTCGCCGCGCTGCTGGTCTACGAACACGCCCTCGTCCGCCCCGACGACCTCACGCGCGTCAACGTCGCCTTCTTCCAGGTGAACGCCGTCATCGGCCTCGGCCTGTTCGCCGTGACGTGTCTGGACGTCTGGCTGCGGACGGCTGCCGAGAACTCGTAGCCGAGAGCCTTTCACGTCCGACTCTCGCACCTGGACGATGCCTCCTCGGCGAGCGGGAGGTGTGAGCCTCCCGGTTACGCGTCCCGACGAGTGACGGGGCTCTGCTTCGATCACCCGTAACCGGCCGGCTGACACCGGCCGCTCGCCCGTCGTCACAAGGCGGCGCGAAGTCAGGTCGGGTCGCGGGGCAGACGCAACGGACCAGCCGCGACCGTGAGGGAGCGTTCGGGACCGGCGCTCACTCGCTCCCTGACGGTCGCGGCTGGTCGTCCGACGTCTCGCGACTCCTGCAGATCAACGACCTCACCCCACGATCTTCTCGTACGGTTCACCCTCGTTGAGCGTCGGCCTCTCCGGGCGGCCCTTGTACTGGTACACCAAGTCCATGTGGCCGAGGCCGAGGAGGTGTAGGATGGTCGCGTGGACGTCGTGGACGTGCAGCTTGTCCTCGACGGCCCGCAGGCCGAGGTCGTCGGTCTTGCCGATGACCCGGCCCCCCTTCACGCCGCCGCCCGCCATCCAGATGGTGAAGCCGTGCACGTTGTGGTCGCGGCCGTTTCCCTTCTCGCTCATCGGCGTGCGGCCGAACTCGCCCCCCCAGACGACGAGCGTGTCCTCCAGCAAGCCCCGCTGCTTCAGATCCTTCAACAGCCCGGCGACCGGCTTGTCGCTCTGACGGCAGACCTTGGCGTGGTTTCCCTCGATGTTCGAGTGCGAGTCCCACTTGCTGCCAGCCCCGTGGTAGCACTGCACGAAGCGGACACCCCGTTCGACGAGCCGCCGGGCCAGCAGCAGCGTCTTGCCGTACGGGGCACACTGTTCGTCGTCGAGTCCGTACAGCGACTGCGTCTCCTTCGACTCGCTGGCGAGGTCGACGGCCTCCGGGGCGGTCGCCTGCATGCGGTAGGCGAGTTCGTAGCTCTTGATGCGGGCGTCGAGTTCGGTCTGCCAGGCACGGTCCTCGGCGTGCCGGCCGTTGAGGTACGACAGCAGGTCGAGCTTCCCCCGTTGCCGGTCGGGCGTGATCTCGCCGGGCGGATTCAGGTTCGCGATGGGGGCGCCCGTCGGGGAGAAGGGCGTTCCCTGGTACAGGGCCGGCATGAAGCCGGGGCCCCAGTTGCGGGGGCCGTTCACGATCTGCGTCGGCTTGTCCTGCATGACGACGAACGCCGGCAGGTTCGTGTTCTCCGTGCCGAGGCCGTACGTCACCCACGACCCGAGCGACGGCCGGCCGGCGAGCGGCGTGCCCGTGTTCATCTCGCAGACGCCGCCCGCGTGGTTGATGCCGTCCGTCTGGCAGCTGCGGAGGACGGCGATGTCGTCGACGCACTCGGCGATGTGCGGCAACCAGTCGGAGACCCACAGCCCGCTCTCGCCGTGCCGGGCCCACTTCCGCTTCGAGCCGAGCAGCGGGGCGTTCGACTCGCCCATCGGCGTGATGATCGTCCCGAACGACTCCGGCAACGGCTTGCCCGAAAGCTCGTTCAGCAGCGGCTTCGGGTCGAACGTGTCCATCTGGCTGGGCCCGCCCTCCATGAAGCACCAGATGACGGACTTCGCCCGCGGCGGGTGATGCGGGTCCTTCGCCGCGAGCGGGTTGTCGCTCGTCGACGGAGCCGCCGTGGCGGCCTGGTTCGTCATCCACGTGAGCGCCGCGGCCCCGAGTCCGGAGCCGGCGGTCGAGAGCATGTGACGGCGGTTGAGGTGTTGCATGGTCTCACTCCACAGTTGCACTGCCACGCAGTGCAGACGAAGTCTGGTTGTGTTCCAAATGTCTCGACGGCGACGTCCGTCCGCGTTCGACGATCGCTCGACCGCGACTGCACTGCGTGGCCGTGCAGCTAGTCGACGTACAGGAACTCGCTGGAGTTCAGGAGGACGTGGCAGAAGTCGGTGCGGGCCTTGGTGTTCACGTTGGTCCTCGGTTGGTTCAGGCGGACGTGGTTGTCGTGGCCGCTGGAGTCCTGGCCGAAGGTCGTGGGGTCGTCGAAGGTCCAGTGGCCGACGACGCCCTCGGGCCGGTCGCCGCGGGACCCGACGGAGTCCTTGGTGACTCGCTGGACGAAGTGGTCGAGCAGCAGTTCGTCGTCGTCGAGAACACGGCTCGACAGGCGGACCTCGCCGACGCTGCCGTCCCAGAAGTGTCGCTTCTGTTCGTGGCGGCCGCCGACGACGAACGGCACCTTCGCCCGGTAGCCGCCGACGACGGTGTGCTTCACCCGGGCCGTCTGGACCTCGGCATCGGGCTTCGAGAGGTCCCGCATGCGGAACGTGACGCCGGTCTCGCCCGCGTCGTCGACGTCGACGGTGGCCGAGAGGTAGTAGGGCCTGCCGAGTTCGGGGCGGAGGTTCGAGGCGACCACCTCGTAGACGAGCTTGCCGGCGGCGTTCCTGCCGACGAGCTGCAGGATGAGGTTCCGCGGCTGGTACTTGGACTTCGTGCTGGTCACGCCGAACGCCCAGCCGGGCTGCTGGGTGCTGCTGGTCCACTGCGAGGCGATGGTGCGGACGGTGGCGTCCTGGTAGAGCGAGTCGAGTTGGACGACCGCCTCGATCGTGAAGTCGCCGGACGGGAGGGACGCGTCGTCCGCGACCGCGAGCGACTGGACCGGCGACCCGGGCTTCAACCGGACGGCCGACCCGAGCGACGCGGGCCACTTGGCGAGCACGGGGTTCGGCCTCTCGGTGTCCCCCGTGATGCGGTCCTGCTGGGCGGCGAGGAAGGCGAGGGCCGCCTCTCGCTCGTCGGACTCCGGGGCCCGGCCGTACGCGAGCTGGTAGGCCCGCTCGACGAACGCCTCGTCGCCGTCGGTCTCCTTCGAGACGCGGCTCTGGAAATCGGCGGCCCGGGCGAGCACCCAGGGGGCGTTGGCGAGCAGCAGGGCCTGGTTGGCGGTCGTCGTCACGTCCCGCTTCGCCGTGCTGTTGAAGCCGTCGGCGAGGTCGAAGGCGTTCAGGAACGGGTCCTTGGTGTTCCGAATCTGCTTGGTGTAGATCGACCGCCGCGGCGTGGTCGCGGAGACACTCGGGCCGCCGCGCTTCGCGTCGAGCTTGCCGGTGACGGCGAGGACGGCGTCGCGGATTCGCTCGGCGTCGAGTCGGCGGACGCGGGCCCGCCAGTACATCGTGTTCCGCGGGTCCTCCAGCTGTTGCGCGGCCGCGTCCGGGTGGCGGACGGACTGCCGGTACGTCGCCGAGAGCAGGATGCGGCGGTGCAGCGGCTTCAGTCGCCAGCCCTCTTCGACGAAGCGGCTCGTCAGCCAGTCGAGCAGTTCGGGGTGCGTGGGGTCCTCGCCGAGGTGGCCGAAGTCGCTGGTCGTCTCGACGATGCCGCGGCCGAGGTGGTACTGCCAGACCCGGTTGACGATGACCCGCGTGGAGAGCGGGTTCTCGGGGTCGGTGATCCAGTTGGCGAGGGCCGTGCGTCGGCCGGTCGAGTCGGGGGCCGTCGGGATCTCGTGGATCTCGGCCGGGCCGGGGGCGAGCACCTCGAGGAAGCCGGGCTCGATGACGCGCTGCTTCGGGTCGCCGGGGATCATGGTCGGCGACGACTCGGGACCGACGTCGGTGACGGTGAGCGCCGTCGCCGGCTTCCGGGGCTTCAGGTCGTCGAACTCGGCGAGCGACTTCTTCAGTTGCTCGATCTGCTTGGCGTGCTCGTCCTTGATCTTGATGCGGTCGAACTCGAACACGACTTGCCGGTTCACGAGGTCGGCGAGCTGGCGTTCGCGGGGCGTCCAGTCGGCCGGGTCGCCGAACATGAACTCCTTCACGTCGGCCGGGAACTTGCCGATGCCGATCTTCGCCGCCCGCTCCCGGTACGGCTTCTCGATCGTCGCGATCTCGTCACGGATCTCCTTCGTCTTCTCCTTCCACGCCGCGAGGGCCAACTCGTACGCCTCCCGCTCGGCGGCCGTCATCGGCGCGACGTCGTCCCGCGGCAGCATCGGCTCGAAGAAGGCCCGCAGCCGGAAGTAGTCGGTCCGCGGGATCGGGTCGAACTTGTGGTCGTGGCAGCGGGCACACCCCATCCCCATCGCCAGGAACGCCTCGCCCGTCACGTTCGTCACGTCGGTGAGGATGTCGTTCCACTGCGTGCGGCAGTCGCGCTGGTTGTACTCGTACAGGTAGTGCCGCAGGTAACCGGTCGCGACGACGGCGTCCGGGTCGTCGGGGGCGATCTCGTCGCCGGCGAGCTGCTCGCGGACGAACTGGTCGTACGGCTTGTCCTCGTTGAACGAGCGGACGACGTAGTCGCGGTACCGCCAGACGGTCGGCCGGTAGTCGTCCTTGCGGAAGCCGTCGGACTCGGCGTAGCGGACGACGTCGAGCCAGTGGCGGGCCCCCTTCTCGCCGTAGGCGGGGCTGGCGAGCAACTCGTCGACGAGCTTCTCGTACGCGTTCGGGTCGGGGTCGTCGACGAACGCCTCGATCGCCTCGGGGGTCGGCGGCAGGCCGACGATGTCGAAGTAGAGGCGGCGGATCAGCGTGCGGCGGTCGGCGAGCGGGGCCGGGGCGAGCCCCTGCTCCTTCAACTTCCGGAGGACGAACCGGTCGATCTCGTTGGCCGCCCAGCCCCCTGCGACCTCGGGGACCTCGGGATCGCGAACGGGCTGAAAGGCCCAGTGCTTGCGGCCCTCCTCGAAGTCGATGCCGCCGACGTCGGCCGCCTCGCCGTCCCGCGGGTCGGGAGCGCCGAGTTCGATCCACTTCTTGAAGTCGGCGACGACCTTGTCCGGCAGCTTGCCGGCTGGGGGCATCTCGAAGGTCTCGTGCGTGAGCGCCCCGACGATCAGGCTCTCGTCGAGGTCGCCCGGGACGACGGCCGGACCGGACTCCCCGCCGCGGCGAATGCCCGCGCGGGTGTCGACGACGAGGCCTCCCTTGATCGTCTTCGAGTCGGCCGCGTGGCACTTGTAGCAGTGCTGCACGAGCACCGGGCGGATCTTCTCCTCGAAGAACTTCACGCCGGCGGCGTCCGGCTTCGCGTCCTCCGCGGCCCGAACGGGAATCGTGATCGCGAGCAGGCCGAGCACGGCCCAGGGGAGTGGTCTCATCGTCGGCTCAAGGTGCGAGTCGAGGCGGTGGGCAGTCAACGAATCGGTGGTCTTCGATTCTACCATCGGAACGCGAGCGAATCAGCCGGAGTTCCCGTCGACCGGTTTCGTCCCGTGTTCAGTTCGCGTGAACGGCGACTCTCGCCGGTTGAACCCCCACACCCGGACGACCAGAATGCAGCGGCACGTCGCACCGCGCAGATCGCGCCAGACTCCCCGTCTTCAACACGAAGGACACCCCATGTCGCCCGGAATCCGTCTCCTCGTCGCCGCGGTCGCACTGTGCGGCCTGCTGGGTCGCGCCGAAGCGGCCGACAAGCCGAGCATCCTCTGCATCTGGGGGGACGACATTGGCCAGACCAACGTCTCCGCCTACACGATGGGGCTCGTCGGCTACAAGACGCCGAACATCGACCGCATCGCCAAGGAGGGGATGATCTTCACCGACTACTACGCCGAGCAGAGCTGCACGGCCGGCCGCTCGACCTTCATCACGGGCCAGTGCAGCTACCGCACCGGGCTCGCCAAGGTGGGGCTGCCGGGGGCGGACCTCGGGCTGCAGAAGGAGGACCCGACGATCGCGGAACTCCTCAAGCCGCACGGCTACGTCACGGGACAGTTCGGCAAGAACCACCTGGGCGACCGGGACGAGTTCCTGCCCACCGCCCACGGCTTCGACGAGTTCTTCGGCAACCTGTACCACCTGAACGCCGAAGAGGAGCCCGAGAACGTCAACTACCCGCGTGACCCCGCCTTCCGCAAGAAGTTCGGCCCCCGCGGCGTGATCCACTCGTGGATGCTGCCCGACGGCACGCACAAGATCGAGGACACCGGCCCGCTCACCAAGAAGCGGATGGAGCGAGTCGACGACGAGACGAACGAGGCGGCCATCGGCTTCATCAAGAAGGCCGTCAAGGCGGACAAGCCCTTCTTCGTCTGGTGGAACGGCACCCGCATGCACTTCCGCACGCACGTCTCCGCCGACCGCCGCGACGAGCCCGGCCTGACGGCCCGCACCGAGTACGCGGACGGCATGATCGAGCACGACATGCACGTCGGCAACCTCCTCGAGGCGCTCGACGAACTCGGCATCGCCGACAACACGATCGTCCTCTACACGACCGACAACGGCCCCCACAAGAACACCTGGCCGGACGCCGCGGTCAGCCCGTTCCGCAACGAGAAGAACTCGAACTGGGAGGGGGCGTTCCGCGTCCCATGTGCCGTTCGCTGGCCGGGCAAGATCAAGGCGGGCAGCGTCTCCAACGAGATCGTCAGCGGCATGGACTGGCTGCCGACCTTCCTCGCCGCCGCCGGCGACGACGGTGTGAAGGAGAAGCTCCTGAAGGGCCACGAGGCCGACGGCAAGGAGTTCAAGGTCCACCTCGACGGCTACGACATCCTGCCGTACCTCACAGGCAAGGTGGAGAAGTCCCCGCGCCGCGACTTCTTCTACTTCAACGACGACGGCCAGCTCGTCGGCATGCGGTTCGAGAACTGGAAACTCGTCTTCCTGGAACAGCGGGTGAAGGGAACGTTGCAGGTCTGGGCCGAGCCGTTCACGCCGCTGCGGCTCCCGAAGATCTTCGACCTGCGAGCCGACCCGTACGAGCAGGCGGACGTCACGTCGAACACGTACTACGACTGGCTGATCGACCGGGCCTTCCTGCTCGTCCCGGCCCAGCAGTACGCGGGCAAGTTCCTGGCGACCTTCAAGGAGTACCCGCCCCGCCAGAAGCCGGCGAGCTTCAACCTCGACGAGGTGATGGAGAAGCTCTCCAAGGGGGCCGGCTCGCAGTAGTCGAGTCGTGACGACCACCAGCCGGGCCGTTCTCGCGAACGGTCCGGCCTTCTTATTCTCCCGAACGCAGGACGTCGAAATGCGTGCTTCGAGTCGAGTTCTCGCCGTCGCCCTCGTGTTCGCGACCGCGGCGGCCCACGCGGCCGACCCGCTCCCCTCGTGGAACGACGGGCCGACGAAGCAGGCGATCCTGTCGTTCGTCGAACGGGTCACCACGAAGGACGGTCCGGACTTCGTGCCGCCGGCCGAGCGGATCGCCGTCTTCGACAACGACGGCACGCTGTGGTCCGAACAGCCGGGCTACTTCCAGTTCCTGTACGCCATGGACCGCGTGCGGGCGATGGCGAAGGACCACCCCGAGTGGGCGGACAAGTACCCGTACAAGGCCGTCATCGAGCGGGACCGGGAGGCGATCGCGAAGCTCGACTCGCGGGAACTCGGCGAGTTGCTGATCGCCACGCACGCCGGCATGACGACCGACGCGTTCCACGAGACCGCGAGCGCGTGGTTGAAGACGGCCCGGCACCCGCGGTTCGACCGGCCGTTCACGGAGTGCGTCTACCAGCCGATGCTGGAACTGCTCCGCCACCTGCGGTCCCGCGGCTTCAAGACGTACATCGTCTCCGGCGGCGGGGTCGAGTTCATCCGCGTCTTCGCCGAGGACGTGTACGGCATCCCGCCCGAGCAGGTGATCGGCAGCCGGATCAAGCTGAAGTACGAACTCGTCGACGGCCGGCCGACACTCGTGCGGCTGCCGGAACTCGACTTCCTGGACGACAAGGAGGGGAAGCCGGTCGCGATCGAGCACGTGATCGGCCGCCGGCCGATCGCCTGCTTCGGCAACAGCGACGGCGACCTGCAGATGCTGCAGTGGACGACGATCGGCCGGACGCCGTCACTCGGCGTGATCGTGCACCACACCGACGCCGACCGCGAGTGGGCCTACGACCGCGACTCCCACATCGGCCGCCTCGACAAGGCCTGGGACGAGGCGAACGAGCGGGGCTGGACGGTGATCGACATGAAGCAAGACTGGCGGCGCGTGTACCCGCCGAAGTCTCGCTGACATGGCGAGCGGCCGGTGTCAGCCGGCCGGTTACGCGTTCCATCCCGTTCGACGCCGACCCCGCGTGCACCGCGTAACCGGGGGGCTGACACCCCCCGCTCGCCGGTGTCGTTCGATCCCTGCGATCAGACCTTGCCGCAGATCGACTTGCCGGTGGAGTGGAGTTCGTCGCAGGCCTGGCCGAGTCGGGCGGTGACGCCGGCCTCGGCGGCCTTGAGGTAGCTGCGGGGGTCGTAGGCCTTCTTGTTGCCGATCTCGCCGTCGATCTTCAGCACGCCGTCGTAGTTCTTCATGACGTGGTCGACGACGGGGCGGGTGAAGGCGTACTGGGTGTCGGTGTCGATGTTCATCTTCACCACGCCGTACTCCAGCGTCTCCTGCAGTTCGTGGGCGGGGGTGCCGCTGCCGCCGTGGAAGACGAGGTCGAACTTGGCCTTCTCGCCGTACTTGGCGATGACGGCCTCCTGCCCCTTCTTGAGGATGTCCGGCCGCAGCTTGACGGCGCCCGGCTTGTAGTGGCCGTGCACGTTGCCGAAGGTGGCGGCGAACATGTACCGGCCGAGGCCGTTCAGCGCCTCGTAGACGGCGACCATGTCCTCGGGGCTGGTGTAGAGCTTGTCGTCCGGCACGTCGGCGTTGTCGACGCCGTCCTCCTCGCCGCCGACGACGCCCGCCTCGACCTCGAGGATGATCTCCTGTTCGGCACAGAGCTTCAGCAACTCGACGGAGAGGGCGATGTTCTCGTCGAGGGGGAGCTCGCTGGCGTCGAGCATGTGGGACTGGAACAGGTTCCCCTTGCCGGCCGCCCGCCGCTTGGCGGTCTCCTCGACGAGTGGCTTGAGGAAGCCGTCGACCTTGCCGGGCTGGCAGTGGTCGGTGTGCAGGCCGACGAGCACGTCGTACCGCTCGGCGAGGACGTGGGTCGCCTCGGCCAGCACGACGGCCCCGAGCACGGCGTCCTTCACCCCCAGGCCGGAGGCGAACTGGCCGCCGCCGGTGGAGACCTGGATGATGCCGTCGGACTTCTTCTCGGCGAAGGCCTGCAAGGCGGCGTTGATGGTGACGAGCGAGGTGACGTTGATGGCCGGGTAGGCGTAGTCACCGGCCTGGGCCGCGTCGAGCATGGCGGCGTACTGGGCGGGGGTGGCGACGGGCATGGTGTCCTCTGCGTTCTACGGGCGTCTCGTGGGAATCGGCTCGGGTGGCGACGGTGATCCCAGTCGGGTCCGGTCGCGACGCACCCTGAGCGCGGGAAGCGCGTCCTCGGAGTCGGCAGCCTAGCCTCGTGCTCGGCGGCCCCGCAAGTCGGCGGCGTCCCTACGGCGACGATTCCCGACCGAAGCCCGGGAGGCCGGGGAGGCGGTTGATGAGGTTCAGCGGGTTCCCCGGCAGCAGCCGCTGCGGGGCGCCCGACCGGTTCGGCCGGCCCCGTTCCTCCAGGACGACGACCCGCACGTCGTCCAGCAGCAGTTCGCCGTGGCCGTTCATCACGAACGTCATCGAGACGTCGCGGCTGCGGTGCACCTCGCGGATCAGCTCGAACCGTTTCCAGCCGGACTCGTCGCCGCCCGGCAGCCGGTCCAGCCGCAGGGCGGCCGAGGAGCCGAGCACGTTGTCGTAGACGACTGGACCGTCGACGTGCCGCTTGCCGCGTGGGCGGTGCCGGTACCAGCCGCTGAGGTGGACCATCTGCCCGCCGGCGACGGGAACGGCGGGCGTGGTCAGCGTGATCGACCGGTCCGGCGGCAGGCCCGCTTCCTCCTCGTCCTCCTCGACCGGTTCTACGGCGAGACGAAGGGCGTACTTGCCGCCGTGCCCGTCTGGCACGAGTTCCGTGGTCGTCTGGAGGTCGGGCCGCTCGCGTTGGCGGTTGGTCCACCCCTCGACGAGCATCGTGTCGAGGTCCTCGAAGTCGCCGGAGTGCAGCAGGTTCTCGCCGGCCGTGTACGGGCTGCGGCCGATCCGTTCGATCATCCGCCAGTGGTCGGGCAGGGTGTTGTGGCAGAGGGCGTGCGGGCTGGCGGCGGGCGAGGCGAGGAAGCCGACCGCCGCCTCCCAGTCGGCCCGCTGCAGGATTCGGAGGGCCTGCATCGCGTCCGCGGCGAGTTCGCGGGCCGCGTCGTGGCCCCCCTCCGAGTGGATCGACTCGGCCCGCAGGAGCATGCTGCGGGCCCGGCCGAGAAGCTGCGGGGCGTCCGGCTGCGAGTGTCCCGCGGCACGAAGCTCGGTCGAGGTCCGCTCGACACGTGCGAACTTCGCCCGGGCGAGCGCGATGGCGGTCTCCGAGCTGCTCTCGGCGATCTCGGCGACGGTCCGACGAAGCCGCTCGACGACCTTGCGGTCCGCCGTGACGAGGATGACGGCCGTCTGGTCGAACTTCGGCAGGACGATCTGGCGGCCCCCCGGCACGGGCTCGCCCCGACCGAGCGAGCGGATGCTGGTCGTCGTCACCTCCCACGCGGTCGCCGTCTCGGACGCGCCGGTCAGCAGCACGCGGGCGTCGCTCGCCGCCATCTGCCCGGGGACGAACTGCGACCCCCGCTCGTGCCAGACCGGCAACAGCACGAGGCCGGCCGAGGTCCGGAGCATGGCCGCGTCGAAGCGGTCCTGCTCGAGCGTCTCGTTCCGCCGTTGCTCGGCGAGAACGCGTAGCAGGTTCTCGCGACGCGTGCGGTCCCGGCCCGTGCGGAAGTCGAGGTCGCCCCGGTCGACCTCGCTCGTCGGCCGGTTCATGGTGAAGGGGACCGACCCGGCGAGCCCCGACGTCGCGAGCAGGGGTTCGAGCAGCTGGAGTTCGAGGTCGAGTTGCCGGATCGCGAGGCGGCGTTCCTGGTCGCCGGGGCGGGTGCCGTCCAACGGCGTCGTCTTCCAGTACCCGATGCCGCGGCAGCCGGCGGACAAGGCGGTGTAGACCTGCAGCCGGATCTGTTCCGGCTCCAGCACGACCGGCCGCAGACCGGCCCCGGACCGCGCGCGTTCGTGGGCCTTGTTCGGCTCGGTCTGGATCCAGGTCCACAGGAACGTGCCGGGCCAGGCGCGGCGGCTTCGTTCGCGGAGCCAGTCGTGGTAGGCCCGCGTGGACATCGTCCCGTTCACGAAGTGGCGGCTGACGCCCAGCATGCGGACGTCGCGGGAGAAGCCCCGTTCGTCGGCCGCGACGTCGGCCAGCATCGGCCGGTCGAGCCGGTCCGCCGCCCGCACCTGCGAGGCCCACGCGGCCACCTCGTCCCGCTTGGAGCCCGGCACGCGCGTGCCAGCCAGCCACAACAGGATCGGGTCGCTCTCCGGCCCGAACGGCAGCAGACTCGCCGTCGCGCGGTCGAGGCTGCGGCCCTCCGTGTCGAGCGGTCTCGGCGGAGTCGCCATCGCCCACAGGCCGGCCCGCCGGAGCGCCTGCAGCAACTCCGCGTCGTCGTGCCGCGGGACCAGCACGGTGTTCAGGCCGGCCGCGTCCAGTTCGCCCAGCTCCTCCCCGTGGTACGGCGTGAAGCGGGGCAGGAACGGACGCCCGTCGACGCGGAGCTGGTCGAGCCGGAAGTCGATCGGGGAGACGGTCTCGCGAGTCCGCGAGGCCTGCAGCACCTTCGCCTCCGCGCGAGGATCGACGATGGGGCCGAAGCGGAGGTCGTCGACGAAGAACTCGACGGCCCCCTCCGACGTGTCCGCCTGGATCACGACCCGGTCGACGTACGCGTCGCGGTCCGAGATCGTCGGGTCGGAGAGCTTCCAGCGGAGGTGACGGATCCGTTCGCGGAGAGCGGCGTCGACGTCGCGGCAGCCGAGGTTCTGCCAACGGCCGGTGTCCGTGTACGCCGTTCCGGCGACGAACGTGCTGAGCACGGCCTTCGTCCGCGGGTCCACGTGGTGCGGCAGGATGACGCGGAGCCCGAGCGCCGCACCGGGACGGTTCCCCTTCAGCCACAGGGAGAGTTCGAGTTCGTCGTTCACCCGCGACGGTTCGAGCTGGTGTTCCAGCCAGACCCGTCCGCCCCCCGAGCCGACGACGAACTCGACGTGCTCGCTCCGCGTCCCGGAGTGGGCGACTCGCGTGCGACGATGCCCCAGCAGCCTCGTCCGCGCGCGGTCGTACCGCAGCTGCAGCGAGTTCTCCGTCCGCTCGAAGTCGACGACCTGCTCCGCCTGGGCGCTGCCAACGAACACGATCCCCAGGAGAACGAGCCACGAGATCGCGGCTCGCCCCGCGAGCGGAGCGTGTGGTCGCGTCGCCTTCGTCACGTTTGGCCGTCGTTGGAGGCGGGATCGATCACCACAATCCGTGCAACCCGCAGCGGAGTGGTTCCGGGTGGGGAATTCGTCCGTGGAATGTTGGACGAACTCAAGTTCCCGAGGCAGGCGCCCCGGAGACGATCGGGAAGTGGTCTCGGGCCGGGGAATGGGTGCAAGTGCAGGGTTCTACAACAGGTTGCGATTCACGTCGAGACGAGTGGCGGAACGACGTTGCAACGGCGAAACGGCGACGGGAAGCGGTCGGTGCGACGCAACCTGTTACGAGGCCACGCCTTCCAGTGCGCGTGTTGTGAAAGGGCAACATGCCGCGCACAATCGCCTCCGACGAATCTGCAGCCGGAGCAACCACCATGTCGTCCAACGCCTCCCGCCTCCCCGACGCGGAACTCGACGAACTCCCCCGAGAACTCGCCGACCTGAAGTCGAAGATCGACGCGCTGGCCGGCGAGGAGCGCGCCAGCCTCGGCGCGTCGTACGACCGGGTCGTCGACTCGTTCCGCCGTCGGCGTCGCATTCTCAGCCTCGTCCAAGAGGCCCTCTCGCAGCTCCGCCTCGACATCAAGTACCTGATGTTCGACCTGGAGGTGACCCGCAAGGAGCGGGACGAGCTCCGCGAGAACCGCGGCGACGGCGAGTTCTGATCCGCCGGGACGGGTGCTCGACCCGTTCACGCAACTTCGACGGATCGGCGTTCGCAGAAGAAGAACCGCGGACGAACACGGATCGACACGAATCCGCAGTCGCTCAACTGGACGGATTGGAAATCCGTCCCACGCGCTACTCGGCGAGGGCCTCGGCGACGTCGGTCCGGTAGGCCGTCAGGCCCGGCACGATGCCGATCAGCGAGGC
Organism: Planctomycetaceae bacterium; assembly: GCA_028284885.1. GTDB lineage: Bacteria > Planctomycetota > Planctomycetia > Planctomycetales > Planctomycetaceae > JANQQW01. The sequence continues at coordinate 39,975 of JANQQW010000356.1, forward strand.
GAGCAGGACGAGGCCGGGGACGACGTACAGCTCGGCCGTCTCGAAGGCGAACGGGTCGATCAGCAGGCCGCTCGCCGCCGCGACGAAGGGAGCGGCGATCAGCACCAGCACGTGGCCCAGCAGCACGCCGACCACGCCGCCCGTCGCGCACAGCAGCACGGCCTCGAGCAGGATGATCGTGAAGACGGTCCCTCGACGTGCTCCGAGCGCCCGCATGACGGCGATCTCGCGTCGCCGGTCGGCCATGCTGTTGTAGATGCTGACGAAGATCCCCACGCCCGAGACGATCACGATCAGGATCGTCATCCAGAACAGCACGAGTTCCACGTTGCCCACGAACTGCGTCTGCAGCCGCTGCATGGGAACCACCGGGTTGACCGCCTGGGCCTGCAGGCCGGTCTTCATCTCGGCGGCGTAGCCGATGGAGAGCGCCTCGGCGATGCCCGGTTGTCCCTCCGGCTGCTGCATGCGGACGAAGACGGCGGTCACCTCCTTCATCCAGACCGGGGGGTTGTGCATGATCGCGTGCGGCGTCTTGACGGCCCGTTCGAGCCGCGCGACCCGCTTGTCGATCTCGTCGAGTCTCGCCTTCTGCTCCGCCGTCGGCGACTCCTCCCCGCCGATACGGGCCGCCTCGGACCGCAACGACTCCAGTTCGCTCGTCTTGGCCGTGATGTCGCGGTAGAACCGTTCGAGCTCGACCTCCCGGGCGAGCTTGATGCGGTCCATCTCCTCCGTGATCGCCTTCCGCTCGGCCCCCGTCGCCTGCTCGCGTTCGGCCCGGGCGCGGTCGAGCCGCGCCGTCTCGGCGTCCACGCGCCGCAACCGTTCACCCAGGCCCACCCGTTCCTCCGGGTCGAACTCCCAGTCGCCCTCCAGCGTCTCCTGGCCGAAGTAGTCGTGGTTCATCTGGAGCGCTTCGGCGAGCGGCATGTCGTGCCCGGCGACCGCGTAGAAGCCCTCCAGCATGACGAACACCGTCTTGTCGTTCGGCGTCCCGGTCGGAGCCAGCACGCCGGTCACGGTGAACTTCTCGTCGTGTACGTGGGACGTGTCGGTGTCCGCCCCGCCGTGCACGAGCTGGAACTGGTCCCCCAGGTCCCAGCCGTTCTTCGAGGCGACGAACGAGCCGATGACCGCGTCGAACGCCTTCGCCCCGTCGACGAACGGACCGCGGACGCGGAACGACTTCCCGGGGTCCCGGGGCGTGCGGCCCGGCTGGTAGGGGACCTCGAAGTACTTCCGGTTCGTCGCGATGATCGGGAAGCCCCCCTCCTCCGTGAAGTCGCCCATGCAGATCGGCACGGCGACGGCGACGCGGGGGTCGTCCTGGATCTCCTCGTACAGCTTGTACGGGATGTTCTCGATCGGCGCGCCGATGCGGTAGACCGACGAGAGGACCAGCTGGAGGTCGCTCCCCTTCGGCCCCACGACGAGGTGGTAGCCGATGGAGTTCTGCGTGAACGACCGCCGCAGGATGCCGAACACGACCAGCACGCAGACCATCAGCATCACGCCGAGCGCGACGCCGAGCGCCGTGAGCGACGAGGCGAGTGCCCGCTGCCGAATGCTCTTGAGGGCGATCTGGACGAGGTTCACGCCAACGCCTCCGGCTTGTTGAACTCGCTCAGCCGTTCGACCCGCGGGAACTGGTCGGCGACCTGCCGGGAGTGCGTCACCAGCAGCAGCGTGATCTCCCGCTCCGTGCAGGCCGTGCGAATCAGGTCGAGCACGGTCTCCTGGTTCGCCGTGTCGACGCTGGCGGTCGGCTCGTCGGCCAGCATGACGACGGGCTGGTTCGCGAGCGCCCGGGCGACGGCCACCCGCTGCTGCTCGCCGACCGACAACTGCCCCGGGCGGTGGGAGAGCCGGTGCCCGAGCCCGACGAGCCCCAGCAGGTCGACGGCCCGGGCCTTGTCCACGCCGCGGCCGGAGAAGCTCATGCCGAGCAGCACGTTCTCGTAGGCGGAGAAGGCGGGCAGCAGGTTGAACGTCTGGAACACCATGCCGATCCGCTCGGCCCGGAAGCGGTCCCGCGGGACCTCGCCGAGGGCGTTCACCTGCACGCCGTCGACCACGACCTTGCCGGAGTCGGGCCGGTCGATTCCGGCGACGCAGTTCAGCAACGTCGTCTTGCCGCCGCCGCTCTCCCCGACGAGCGCGACCTGCTCCCCCTGCTTCAGGTGGAACTCGTCGATCCGCAGCACCGGCAACTGGTGGCCGTTCGGCTCCCGGTAGCTCTTGCGGACGTCGATCAGGTCGAGGGACACGGCGGGGGTCGGATCGTGGCGGTGTGTCGTGAAGGCTGTGTGTAGTCCGGCCGACGCCTTGTTGCAATCGATGTGCATCGACCAACGCTGCGTACGCCGTCGGGCCGGGGAGCGTGGGACGAATTCCCGCGAAAGGCCGCGCACCCCGCGTCACGGGGAAGTCGGCGTCACCGGGGGCACGGCGAGTGAAGTTCCCCGGCGGATCGGCTACGCTCGACGAGTTGCCCCCACCTCGGAGATCCCACCATGTCCCACCGTATTCGCTACGTCATGATCGGCGGCTTCCTCGGCGCCGGGAAGACGACCACGCTCGGCCGGCTCGCCCGCCACTACACCGACGCGGGCCTCAACGTCGGCATCGTCACCAACGACCAGGCGTCCGACCTCGTCGACACGAACACGCTCCGCGGGCAGGGCTTCGAGGTGGGCGAGGTCGCCGGGGCCTGCTTCTGCTGCAACTTCGACGAACTCGTCGAGACCGTCGGCTCGCTCGGAGAGGCCGGGCGGCCCGACGTCATCCTCGCCGAACCGGTCGGCAGCTGCACCGACCTCGTCGCCACCGTCGTCCAGCCGCTCAAGCAGTTGTACGACGCCGAGTTCGACATCGCCCCCTACGGCGTGATCCTCAAGCCCAACCACGGCAAACGCGTGCTCGGCGGCGGGGACGGCGGCCGCGGTGGCTTCTCGCCCAAGGCCGAGTACATCCTCCGCAAGCAGCTCGAGGAGGCGGACGCCATTCTCGTGAACCGCGTCGACGAGCTCGAACTGGCCGAGGTCGAGGAGCTCGAGGCACTCGTCCGCGAACACGTTCCCGGCGTGCCGCTGCTCCGCATCTCGGCGAAGACGGGCGACGGGTTCGACGGGCTCGTCGAGTTCCTCGCACAGGACGGCGACTTCGGCCAACGGATCCTCGACATCGACTACGACACGTACGCCGAGGGGGAGGCCGAGCTCGGGTGGCTGAACTCCAGCATCACCGTCACCGGCGAGTCCAAGTTCGCGCTCGACGACCTGCTCGTCGACGTAATCGAGCGGCTCCGGGACTCGCTCGCCGAGCAGGAGGCGGAGACGGCCCACCTCAAGACGATCGGGTTGTGGGAGGGCTTCTTCGGCGTCGCCAACCTCGTCGGCAGCGACTCCGAGACGACGCTCTCGCTTCCCAGCCATCAGGAGGTGGGGACGTGCGAACTGGTCGTGAACGCCCGCGTGGCGTGCGACCCAGCCGTGCTGGAGACGCTGGTCCGTGATGCGGTCACGGCCTCGTGCGAGGCGGCCGGCTGCACGGCGGAGTTCCGGCAGACCCAGAGCTTCCGTCCCGGTCGCCCGGTCCCGACACACCGCTTTGCCGCGCCGTCCTGATCGACTCGCCGCGACCGGGTCAGATGATCGGCTGCTCGGGCGTCTTCTCGGTCGGCCGCTGTCGCTTCTCCCGCAGACGTACGCGGATCGGCGTGTCGGAGTCGGGGGAGGGGATGGTCAGGATGGTGACCACCTTGACCAGCATGCGGTGGTCCCAGTTCACCAGCAGCAGGTTGCCGTCCGCGTCGAAGAAGTGACCGATCGTCCCCTTCGGCACGGTCGCGTAGCGGCGAACGCGGCCCTTCGGATCGACGTGGGAGAGTTCGGCCCCGCCGTAGTTCGCGGCGACGAGATGCCCGTCCGGCGTGAAGGCGAGGTCGGACGGCCCCTGCAGGCCGCGGGTCAGCAGCGTCACCTCGCCCATCGAGCCGACGGCGTAGACGCTCCCCTCCGTCGAACTGCAGACGAAGAGGGTTCCGCTCGGTCCCACCGCGACGGCGGAGGGGTTCGGAATCTCGGAGACGAACGTGATCGCCTCGCCCATGGGGGAGACGCGGGTCACCGAGTCGTCCTGGAAGTTGGCGACGTACAGGTAGCCGCTGCCGTCGAAGGCGAGTCCGGTCGGGGCGGTCAGGTTCTCGACGAAGACCTCGCGTTCGCCGTCGGACGTGATGCGGACGACGCGGCCGCCGCCCGTCATGCCGCTGGCGTGTTCGGAGACGTAGAGGTTGCCGGAGGGGTCGAACGCGAGTCCGGCCGGTTCGCCGAGGTTCGAGGCGACGACGTCCGCCGTGCCGTCCGCCGCGACGGCGACGACCGACCCGGCTCCCCAGTCCGCCACGTAGAGAACGCCGTCCGGCGAGAGGGCGACGCGACGCGGCCGGACGAGCGGCACGCGGTACTTCTTCACGATGGGCGGGAGGTCGAGCTCGACTTCGCGGCCCGCCTCGAGACCTGCCTGGGCTTCGATCAGTTCGGACAGTTGGGCACTGGCCGTTCCGCCGGTCGTGAGGATCTGGAGCGTGGCGAGGGCGAACAGGAAGGCAGCCGTTTTGATCCGTGCCACGCGACTCGTCCCTTCGGATAGGGGTGACGACCGTCACGACGCAAGCTGCCGGCGAGCGCCGGCTCGGGCGTCACGCCCGATTCTTGCAACACCCGTACCAAGGGTCAACGAGATTCCAGCCCCGCTTCTCCAGTCCTTTCTCCCCCGCTCGCGAAAAAACGCGGGATCCCCGGCTTGCTGGGAACGGGGAATGGGTGAGCGAAGTGCATCGGCACTTCACCGGGGATCCCGCATTCGCAGCATCGCCGATCGGTTTCCGGGCATCTGTGAGCTGTCCCACACCGCCGCCCGGATCGTCACAGCAGCAGATCGCGGACGATGCCGGCGAGGACGGCTGCCCCGAGCACGCCGAGGGCCAGCTTCCACGCAAAGCCGAACGTCTCGGGCTCCCATTCGCCGTCGTTCTTGCCGGGCAAGCCGGCGTTGCCGCCACCTTGGAGTCCCGTCCCGCCGGAATTCACGACTTTCCCCCCGGGCGAATTGAACGCTGACGGCCCACCGACTCTACTGGCGGAGACGCCGCACGACACGAACGAACCCCCAAGCGAATTGGATCACTGCGATGGTCAAGACCGCCTCCACGATGCTCGAACTCGGCACCGAGGCTCCCGACTTCTCGCTGCCGAACGTCGATGACACGACCGTCTCGCTGGCGGACTTTGCCCAGAAGAAGGGCTTGCTCGTGGTCTTCATGTGCAACCACTGCCCCTTCGTCATCCACCTCCGCAGCGAGCTGGCCGCCTTCACCAAGGAGTACCACGAGAAGGGACTGGGCGTCGTCGGCATCAGTTCGAACGACGTTTCGACACACCCGGACGACAGCCCGGAGAAGATGAAGGAGGAGGCCGCCTCCGCCGGGTACGTGTTCCCGTACCTGTACGACGAGACGCAGGAGGTGGCGAAGGCCTACAAGGCGGCCTGCACGCCGGACTTCTTCCTGTTCGACGGCGACATGAAGCTCGTCTACCGCGGGCAGTTCGACGACAGCCGCCCCGGCAACGGCAAGCCGATCACCGGAGCCGACCTCCGCGCCGCCTGTGACCAGGTCCTCGCCGGCTCGCCGGTCCCGGAGGACCAGACGCCGAGCATCGGCTGCAACATCAAGTGGAAGGACGCCCCCGCCTACTTCACCGGCGAGCCCGCGGAGTGACGGGGAGGACTCGGCACTCGGGGATTGGAAACCGGGAATCGCCGTGGCGTCCCAGGATTCTTGGTCGCTCTCTGAGCCGTTCTGCGATGGTGGGAGCGGCAAGAGCGTTCCAGTCCGGTCACCCGACCCGAGATCCCGAGGCACCGACGTGAAGCGACACGCGATCCTGGCACTCGTTCTGTTGGTGGCCGCGAACGGACCTTCCTTCGGGCAGGAGCAGGACGACTTCGACGCGGAGGTCGTCAACCGGGCGGCGCGGGCGGCACAGGCGAAGTTGGTCGAGCGGGAACTCGCCCGGCGGGACGCGATGATCGCCGACCTGAAGGCCCAGCTCGCGAAGGAGCAGAAGGAACGAGAACAGCAGGAGCAGCGAGCCGACGACGAAGCGGCGAAGTGGCGAGACACCTACGACAAGCTCGCCAAGGAGTACGTCGAAGTTCGCGAGAAGGCCGCCGAGCAGCGTGACGAGCTCGTGGAGATGCTGAAGGCGTTGGATCGTCGGGTGCAGGACCTGTCGAAGCGGGCCGAGCACCTCGAGCGCTGGCAGGTCGACGGACGGCTGACGTCGTTCGACCCGAAGACCGGACTGGGCGTCGTGCCACTCGGTTCGGAGCACGGCGCCCGGCCCCGCATGCGGTTCCTCGCCGCCCGCGCTGTGCTACGGAAGTACGACCTGGGAACGTTCGAGGTTGTCCGCGTCCTTGGCCCGGCGACTTCCGAGGTTCGGCTGATGCCGGCCGCAGAGGGCAAGGAACCCGCCGACGCCGAGACGCTGCTCGCCGCCGACCTGCACGCCCCGTGGTGGACGCCGGGGAAGAAGACGACGATCGCCCTGCTCGGCGAGTTGGAGACCGGCAACCACTCGACCGACGGCGGCCGAAATCCCGGGATGATGCAGTTCCTCCGGTCCCAGGGAGCGGAGTCCTACGAACTCCTGAGCGACCTCGACGGCGAACGTCTGGCCGACCTCGAGCCGTCCGTCCGGTTGGTCGTCGTCGGTGACGTCGACGGCTCGTCCGTCATCGCCTTCGAGAACCAGAAGCGGTACCGCGAGGCCGCATCCGAACTGAGACGCGAGGCCGACGCTCGCGGCATCCCGGTCGTCTCCGAGAAGCAGTTCCTGGAGTGGACCGGCGGCCCGCCGAGCACGTTGACCGAGGAGGAGGTCGAAGCCCTCCGCGAGGAACAGATCCGCCGACTGATCGAACTCCGCAAACAACTCGACGCCGACCCGCAACCGCGGGACGAGTGACGGAGCCGCCAGACCAATGCCACGGTGCTGTCATCGATCTTCAGCGACGTGACTGGTGAGCAGACGCCACCTCGACAGGCCTACGGGAGCGTGATGTCCGCGACGGACACACCGAGCGAGTAGACGAGTCCGAACTCGTCCTGTAGCAACTCGGCTGCGGGGTCCCGCACGTCGATCAGGAGATCGTGGCCGTCGGACGTGACTGCGAACGCCAGCAGGTTGGAGTCGGGACGAAAGCTCGTCGCGTCGTAGATGTCGAGCATGTACTGGATCTCGACGATCCGAGCGACGCCGTGCACGCGGAACGCGGTTGGCAACGCTTCGCGGATCTGCTCGCTGGCCCAGAACTCGAGAAAGCCGTTGGCCGGCTCGGAGCCAAAGCGCGAGAGATATGCCTGCGGGTCAGTGTTCGGCCGAGACACTCAGACTCCCTCGGGTAGACCAGTTTCTACATACTGCAGTCCCGAGTCCCCAGTCCTCAATCCCCACTCCCCAGTTCCCCCACCCCAAGTGCCGGCCAATCTCACGCCGCAGTATCGCAAGGCCGAGCGGGGCTTCCGGCGGGCGCAGTCGGCGGCGGAGCGGCTCGCGTGTCTCGAGGAGATGCTGCGGCTGATCCCCAAGCACAAGGGGACCGACCATCTGCAGGGGCACATCAAGGCGAAGCTGAGCGAGACGCGGCGGGAGGCGGAGGCCGAGCGGAAGGCGGCCAAGAAGGGGGGGCGGACGTTCCGCTTCCCCAGGCAGGGGGCCGGGACCGTGCTGCTGCTGGGGGGGCCGAACGCCGGGAAGAGCCGGCTGCTGGCCGAGCTGACCGACGCCCGGCCGACCGTGGCCGAGTACCCGTTCTCCACGCTGGAGCCGTTGCCGGGGATGATGGCGTGGGAGGACGTGCGGGTGCAGCTGGTCGACGTGCCGCCCGTGACGGAGACGCACTTCGAGCCGTACGTGCTGAACCTCGTCCGCGCGGCCGACGGCGTGCTGCTCTGCTTCGACGGCAGCAGCGACGACGCCCCGGAGCAGACGCTGGAGGTGGTCCGCCAACTCGAGTCCCGCCGCACCCGCCTCTCCGACCGCAGCGGCTTCGACGACGAGGAGTTCTCGGTCGTCCACGTGCGCACGACGCTCGTCGTCACGCGGTCGAACGACCCGGACGTCGAGACGCGGCTCGAGTTCCTGCGTGAACTCGGCGGGCCGGACCTGCCGCTCGTGCGAGTCGACGCCGACGACGCCGGATCGCTCGACCCGTTGCGGGCGGCGGCGTTCGACCTGCTGGGGCTGATTCGCGTCTACACGAAGCGGCCGGGGCAGGAGCCGGAGCGGGACTCGCCCTTCACGATTCCCGTCGGCGGCACCGTCGAGGACGTGGCCCACGAGGTGCACGACGACGTGGCCGCGGCCTTGAAGCACGCCCGTGTGTGGGGCGACTCGGCCGACAGCGACGGGCAGGTGGTCGGCCGCGAGCACGTGCTGGCGGACGGGGACGTGGTCGAGCTCCATGTGTGAGTCGGCAAGCGGTGGGACGCGACGATGCTCGGACCGCGGGCGTCCTGGCGGACCGGGACGTGGCGGAGCTGCACGTGTAAGTCGGCGAGCGGGGGGATGTCAGCCCCCCGGTTACGCGTCGATCTTCGGCGACGCTGCGACGGGTGGGCACGCGTCACCGGCCGGCTGACACCGGCCGCTCGGCAGCCGCCGAAAACTCCCCTTCGCGCGCTCGGGAATCCGGTGTAGAACTCCCGCCGCTCGGCTCTCCCCGGGCGAATCTCCACGTCTCCGGTCCTCGGGGACGGCACTCCACCTGACAACTCAACTCCTCAACGGGTCGCGCGTGTCACGCCGTTCCGTCCATCGTCCCGTGCTGTTGCGGGAGGTGCTGCACTTCCTCGACGTCCAGCCAGGGCAGGTCGTCGTCGACGGCACCGTGGGCGGCGGAGGGCACGCGGCCGCCCTCCTGGAACGCCTCGGCGACACCGGCACCCTCGTCGGACTCGACCGCGACCCGGCGATGCTCGAACTCGCCGCCGAGAAGGTCTCCGGACCGAACACCCACCTCGTCCACGCCTCCCATGCCGACCTCCTCGACGTCCTCGCCGAACTCGGGCTCGACCACGCCGACCGCGTGCTGCTCGACCTCGGCCTCTCCTCCGACCAGTTGGAGAGCGGCCGCGGGTTCGGCTTCGGCACGGACGGCCCGCTCGACCTGCGGTTCGACGAGTCGCGGGGCGAGCCGGCCCACGAACGACTCGAAGCGCTCGAAGCCGACGAGATCACACGGGCCCTGCAGGACTACGGCGAGGAACGACACGCCCGCGCGATCGCCGCGGAGATCGTCGCTCGTCGAGACGGGAACCCGGTCCGCACCGTCGCCGACCTCGTCGCCGCGGTCGAGTCGGCCGTTCCCGGCAAGGTCCGCCGGGACAGCCGGAAGCACCCGGCGACCCGGGTCTTCCAGGCCCTCCGCATCCTCGTCAACGACGAGCTGCAACACGTCGAACGCACCTTGGAACACGTGCTCCCCGCGGCCCTCGTGGCCGGCGGGCGGGCCTGTGTCGTCACCTTCCACTCGTTGGAAGACCGCCTCGCGAAACACGCCTTCAGGGACGAAGCGCGATGGGAAAACCTGACCAACAAACCGACCACGGCCACACCGGCGGAGAGCCGGGTCAACCCGCGGGCCCGTTCGGCGAAGCTGCGAGCGGCGACACGCCGGTAGGCGACGCCGACTTCGCGGAACGCGACTTCGCCGACCCGCACGACCAGCGGCCGAGACACGAAGAGACCGACGCGGCCGACTCGCGCGAGCGGGCCGAGGCGAAGTCGTCCAAGTCCGAGGAGCCCGACGACTGGGGCTTCTCCCGGGAGAAACGCGGCATGTCCACCGAGACCAAGATCGGCCTGACGCTCGTCGTGCTGTTGCTCGGCACGTTCGGGTTCGTCGTCTGGAAGAAGCTGCAGCAGCGGCAGACGACCATCGCCGCCACCGACTTCGCCGAGCACCCGGAGTCCCGGCCGGAACGTCGGGATCCCCCCGTCAACCGTCGGCCGAAGCCGCAGGAACGCCCGGAGGACGTCGTCCACGCGGACGCCTTCGAGGAGCCGACGCGCCGCGGCCAGGGTCGCCACGACGACGGCTGGGCCGAGATCCAGCCCGTCTCCCGCGAGACGCCCCGGCACGACGACCCGTTCGCCGAGTTGGACCCGGAGAACTTCCGCAACCACGAGGTGCAGAAGCCCCCGGCCGAGGGACACCGCGGGGTCGAGGAACCGGCCTTCGCCGACCTGTTCGAGCCCGACCCGAGGCAACCGGCCACCGAGCCGAAGCCCGAGGAGTGCCCGCCCGACGGAGGGCTCGCCGAGTACGAGTTCGCGGACGACTTCGACTTCGGGGCAAGTGAACAACACCGGCCGCGGAACCAGCAACCGCGTGACGACTTCGGCCGACGCGACTTCGGCCGACGCGACTTCGGACGCGACGACTTCGGACGTGACGACTTCGGCCGACGCGACGAACGCGTCGTCGACGCGTGGGACCAGGAGCCGGGACGACTGGAGATCGCCGAGTTCGACGACCCGCGGATCCGTCAGACGCGCGGCGTGGCCGCGACGAACGACGCCGGCTGGGACGACTTCGAGCCCGTTCAGCAGCGGCAGCAGCCACGGCCGCGGCAGGACGTCGCCCAGCGGCAGCCGGCCGAGGCGGGCTGGGACGACTTCGAGACCTTCGAGCCGGTCGACGCCCACCCGCGGAACCCGCGACAGGATCCCCGTCGGGACGAGTTCCGCCAGGACCAGCCGAGGCAGCAGGACTTCCGCCAGGACGCCCGCCGCGACGACTTCGGCCGTGACGCGTTCGAGCAGCACCCCACCCAACGGCACCAGCAGACGAACTGGAACGACGCCCCGCCCGCCGAACACCAGGCGTGCGAGGACCCCACGGCACCGCCCGGCACGACCGTGCACGAGGTGGAGGCGGGGGACAGCTACTGGACCATCAGCCGGGACGCGTACGACACGGCCAAGTACTTCTCGGCTCTCGCGAAGTTCAACGAGTACCGCATCGCGAACCCGAAGCACATGCGGCCCGGGATGCTCGTCCTCTGCCCGCCGACCGCGTACCTGCACCAGCGGTACCCCAAGCTGTGCGGCCCGGGCGAGGACGCGAAGGCCTGCCCGCACGAGAACCCCGAAGGCTTCTTCGTCGACGCGGACGGCCGGCCCAAGTACCGCGTGGGCGAGGAGGACACGCTCTCCGAGATCGCCCACGTCCACCTCGGCCGGGGCTCGCGGTGGGTCCAGATCTTCGAGCTGAACCGCGGACGGCTGCGGACGCCGGACACCCTCCCACTCGGAACGGTGCTCGACCTCCCCGCCGACGCCAGCAGCGTTCGACTGGTCGGAGGGACGCGAACCTACCGATGAGAGTCGTGTGGTTCCGACTCTCGTTCGGCCAGGACCCGTGGTCTTCCGTTTCGCCGCCGCCATCGCCCTCGTGGTCGCCGTGTCGCTCGCCGGCGTCGCGCTGGAGAAGCGGTCGCTGGAACTGCGTCGCGAGATCAGCCGGCAGCACTTCCGCGAGAACGTGCTGCGGGAGAACCACGCCCGGCTGAGGCTCCGCACGCAGGAACTCGGCGCGCCGTCCCGACTGGTCGATGCGATGGAGGAGGGCGAACTCTTGCTCGAGCCGCGTCCCGACGCCGAGCGGACCGGCGAGCCCGCGGCACCGCTGCTCTTCTGGGACGCGGCCCCGCCGCGCGACTGGTGACGCCGTGTCGACCGACGTCGTCCGCCCCGACGCGGCTCCGGCCGTTCCCGCCTGGCGGAGCCGCGCACTCGTCGTGGCCTTCCTCGCCGGCTGGCTCGTGTTGGCCGGCCGACTCGTGCAGCTGCAGGTCTGGAGCCGCGACGACCTCTCCGACCGCGTCGCCCGGCAGCAGTCCCTCACCGAGACGATCCCGGCCCGACCGGGCGACGTCGTCGACCGGCACGGCCGCGTGCTCGCGACGACCGTCACCGCCCGCAGCCTGTTCGTCGTTCCGTCACGAATCGAGGACCCGACCGCCGTCGCCGAGAAGCTGGCCGGTCTCCTCGACCTGGACGCCGACGCGCTCGCCCGGCGGATCGAGACGAACGCCGACAAGCACTTCCTGTGGGTCCGACGCCGCATCGACGAGGAAACGGCCGACCGCGTACGAAAGGCCGAGCTGCCGCCGCGGACGTGGGGCTTCCGCGAGGAGTTCCAGCGACGGTACCCGCACGGCCGGCTCGCCTGCCACGTGCTCGGGCTGCGGGACGTCGACGGCGTCGGTCGCGGGGGAGTCGAGCAGAGCCAGGACGCCGTCCTCCGCGGAACGGACGGTCGCCGCACACTCGTCCGGGACGCCCGCGGCCGCGTGATCGACGTGCGCGACCACGTCGCCTCCCGAGCCGTTCCCGGGCGGACGGTCGTGCTCACCATCGACTCCGTCGTCCAGGACTTCACCGAGGAACGGCTGGAGGAGCTGGTCGAGGAGTGGCGGCCGTTGTCGGCCTGTGCGGTCGTCGTCGACGTGCCGACGTGCGAGCTGCTCGCCGTCGTCTCGATGCCGGACTTCGACCCGGACGACCCGCGGAACGTCGCCCCGACCGCGTGGAAGAACACGACCGTCGCGTCGGTGTTCGAGCCGGGCTCGACGTTCAAGCCGTTCCTCGTCGCCCGCGCCCTGGAGGCCGGTCTCGTCGAGCGGGACGAGCTGATCCACTGCGAGAACGGTGCCTACCGCATGGGGCCGCGGGTGCTGCACGACCACCACCGCTACGGCCACCTGTCCCTCGCGGACGTCCTCGTGAAGTCGAGCAACATCGGGATGGCGAAGCTGGGCGAGCGGCTGGGCAACCCGGCCCTGTTCGACGCCGTCACCGCGTTCGGCTTCGGCCGCCGAACCGGCGTCGAGCTGCCGGGCGAGGTGCACGGTCTGCTGCGGCCGCTGTCGAAGTGGGACGTCTACTCGACCGGCTCGATCCCGATGGGGCAGGAGATCGGCGTGACGCCGATGCAGCTCGCCGCCGCCCACGCCGCCCTCGCCCACGGCGGCGTCCTCCGGCACCCGCGGCTGGTGAAGCAGATCGTCGACGCGGACGACGCCCCGCTCGCCGAGGCCCCGTACGAGCCGCCGGTCGTCTCCTCGGAGGTCGTCTCGTCCGACGTGGCCGACTGGGTCGTCGGCGTCGCCATGCGTGCGGTCGTCGAGCGGGGAACCGGGAAGCGGGCCCGCATCGAGGGGTACGACGTCTTCGGCAAGACGGGCACCGCCCAGAAGGTCGATCCCGAGACCGGTCGCTACTCCTCGACGCGTCACGTCTGCAACTTCGTCTGCGGCGCCCCGGCCGACGCGCCGCGGGTGATCGTGCTGGTC
>JANQQW010000367.1 GCA_028284885.1 Planctomycetaceae bacterium
GCGTTCGACCAGGCGGTCGCCGACTTTCGCCAGACCGTCGAGGCGAACGTCACGACGAGCGTCTCGAACGCGATCGGGGCCCCGGCCGAGCAGGTCAGCGTGACGAGCTTCGTCCGGGTCGAGAACACGCCGCCCCCCGCGTCGCTGCCGTGGACGACGGTTCTCACCGACTGGTTCCGCCGCTGGGGCGGCACGTTGGGACTGGGGATGTTCGCGTTGATGGCCCTCTGGATGGTCCGACGGGGCGGTTCGTCCGCGACGGACGAACCGGAGGACGAGGAAGAGGAGGCGGACCTGCCCCCCAGGCCCGACCCGATGGAGGTACTGGAGGCCGCGGAGCCGGACGCCGAGCAGATGGCCCGTGAGGAACTGCAGAACGCGGTACGTGACAACCCCGAGACGGCGGCAGCCGTCATCGGCAAGTGGATTCGGTCCGGCGCCTGACGGCGCACGGCAGCTGACACGACGGGAGGTCGATCGTGGACGAGATTCGCAAGGCGGCCATTCTGCTGCTCACCCTCGAGAAGCCCGTGGCGGCCGAGGTCCTGAGTCAGATGCCGCGGGAACTCGTCGAGCGAGTCTCGCTGGAGATCGCTCGCATCGAGGGCGTCACGAAGCAGGAACAGGCCGAGGTCCTCGCGGAGTTCGAGTCCCAGGCCCGCGAACGACTGCCCATCGAGTCAGGGAGCGTCGATCTCGCCGGGGACCTGCTGGAGCAGTCGCTCGGCAAGGAGGGGGCCGGGACGATCCTCGAGAACGTCCGGCAGACGATCTCCGCCGTTCCGTTCTCGTTCCTGTTGAAGGCGGGCCCGGACCAGTTGCTGACCTTCATCGTCGAGGAGTACCCGCAGACGATCGCCCTCGTGCTTTCCCACCTGCCCGCCTCGCTCGCCGCGGAGGTGCTCGCCGGCCTCCCCTCGAACAAGCAGATCGAGGTCGTGCGGCGGGTGGCGCACATGGAACAGACGAACCCCGACGTCGTCCGTGACGTGGAGACCAGCTTGAAGAGCCGGATGACGTCGAGCTTCGCCCAGAGCATGGAGGCGGCCGGTGGAATTCCGGCGGTCGCCCAGATCCTCAACGTGACGGACCGGATGACGAACAAGGGGATCCTCGAGACGCTCGAGCAGGACGACCCCGACCTCGTCGAGGAGATCAAGCGTCTCATGTTCGTGTTCGACGACCTGCTCAAGCTCGACGACCGGGCCATCCAGTCGTTGCTGAAGGAGGTCGAGACGTCGCAGTGGGCCACGGCGCTCAAGGGGGCGAGTACCGAGATTCGCGACCGAATCCTGGGCAACCTCTCGCAGCGCGCCGCCGAGCTCCTCAAGGAGGAGATGGAGTACCTCGGCCCGGTCCGCGTCAGCGACGTCGAGGCGATGCAGCAGCAGATCGTCGACGCGGTCCGCCGGCTCGAGGACTCCGGGGAGATCCAGATCGCGAACGGGGCCGAGAACGACCAGTTCGTCTCGTAGTCCGGGACGAGAGTCGAGAACGAAAGCGAGGCGGACGTGGGCAACCGCGAGACGGGACGAGTCATCAAGGCCGCTGCGGTCCGGGCCAACGGTTCGCGGATCGCCTTCGACTTCGAGGACGTGCAGAAGCACTGCGACGAGCAGCTGGACGTCGCCCAGGCTCGTGCGCGGGAAGTGGTCGAGGACGCTCGACGGGAGGCCGAGACGATTCGTGCCGCCGCACAGGCCGAGGCCCGCGCCGAGGGCAAGGCCGCCGGTCTTGCGGACGCGGAGACCGAGATCGCCCGACGTGTGGACGCCATGGCCCGAGCGAAGGCGGCCGAGCAGCTCGGGACGTTGGCGCCGGCCGTACAGCGAGCCGCCGAGTCGCTCGCAGCCGAGCGGGACCGGTGGATCGCCGAGTGGGAGCGACGTGTCGTCGACCTCGCCGTCGCGATCGCCGGACGGATCGTGCGGACGGAGATCGCGTCGCGGCCGGGAGACGTCCGCGAGGTGGTCG